>CAYNZM010000066.1:0-9437 GCA_964401725.1 uncultured Oscillospiraceae bacterium
CATGGCGATCATAACTCTCTGGCGCATACCGCCGGAGAACTCGAAGGGATACTGGCGCATGCGCTTTTCCGGCTCGTTCACGTTGACGAGCCGCAGCATCTCCACCGCCCGGTCCCAGGCCTCCCGGCGGTTCCGGTCCGTGTGGAGCAGGATCGCCTCCATGAGCTGATGGCCGATGGTGTAGGTGGGGTTCAGGCTCGTCATGGGGTCCTGGAAGATGATGGATATTTTGTTGCCCCGGACGGTTTTCATGAAGCGCTCGCCGGAGTCGACCAGCTCCTGGCCGTCCAGCTTGATGGAGCCGGATACGATGCGTCCGGTGCTGGCGAGAATCTGCATGATGGAGTAGGCCGTGACGGATTTGCCGGAGCCGGACTCGCCCACGATGCCCAGCACCTTGCCGCGGTCCAGGTTGAAGGACACGCCGTTGACGGCGCGGACCTCGCCCGCGGGGGTGAAGAATGAGGTATGAAGATCGTTTACTTCTAACAGTGGCATGTTCCCGCTCCTTTCTCAGTTCCTCAGCTTGGGGTCGAAGGCGTCCCGCAGCCCGTCGCCGAAGAGGTTCAGCGACAGCACGATAAGGGAGATGACCACCGCCGGGATCACCAGCCGGAAGGGATAAGACGAAAGGCCGTTGAGGGCGTCCGAAGCCAGGGAACCCAGGGAGGGCATCGGGGCGTTCACGCCGAGGCCGAGAAAGGAGAGGTAGCTCTCCGTGAAGATGGCATTGGGAATCTGCAGGGCTGTGGAAATAATGACGACGCTGATGCAGTTCGGCAGAAGATGCTTGCGGATGATCCAGCCGCCCTTGGCGCCGGCGGCCCGGGCGGCCAGAACGTATTCCTGCTCCCGCAGGGAGAGGATCTGTCCGCGGATGAGGCGGGACATGGAGACCCAGTACAACACGCCGAAGACGATGAAGAGGCTGATGATGTTGCTTCCGATCTTCTCCAGGGCCGTCCCCTCGATGGCGTCGCCGAGGGTCATTTTCAGCACCGAAGCCAGGAGAATGACCATCAGCATGTCGGGCAGGGAGTAGATGATGTCCACGATGCGCATGATGATGAGGTCCACCGTGCCGCCGCAGTAGCCGGCGATGGAGCCCACCGTCATGCCGATGACGAGGACGATGATGCTGGCGAAAAAGCCCACGGCCAGGGAAATGCGCGTGCCGTACACCACGCGGATGAAGTAGTCGCGGCCCGAGGAGTCGGTCCCGAAGATGTGTGGGAAGACCTTTTCGCCGGCCTCGATCTGCTGGAGCTCCGTTTTGCCGTAGGTGAAGGGAGCGAGGTTATTGTAGGAGGCGTCCACCGGCTTTCCCGGGGTGACGCCCAGCATGTTGTCGTAGGAGTAGGGCCAGAACATGGGGACGATGATGGACGCCAGCGCGATGATGACGATCAGGAACAGGCTGACGGTGGCGATCCGATTCTTGAACAGACGCTTCATGCCGTCCCGGAAGAAGGTGGATGACGGCCGCATCTGCACCATATAGGCTTTTTCCTCGTCGGTGGCCGGCAGGAAGGGGTCCACGTCGATGTGCATGGTGAACTTCTTTTTCATGGGGTCCGGCCTCCTTTACTCCAGATTGATCCGCGGGTCGACTACCTTGTACAGGATGTCGCTCACGAGGTTCATGACGACGATGAGCACCGCCAGCACGATGGTCGTTCCCATGACCATCGGATAGTCGCGGTTCGTGATGCTGCTGACGAAGGCTCGGCCGATGCCGGGGACGGCGAAGATCTGCTCCACCACCAGCGAGCCCGTCACGATGTAGGCCAGCATCGGTCCGAAATAGGTGATGACCGGGATGAGGGAGTTTTTCATGGCGTGGCCGAAAATGATCTTTCCGCCGGAAACGCCCTTGGCCTTGGCGGTGCGGATGTAGTCCTGGCCCAGCACGTCCAGCATGGAGGAGCGGGTCAGACGGGTTATGTACGCCATGGGATACAGGGCCAGGGTGATGATGGGGAGGATGAGACCCTGGGACGTGGAGCCGTTGGCCGGCAGAAGCATGAGCTTTATGGCAAACAGGACCAATAGCAGCGAGCCCATGATGAACGAGGGCATGGAAACGAAAGCCGTCGTGATGACCATGATGATCTTGTCGATGAGCTTATTGCGCCGCAGGGCTGCCACCGCACCCAGCACGACCCCGACCACCAACGCGCCGAAGGCGGCGATCACGCCGAGCTTTGCGGAGGTCTTCATGCCGTCGGCAATGACGTCGATCACCATGCGTCCGCGCTGCTTCAGGGACGGGCCGAAGTCGAACCTCGTGATAACGTCCTTCAGGTAGGTGCCGTACTGGACCATCAGAGGCTTGTCCAGGCCGTATTTGGCCTCCAGCGCCTCCTGCGCGGCGGCCGACACCGCCTTTTCGCTCATGAACGGTCCGCCGGGGACGGCATGCATGACAAAAAAGGTGACCGTGATCACGACCCACACCGTCAGCAGGGCCAGACCGATCCGTTTCAAAATGTAGACCAGGGTTTTTGAATTCATTCCACTAACCGCCTTGTCTGGAAGGTCTCATCATCTTTTGCGGAGCAAAAGATGGAAAGCGGACGTCCGCTTTCAAATTTAACTCTTTCATTTTATACCAGATTTTAGCGATTTACAAGTGCAAAACGTACATTTTTCGGCCTCCGGCGATGCAGAATCAGCCGAAAACGCCCCGCAGCAGCGCATCACCCACCCGTGAAAACAAAAAAACAGCCGGATCCGATTTCGATCCGGCTGGGTATATGGGTATATATGGTTGGGGGAGTGTGCAAAACATAGTATGTGCGGCCTTTGAGAACTGCCGCCACCCCAACGGATGACATCGGGCTCTCTTTATCGAAGTAAGGGAGTACGTCGATCTTGTTGATGATGAGGGCGACGCATACGGTGAAGATGAGGGGGGGATTTCAGCGGTTTGTCGTGTCCCTCGGGCACGGAGAGGATCATGGCGTTTTTCACCGCACCGGGGGAGGACATGAGGTTCAGAAGATAGGTCTTCTGCCGCTTCAGCTCTCCGCGGACTCGGTCGGCCTCGCGGCAGCGGCGCTCATATACGGGTCGCAAGATTGTAAGCGGCCTTGGTTGCCTGCCACATATTGCCGGGGCGCTGGGTGTTGTAGCTGTCGCCGATGTTGTGGACCTCGGGGGCTACATGGGCCTGCTGCGCCGCGAGGAAGGGGCCGTCGTCGCCGCGGTTGCCGATGGCCAGCACCACCAGATCCGCCGGGATCTGCTCGATGACCTCCTCGTTCGTCATCTTGGGAGCCAGGGGGTTCTCGACGTTCTTGGGAATGATGGGCGTCCAGGTGCAGTAGGGATCGGGCACAGCCTTGGAGTGGTTGCGGGCCATGACCACATAGCCGTTTTCAAAGCGCAGGACCCTGGCACAGTTGATGAGCTTGCCGCCGTCGGCCTCGAAGTAGTGGATCAGGTGCCCTCGGTTCGCGGTGCAGGCGCCGTCCTCGAAGTACTCCAGCATCTCTACGCAGGTGACGTCCCGCTGCTTCTCGGTGGCCAGCCAGTAGGCCGTCTCCAGCCCCACGGCGCCGCCGCCCACCACGACGATCTTCTTCGCGTCGTCCGGCAGCTCGTCCGGATGGGTCAGAAGATGCATGGCCTCGGCGGTGGGCATCCGGTCCGCCCCCTCGAACTTCGGCTGTCCCTCCCGGGAGCCGTTGGCAAAGATCACGGCGTCGTACCCGCCGGCCTTCAAAGCATCGGTATCCACAGGCGTATTCAGATGGAGCTTGACTCCTTTGGTTTTTTTCACCTGGGCGATGAGCCATTCCATATAGTTGTGCAGGTCGTACTTGCTCAGAGGCGCGCCGGCGGCGTTCATCTTGCCCCCCAGCTTGTCGCTCTTTTCGAAGACTTCGACCTTGTGGCCCCGCTTCGCGGCGGTGATGGCGAAATTCAGACCCGCGCACCCGGCGCCAACCACGGCGATCTTCTTGGACACCTCGGCCTTAACAGGCTCTGCGGGATAGAGGTCCTCGAAGCCGGTGCGGGGGTTCACGGCGCACTGGGGATGACCGCCTTCGACAAACTCGTTGACGCAGCCCTCCTGGCAGCCGATGCAGGGGCGGATCTCCTCCACGAGCCCCGCATACGCCTTGTTGCACCAGTTCTCGTCCGCCAGCACCGGGCGGCCCAGCATGATCATATCGGCCTTGCCGTCCCGCAGGGCTTTCTCCGCTATATCGGGATAGCCCAGCTTACCCACGGCCACGATGGGGACCTCCACCCCGGCGTTTGACTTGATGCCCCGGGCGGCAAAGTATTCCTTCGCCACCTTGGCCACGTCCAGGAAGCAGCCGGCAGGCATACCCGCCGGAGGATGGGGCAGCCACCAGTTGTCGTAGCAGCCCAGATCCACATCGAACATGTCCACGCCGGCCTTTACGAGGTTTTCCATATAGTCCAGCGTGTCGGCAATGGAGCGGCCGTTGCGGAAGTGCTTCAGAGTCTTCTCGGTGTTCATGCGCTCACCGTAGGTCTCCTCCAAAGCGAGGGACAGGTCGATGCGGTACATGATGGGATAGTCCGGCCCGGCCTTTTCTCGGATCTTTTTGATGAGGTCGATGCCGAACCGCTGCCAGTCGGTGTATTTGCCGATCTTGCGGCGGTTAAAAGCGGGACTGGTGAGCTGATCGAGAAGATAGCCCTCGTGCCCGTGGAGATACACGCCGTCCAGCCCCATGACCTTGGCGTCCATGGCGGCCTGTCCGGCATTGGCGATGATCTTGTCGCACTCCATATCCGTCAGCGGGCGGCAGGGCACGTCCGGCAGATAGAAGTTCGGGTTCAGCGACGCGCTCACGGGAAGCTGGAACTTGGTCAGCAGGCACTGGGGGTTGCCCACACGGCCCAGGCCGGGTGTCAACTGAATGAAGATGCGGCTGCCGCGGGCGTGAACGCCCTGGGCCAGGTCACGCCAGCCCATGAAGTTTGTACGGGTACCGTCGATCCGGGGGAAATAGGAGAAGTTGCCCTTCTCCGTGACGGAGGCGTCGATATGATGGCTGATGGGGATCAGCCCCGTGGTAAGAAGTCCCACGCCGCCTTCCGCTCGGGCAAAGAAATACCGGAGCATCTTGTCGTTGGGCCGTCCGGTTTCCTCCGCCATCTGGCAGTTACCCATGGGAGCCATCACAAGGCGGTTTTTCACCGTCAGCTTGTTGATGCGGATGGGGGAGAACAATGAGGTATACGGATACAGCTCCTTCGTCATGCGGCCCGTGCCGCCCTGACGGTTCTCGCAGTCTGTGCGCACCCAGTTGCCGTAGCTGTTCACCAGCTGCTGAACCAATACGTCTTTTTTCAAGATTTCACCCTCACTTTCCAGATGTTAGCTGTCTTTGTAGTTTGACACACCCTTAACAACCCCCAGCATAACACACTTTTATTACATAAGCAACAAATGAATGTGATTTTTTTAATTATCTCATTGCATCCGCGGCATGTTCGTGTTATTATTTATATGTGATATTCTTGACGATTAAATGAGGCGGTGTGTTTCCGCCTCTTTGGAAAGAGAGCGTATTTCTCGATGGACCACAAGACTGTTATCCTCGCCGTGGCCGGCAAGGGCGGCGTGGGAAAGACCAGCGTCTCCTCCGCTTTCGTGCGGCTTCTGACAGAAGCCTACCCCGACAAGCGCATCCTGGCCATCGACGCCGACCCTGCCATCGGGCTCAGCACCGCTCTGGGCGTGGAGGTGCGGGAGACGCTGGACGATATCCGCAAGAGCATTGTCGCCTCCGTGGAGGACGGCGCGCCCCGCGAGGCCATCGAGATGCTGGCGGAGGCGCGATACCGCATCTTTGACACCATGGTGGAGCAGCAGGCCTTCTCCTTTCTGGCCATCGGCCGTCCGGAGAGCGCCGGGTGCTACTGCAAGGTGAACGCGTATCTGAAGGAGGTCATAAACCTTCTGAGCCGCGATTTCGATTATGTCGTCATCGACGGCGAGGCGGGCATCGAGCAGATCAATCGCCGGGTCATGGAGAAGGTGACGCATCTCGTGCTGATCACCGACCCCAGCCGCAAGGGTACCCAGGTGATCGACACCATCCGGCGCGTGGCGGATGAGCTCGTGATGTACGACCGCTGCGGCGCGGTGGTGAACCGGCTGACGGATGCGGATATGCTGTCCCATATCCGCATCGACGGCACGGAGCTGCTGGCCGTCATCCCCTCGGACACGGCCCATGCCCTGAACGATATCGACGGCAGGAGCGTCTTTGACCTGCCGGCGGACAGTCCGATCATGCGCGGTGCGCGTCAGGCACTGGAAAAGCTGGATATCCTTAAATCCTGATAGAGTGTGTAAGGAATCAAATCCGCATAAAAAGAGAGGTGTGTCGTTTGAGAGATCTGAAACACTTGATCTTCTTTGAGGATCTGCTGCAGAACGCCGACAACGAGCTGGTGGAAAAAGCCAAAGAGGAAGGCCAGCTTGCCATCGGCTATACCTGCTTCCACACCCCGGAGGTCATCCTGAACGTCGATAAATGCTTCTCCGTGCGCCTGCGGGCGCCCCGGACCGGCTCCATCGACATCGCCACCTTCTATATGTCCAACTACACCTGCGAGTTTGCCCGGGCGCTGGTGGAGCGGGGCATCGAGGGAGGCTTCAATTTCCTGGACGGACTGGCCGGCGTGGATGCCTGCTCCATGATGAACCGCTTCTACGAGCATTTTGAGCTTCTCAAAATGAATGAGAAGCCCAGCTTCTTCGTCACCCACTGCGATATGCCTTACAAAGTCGAGGACTATTCCGTCCGCCACTATGTAAAGCAGATGCGGGTCCGCCTGCTGGACGTGATGGAAAAAAGCTACGGCATCGATACCTCCGACGAGGCGCTGCGCAGAGCCGTGGAGGAGCACAATGAGGTCTGCCGCATCCTCACCGAGATCGGGCAGATGCGCAAGGCGGACAACCCCGTCATCACCGGGTATGAGTATCATGTGCTGAACCTGGTCAGCTACACCTGCCCCAAGGCCCTCATCCTGCCGTATCTGCGGGAGACCCTGGAGGAGCTCAAGACCCGCGAACCGGACCCGAAGCCCTGGTTCCGCGCCCGCGTGGCCATCGTGGGCAGCGAGATCGACGATCCCAGCCTCACGAAGATGATCGAGGAGGCCGGCGCCATGGTGGTCTCGGACCGCTACTGCTATGGCTCCACTCCCGGCCGGGAGGTCATCGAGCTGAACGACGACGAGCCGGCGCTGGATCAGATCTGCCGGCACTACATGGAGGTCAGCGAATGCGCCCGGTATATCAGCGACGAGAAGGTGCGGCAGCGCCGGGACACCGCGGAGCGGCTGGCCCGGGAGTTCAAGGCCGACGGCATCATCTACGAGCAGATGAAGTTCTGCGATTTCTGGGGCTTTGAGCGCGCGCTTGTGAGCCACATCATGAGCACGGAACGGGGCTGGCCCGTCCTCTCCATCGACCGCCCCTATAACGCCCGAACCTCCGGACAGCTCCGCACCCGCTTCCAGGCCTTTGTGGAGTCCCTGGAAATCAAACGGATCCAAAAGAACGGAGGGAACGCGTGATGGCGAAACGAAAATATCCCAACCCGAAATTCTTCCGGGCCAAGACCAATATGGACTGGAAGGCCCAGGGCGAAAATATGAAGGAGATCGGCGCTATCATCGGCGGCATGATAAAGGAGACCGACTGGAAGGCCGTCTGGCAGAAGACGAAGGATAATTTCAAGGCCGACGGCAGGCGGGTAAAGGAAGAATTCGATACCGTCCGGGCCATGACGCCCGAGCAGCGGAAGGATCTCCTCCTGAACGGTGAGAAGCAGCTGGGAAAGCTCTATCGCTCCGGCGCCATGGCCACGGTGCGCCGCGAATGGCGCGGCGTGCAGGATACCGGCGTGGATTTCGCGGAATGGCTCAAAATGTGGGGCATGCTCCTCGGCACTTTCTCCAAGGACCTGGTCCCCGCCCTGAACGCCACCTTCTGGTACCGCTGGATGATCAGCTATATGTGCTGCGTGGGCTTCATGGACAAAAACACCATGGGCCAGCGGGGCGCGGCACTGAAGATGAGCCACCTGATGATCTACGACATCTTCCGCTATGTAGCGGAAAATCTCGTCTTCCTGGCCAAGTGCGACGAGAAAAACGGCAACTCCGCAGAGCTCAACAAAAAGGTCGTCCTCTTCGACGAGATGACTATGGGCCAGATCATGGCGGGCTTCCCGGACCTTCTCGGCATCCCCTACCAGCTCATGCCGGTGTTTCT
This sequence comes from uncultured Oscillospiraceae bacterium, assembly GCA_964401725.1. Lineage (GTDB taxonomy): Bacteria > Bacillota > Clostridia > Oscillospirales > Oscillospiraceae > CAJOIG01. Next base: position 8,279 of record CAYNZM010000066.1, read on the forward strand.
CGTCAGCGAGATCGACCAGCTCACCTGCGTGCCCTATATCGACGCGGTGGAGTCCTTCGGCCTGCCGGCGGACGCCTGCCCGGTGCCCTCCAGCGAGTGCGGCGCTCTCGTCATCGACGCACTGCCCCATATGGGCGCCTGCTTCATCTCCAGCTCCATGCCCTGCGACGGCTCCACCATGGCCTCGAGCTATATGTCCCGTCGGTTCCCGGACCTGCCGGTGTTCCATCTTACCTTCCCCGTGCGCTATGAGTACGAGGAGACGGTGGAGGACGCTACGGAGGACATCAAGGCCTGCATCAAATTCGTGGAGGAGCAGACCGGCGCGAAATGGGACTGGGACGCCTATTTCACCCAGATGAAGCGCTTCAACGAGGAGACCGCTTACGAGCTGGAGAAGTGGGAGGTCAACAAGACCAATTACCCGCAGATCATCGGTCCCTGCTACGAACTGTTCCGCAAGTGGAACTACGAGATGGACGGCGGCGCCGATCCCCGGACCATGAAGACCTTCAAGAAGGTCAACAAGATCATGCTCCAGGCCTATGAGCGCCGGGAAGAGGCCTGGCGCGGCAAGATGAAGTACCGGGGCATCGTATGGTCCTGCCCCGCCCACTATTACGCCAACTTCTCCAACTGGCTCGCCAACTGCTGGGGCATCGACATCCTGGTGGAGATGGAGTCCCTGAACTTCACAAAGCCCATGGAGGCCGAGGACCAGGAGCTGGCCCTGCAGGACCTCTCCCGCCTGTACGAGCGGATGGTCATGCGCCGTCACACCAACGGCGGCTATCACAACGTGGTGGACGAGCTCTGGCGGCAGGTCGAGGCCTGGCGGGCGGAGATCATAATCATGTACCAGAACGTGGCCTGCAAGAACATGGCCACGCTCCAGGGAATCCTGGATGAGCAGGCCCGGGAGAAAAATTACCATATGATCTGGATCGAGCACGACCTGATGGACCCCCGCACCGTGTCCCGCAAGGCCATGCGCGCCAAGGTGAACGAGTATATGCGCACCGTCATGAAGGCGGAGCCGGTAGACCCCAGCCTCTGCGATTTCGACGACGAGGCATGTATGTAATTGAGAGGAGAACTGCGATTATGAGATATTATGGCGGATGCGACGTAGGGTCGACGTATACGAAGGCGCTGATCC
>CAYNZM010000067.1:0-9413 GCA_964401725.1 uncultured Oscillospiraceae bacterium
TGTCGCCCCGTCCGTCGCGCATATTCAGTTGACCGTCAGGCGGATCACGCCGGTGTATTTGCCCGGCTTTACATCGACGGGCGCACCGTTCACGGTCACGGTAAGGGTCTTTCCTGCCGCCGCTTCGAGCGCTGCGCCGTCGGCCAGCTCCAGCGCGGTGACGAAGCTCTCCCCCGTCACGATCCAGACGCTGTTCGTATCGAGCGACACACACACGCCGTTGTTTACCGGCTCCTGCGCCCACTGGCGGACGTTCGACATTTCGAGGCGGTTCTCCTCGGTGATGCGGGCAACGCCGTCGCGGTACGCCTGCCCGGCGGACGAGATCACGCCCGTGAGGCGCGCGTTTTGAAGGCTCACGGCGAGGTTCTTCGGCCCGCGGTGGTCGGGCGGCATGGGCATGCCCTCGGGCGGCGCGTCGAAAAAGCCGACCGGCCCGATCAGGGTATCGTGGAACTCGCCGGGCGAGTCCTTCGCGCCGCGCTCGTAGGCGCGGATGTTCGTGGTGGAGTTATAGATATCGCCCGCAACGGTCATATCCGCGAGGTTCAGGAAGATATCCTCCCGCTCCTTCGCGGCGGTGAGATCGCGCCCCGCGATGGGCGTATCGACCTCGCCGACGGGGACGAGGTATTCCACGGAGGTCATGCCGGCCTCGTCGGTATCCATCATCTGCAGGAGCACGCCGTTTCCGGCCTTGAGCTCGCTGTTTTTCACGTTTATGACCGTGCCGCCGCTGCCCTTGAGGCAGAGCGAGGACTTGCCCGTTTCAAACTTTGAGTCCGCAATGTTCAGGATGCTGTTGTCGTCCCCGACGACGAACGCGCCGAAGCGGCGGCCGCGCAGCACCGAGCCGTTTACGATGTTCGCGCGGGCGAGGCTCTCCATGCCCATGAGCATCATGGGGTAGCCGTTCACGTTCGCGGTGACGTGGTCGAAGGTGACCTCGTTCTCGCCGATGCAGAACGCGCCGTAGCCGTGCGCGCGCGGGCCGCACAGCTCGATAGTGGTGTCTTTGAGGAGCATTTTCACGGGCTCGTTGTTGCCGTCGATGGAGCATACGCCCCAGCCGTTCGTCCGCATGCGGCAGTTGCGGTACTCCACCTGCGCGTTGTCGGTCAGCTGGGTCAGGCGGTTCGTGCCGAGAAAGCCCACGTTCCACGAGAAGAAGCCGAGACGGTCGCTGTCGGGGCTGATGTTCTCGATATCGCAGTTTTCCACCACGACGCGGCTGTCGCCGCCGACGTGGATGGCGCAGCGGGTCACGCCGGAGAGATTGAACTTCGAGTCGCGGATCGTGACGCGCGCGTTGTCAACGGCCGAAACGCCCGCGCCGACGCCGAGAAAGTCATTATCGGCAAAGCCCTCAAGATCCATGGTGACGTTCTTGACCTCGTACTCGCTGTCGCCGGAGATCACAAGGCCGTTCAGGCTCTCCTCGCAGCTTGCGAGGTACACGTCCTCCATCTTCGCATCGGTCACGGAGCCGCCCTGCAAAAGCGCGGGGATGCACTGTTCCTGAACGAGCTTTCCGTTATCCACCGCCGCGGCGGTGTGCAGATAGCGCGCGATCTGATTGGCGTTCATAAGCCCGTGGGGCGCCATATAGCAGCCCTCCGAAAGGCTGAGCTTCACCTGGCCGACGTAGTGACCGGGCTTTACCTCGCGCCCGACGCCGTCCACGGTCAGGGCGATCATCTTGCCCTCCGGCGCGATGAGCTTCGCGGTCTTCGTGATGGTCAGGTCGTCGTATTCCGCATCCGCGTCCACAAGCCAGGTGCACTGATACAGCAGCGCGGTCTTTGTGCGGGGGATGGGCTTTGCTTCATACATGGGCGTACACTCCTTCGCTATGATTCTTTGGGCACATTATATCGCCCCGCGCGGCGGAATGTAAAGCAACGAAAACGTGTTGAACTACCGCCAAAAACAGCGGCCCGGATACCCGAGCCGCCGTATCATGGTACTGGATCGTTTCTTACTTCACCAAAATCACCACGCCAGTGTAGTCCCCCGCGGTGAGGGTGTCGATCGGCGTGCCGGTGGTATAATCGTAGAACTCGTCCGTGCCGCGCATCTCACAGCCGACGTAGATCGCGAGCTCATGGCCGGCGGGCGCTTCGATGACCGCGCCATCCGCAACGGTGAGGGTGTTGAGGCTCGAATCGCCGGTGACCGTCCAGGTCGAATCCGCGTCGATGTTCATACGCACGCCCCAGATCGTCTCATACGCCGCATCCGGGCAGAGCGTGGCGTACACCACATCCTTCGTGTGGCCGAGCTCGTCGTCGTAGGCCGTCCACCCCACGTCGATGAAGTCGGAAATGTTCCTGTTCCACGCCGCGCACGTGCCGGACACGACCGCGCCGGTGAGGCTGGCATTCTCGAGAGACAGGATCATCTTGCGCTGGTAGTCCTCGTGCAGGACATCGCCGGTAAGCTCCATATTCTTCACGGTGATGTTCGAGCCGTGGTACTCGGTGCCGTCGGGCACTTTTATGTTCGAGGCCATGTTGTCATAGCCGACGACGGTCTGAATGGCGACGCCGTTCGAGGCGTAGACCTTGCAGTCGTCCAGCGTCATATCCACGTTCTCGCTGCGGATGCCGAAGGCCGAGCCGTGGAAGTAGTGCAGGAAGTAGTGCGCCGCGCCAACGGCCGCGTCGTTCTTGTAATCGTAGATATCGAGGGTGTCGACGAGCGGCGCGCCGGTATGCAGGTCAGTAACGCCGACGGTGTCGAACACGGTGTGCTTCGCGTCCAGGATGCCGACGATCTCCGCGCCGGACATATCCGCCTGCATGGTGACGGCGTTCTGTCGGCCGCCGATGTAGCTCCAGCCGTTCTGCAGGATGGGATCGGCAAGGCCGCTCTCCCCGAGCTCCGCCAGAGCCTCGGCGGTCGCGTCGGAAAGCGCGCCGGTATACGTCCGGCCCGCGGCGCACAGAATCGTGCCGTACTGAGCGGAAGCGGCGTACGAGCCGTAGAAGTGGGTGGCGTTCTCCTGCCCGGCGGCGAAGCCGAGGGCGTACATGCTGTAGCCGCCGACGGTGTTCAGGCTGTAGTCGTCCACAATGTACACGTTCGCGCCGTAGCAGCCGTCCAGAGAGTACACGCCCCAGTCGCTGGAGATAAGGTCGCTGTTGTAGATATAGGTCTTGCCCGAGGACTCGATGAGCAGCGGGCGGGAGCTGGCGTACATGCAGATGACGCCGGGAGCGGAGGAGTCGCGTCCCTCCGAGCCCACCGCGTAGATCGCGGAATCCCGGATGACGGTCGCCTCCACATCGGTGGTGGTGTGGATCGCGCTGCGGCCGTAGCCGCTCGTGTAGATCAGGGCGTTATCGACGGTCAGCGCGTTCACCCTGGCGTACACACCCGCGCCCTCCGCGCCCTCCTGGGCGTCCTTATAATCGCGGGTCTGGCCGGGGATAAGGGCGTTTTCCGCATCCCGATCGTCGGCTTTCAGGGCGATCACGGTATTGAACTTTCCGAAGCCCTCCACGTCGTACACGTCCGCCGCGCCGCCGATGGAGTAGCTTCCCTCCGCGTTATCGAGGACAAGGCCGTAGTGACCGAACACGGCCGAGCCGTCCCAGTCGCCGATCCCGGCATATTCGGCAAACACGCCGGACACGCCGCTTTCGGTAATGCTGCCGCCGGAAACGGCCATCTCGTCCGAAGCGAGCGCGCCGCCGACCAGGGAGATCGCGGCGGTGTTTTTCATATCCTCCGTGTTCTGCGCCATGGCGCTGGGCGCCGCGGGAGGCGCACTGCCTGCCACATCGCCGGACGCCTCGCCCGAGGCAGCCGCGAAAGAGCCGAGGGACAGCAGCATAGCGATCGCCAGCGTCAGTGCCAGCAGCTTTGTGTGCTTTTTCATAGCGTGATTCCTTTCTTTTTTGATGATGATACTATTTTAACGGAATCGCGCCGCTAAGTAAAGCACGGAAAATAACAGGGGGTCACAACCACGGCGACAGCATTTACTTTTTTGACCCGCAGCATCATCGTTCTAATTGCCGAAATCGACTATAGGCGATTCAGTTGTAATGTCGCGCAAATCAGTTTGGGTGAATGTTTTCTCCAATATTCACTCGATTCCGCATGAATATAAGTAAATGCTTTTGCCGTGGGGTCACAACAAAAAAGGCTTGACCGCCGCCGACATTTCTATATAATGAAACCATCAATAAATTACGAGGGGATAGTATCATGCTGATCGGAAATATTCTGGAAAAGACCGACGCCGTCGCCGCGTGGCAGCTCTGCGCGGATAAGCTGGCGGACTGGACGCGCAGCAGCTGGCTCGAGCACAACGGCAAGGGCCTCAAGCGTTGGGAGGACGCCACCCACGAAGATCCCAACGCCCTGCCCGGCCTGCGCGAGGAGGGCTTCGACGGCCTCGTCGGCCTCGACTACATTTTCAAATGGTGGGGCACCCCGGACTCCGAGGAGCTCGCCGGCGTGTTGGACGTGATCTGGAAGGTCGTCGGCAGCGGGGAGAACGAGCCCGTTACCTGCTATCACACCTGGATCAAATTCGCCGAGCGCGACTTCATCCTCGGCCTGTACAAAGAGGAGGGCGCGAAGCGCGAGGCAAACCGCGAGGAATTCCGCAAGGCGTTCATCCAGTGGCGCGACCTGTTCGTGAAACGCTGATACGATTTCGAATCGGGTAGGAGGTCACTCATTAATTGGGCTTTTCCCCTCCATGGCCAGCAAAAATGAAACGGTATCCTGAAAGCTGAGCTTTCGTTTTCTTGTGAAATCTGTCGATGGGTTTCTCAGGAAAAGCCACGCAACTTTTGATAGATTCTCAATTGCTTCTGCCAGTCGTTTTCGTATGTCTGCAGCAGTCATTAGATGTGAACCTCCTTGTGATTGAGTATCGGACATACTCCTGTTCACAAGGGCGCGCTTTCGCATTCCTTTACTTTGGCCTGCGAAAGCGCGCCGCATATCTTTGCCTGTTTGTCAAGTGTTTGTTAATTGAGTGGGAGGACGCCGTGAGGCGTCCGTCCTCTCACACCACCGTGCGTACGGTTCCGTACACGGCGGTTCAATCGCATGAGTGCAGAGACTCGTAAGCTCAATTACGACCTCTGCATCAACACTACCGATTGGGACATCAAGACACTGGTTCCCCATGTGCTCAAGATGCTGTGAAACGCTATGAAAAGCAGATAGAAAGAGGAAGTCTAACATAACAACATAAAGGCAGGGAGAGAAGAAATGAAGGTTTTGTTTATAAACGGCAGCCCGCACGAGAAGGGCTGCACTTATACGGCGCTGTGCGAGGCGGCAAAGGCACTGAACGGAGAAGGCGTGGAGACGGACTTCTTCTGGATCGGGAAAAAGCCGATCGCCGGGTGTGCCGGATGCGGGGCCTGCACGCGGCTGGGCAGGTGTGTTTTTGACGATAAGGTCAACGAGTTCACTGCGCTGGCAGAGGAATACGACGGCTTCATCTTCGGCTCGCCGGTGTATTTCTCCGGCATGAACGGCGCCTTGATGAGCTTGATGGATCGGGCGTTCTTCTCCGGCCCACATCGGGATAAGAACCCCTTCGCTCTGAAGCCCGCCGCGGCGGTGGTGTCCGCCCGGCGCGCGGGAACGACCTCGGCGCTGGATCAGATGAACAAGTACTTCCTGCACGGGCAGATGATCATCCCCGGCTCCCGGTACTGGAACATGGTGCACGGCAACACGCCGGAGGAGGTGCTGCAGGACGAGGAAGGCCTGCAGATCATGCGCGTTCTTGGCCGCAATATGGCCTGGCTGCTGAAGCTGAAGGAGGCCGGGATCGCCTCCGGCGTGCCCCTGCCGAAGCAGGAGGAACAACGCATCGCGACAAACTTCATCCGCTGAGGAGGATCCATTATGCTGCTACGGCAGATCGAATATTTCCAGGCGGTGGTGGAGAATAACAGTTTTACCGCAGCGGCGGAGCAATGCAATGTCTCCCAATCGGCCATCTCCCAGCAGATCCAGGCATTGGAGGCGGAGCTGGGCGTGCAGCTTTTGGAACGGCATCGGCGGAAATTCAATCTCACACCTGCCGGCGAATATTTCTATAAGCGCAGCGTGGTGCTGACGGCAGATTTGGAACAGCTGAGGAGAGATACGCTTCGGGTCGCCCGATCGGGCGGGAAGGAACTGAACCTCGGATACCTCATCAGCTACAGCGGCGAGGAGTTCCATCACGTCATCGGTTCTTTCTCCGAGCTTCACCCGGAGATCGAACTGCATGTCACCGTTGGCAATCACGAGGATCTGTTTGACGGCCTGCGCTTCGGGAAGCTGGATCTGGTGCTGAACGATCAGCGCCGGGCGTTCTCCGATGAATACGTCAATCGAATCCTCTCCCAGAGTCAGTGCTTTGTGGAGATCGCCTCTCACAATCCTTTGTCCCACTTGGATGGCATTGAGATAGCAGATCTGAAAAACATCCCCTGCATCCTGATCGCCTCCCCGGTGCAGCAGGAAAATGAGCGCAGCTATTACCGGGACGTGGTAGGCTTCCGCGGGGAGTTCCTGTTCGCGGAAAACCTGCAGGAGGCTCACGTGCTGGTGGTAGCCAATAAAGGCGTGATGCCCATTGAACTGAGCGGAAGCGAACAGTATTTCGGCTCGGCCATGAAGCGTGTGCCTCTTATGCGAAACGGTAGCCAGATCACCCGGAATCTCTGTGCTTTCCACAAAAAAGAGAACGATACCCCGGTGCTCCGGGAGTTTGAGCAGCTTTTGATCGAGTGTTTCAAATAAGTACAACTTATCAAATACCCTCCGAAATTTGAATTGATTCGGAGGGTGTTCTTTTTTTATAATAGGCACAGAAAGAAGCAAAGGAGCGTAACCATGGCGATCACAGACTTTTCCAAAGCCTATCACGAGAAGATGTTTCCCGGGTATGTCTCGAAATTTTTGGAGACCGACCCGGAGTTCATCGAACGCTTTGACAACTTCGCCTTTGACGAGGTGATCAATCAGCCGGGGCGGGAGCTGGACGACAGAACGCGTTTTCTGGCGATCCTTGCGACGCTGCTGGGCTGTCAGGGCATCGACGAATACCGCTGCATGCTCCCGGCGGCGCTAAACTTCGGCGTGACACCGGTGGAGGTCAAGGAGACGGTATATCAAGCGACGGCTTATCTCGGCATTGGGCGGGTGTTCCCGTTTCTGAAAGCGACGAACGATGTGCTGGCGGCCTGCGGCGTAAAACTCCCGCTGGAAGGACAGGCGACCACCACCACGGAAAACCGCCGGGAGGCCGGCACCCAGTGTCAGGTGGACATCTTTGGGGAGCAGATGGAAGATTTCTGGTGCTCCGGTCCGGAGGAGAGCCGCCATATAAACCTGTGGCTCGCGGACAACTGCTTCGGAGATTGGTACACCCGCACGGGCCTTGACTACAAACAGCGGGAGCTGATCACCTTCTGCTTCCTGTCGGCCCAGGGCGGCTGCGAGCCCCAGCTCACGGCTCACGCGGCGGCCAATATGAAGATCGGAAACGATAAGGCATTCCTGATTGCGGTCATCTCCCAGTGCCTACCGTATATCGGCTACCCCCGGAGCCTCAACGCGCTCACCTGTGTGAACAACGCTGCAAAACAGTTTGAATAATTGGAGGAATCAAAAATGGCAAAGAATCTCATCGTCTACTACTCCCGCAAGGGGCAGAACTACGTAAACGGCGCGATCCGTGAGCTTGCCAAGGGCAACACAGAGATCGTGGCAGAGTACATCCAAAAGGCTGTGGGCGGCGATCTCTTTGAGATCGAAACTGTTAAGGAATATTCGAAGGACTACACGACCTGTACCGAGGAGGCGCAGGAGGAGCTGCGCGCCAAAGCGCGTCCGGAGCTGAAAACGTATCTGGACGACATCAGTGCCTACGACAATGTGTTCGTCTGCGGTCCCTGCTGGTGGGGCACCTTCCCCATGGCGGTGGTGAGCCAGCTGGAGCGGCTGGATTTCACGGGCAAGACGGTGTTTTCCGTCATGACCCACGAGGGCAGCGGCCTGGGCGGCAGCGAACGCACGCTCAAGCAGTATTGCAAAGGCGCGACCGTCGGCAAGGGCCTTGCTGTCCACGGCGCGGAAGCGCCTAAGTCCGAGGCGACGGTCGCCGCCTGGGCGAAGAAGAGCGTCGGCTGATACAGGAGGAGAAGACGTATGAATAAGGAAGTTTTACTTGTGACCGGTGCCGGACAGATCGGTCTCGCGATCGTGCGGAGAATGGGCTATGGCAAGAAGATCGTGATTGCCACCAGACGCCCTGAAAAGGCGAAGGAAACGCTGGATACGCTTACGAACGCGGGCTTTGACGCGGTGGTGATTCAGATGGATATGGCGTCCCGAGAATCCATCGTGACCGCGGTGCAGAAGACCCAGGAGTATGGCCCCATCAAGATGCTGGTGAACGCGGCGGGCGTGTCCCCGTCTCAGGCCACCATCGAGCAGATCCTGCAAATCGACCTTCTGGGCACGGCGATTCTGCTGGAGGAGGTGCGTAAGGTCATTGCTCCCGGAGGTGTGGGCGTCACGATCTCCAGCCAGTCGGGCTTCCGCATGAAGCAGCTCACGCCCGAGGAGGACCAGGCTCTCGCCATGACCCCGACGGAGGAACTTTTGGATCTTGAGATCCTGCGGTCGGAGAACATCGTCAACACCCTGCACGCCTATCAGCTGGCCAAGCGCTGCAACGAAAAGCGTACCATGTACGAGGCGGTGGAGTGGGGCAAGCGGGGCGCGCGCCTCAATGACATCGCCCCCGGTATCATCGTGACGCCGCTGGCTGTGGATGAGTTCAACGGCATCCGGGGCGATTTCTACAAGAACATGTTTGCCAAATGCCCCGCCGGACGCCCGGGTACGACAGACGAGGTCGCCGATGTGGCGGAACTTCTCATGAGCGAACGGGCGCAGTTTATCACAGGCTCGACCTTCCTCGTGGACGGCGGCGCGACGGCCTCCTACTATTACGGCCCCCTGCAGCCGGGGCTTGATACCGGCATGGAAGAGGGAAAGCAGTAAGATCAAACACTAAGCCAGCCGGACTCATCCAGCTGGCTTCCGGAACATAAAAGAGAACTATGAACGACAACACTTTTGACAAGGAAAACATCTTCGGCATCGGTCAGCCCAACACGGCCTTTGCCCGGTATTTCGTGGGTGAGTTCCTACCTCAATCCGCTGGTCGATCCGGCGAAATCCAGCCTGTTTCTTGCGAACGTCACCTTCGAGCCAGGATGCCGGAACAACTGGCACATCCATCATGCTAAATCCGGCGGCGGCCAGATGCGGCATCTTGGCAAAAAGGTCTATATGCAGAAAATGGCCGGAGCCGGAGATACCGGCTAAGAATAGACAAATTCCAGCTCCGCGCGGGAGATAAAACGAAGCTCTCT
>CAYNZM010000068.1:0-9336 GCA_964401725.1 uncultured Oscillospiraceae bacterium
ATGTGCATAGCGAGCTGAAGAAATTAAAGCAAGAATATTCGCATATCAACTACGCCGTTGTGCTGGCCTATATGCCCGGTAAGAAAACAGAATACGATGACTACTCTGACACTATGCTCCCGGAGGGAATCGAGTCCGTTCACCCACACTACGCCATCTCTTGGCGGAACAACTGGATGCTCAAACAATCCGCCTATGTTGTCACCTACATCACCCATTCCTGGGGCGGAGCAGCAAGATTTTTTCGTAGTTCCATTACAGCCCAAAAGACGGTCATCAATCTGAGCTAAATGCGCTTGTGTTTGAAATGTCAGAAAAATGTCGCAAAAATTCTATTGAAATGTCAGAAAAAATCTGCTACAATTCTATTGAAATGTCATTGCGGAGGTGTTTTCGTGTTATATCGCAAAATCGAAAAGGTGATTGAAGCGCATTTGAGATCTAATTCCAAAAAGATTCTTTTAGTCGATGGTGCTCGCCAAGTTGGAAAAACCTATATCATTCGCTATGTTGGTAAGAAGGCCTTTGAGAACTTTATTGAGATCAATATGGTTGAAGATTCTCTGGGTGACCGACTGTTTGCCGATACCAGAACAATTGAAGATTTCTATCTCCAGGTAAGTATGCTGGCAGGCAACAAGATGAAGGAGAAGGACAATACTTTAATTTTCATTGATGAGATTCAGGCTTATCCGCATTTACTTACACTACTGAAGTTTTTATCTCAAGATAACAAGTACACCTATATTGCGAGCGGATCTCTCCTTGGCGTTACCTTGTCTCAGACGACATCTATTCCAATGGGTAGCATTAGAAAGGTCAGAATGTTCCCGCTTGATTTTGAAGAGTTTTTATATGCCAACGGCATGAATGAAGCAGCCATAGCGATAATGCGCAACAAATTCGAACGTCTAGAGGAACTGGATGAATCCATGCACAATAAGATGATGGATTTGTTCCGCAAATTTTTGCTTGTGGGTGGCTTGCCGGATGCTGTGAATTCTTATTTGGCAGAGAAAAACATCCAGTCTGTACGCGAGATTCAACGAGAAATACATGACTATTACGCTGCTGATGCATCCAAGTATGATGATGAGAGAAAACTAATGATTCGCAGAATCTATGATCTCATCCCTTCCAATATGGAAAATAAGAAAAAGCGAGTTGTTGCCCAGTCTATCGAGAACAAACGAGGAAAGACATTCAATGACTACAGTGACGAGTTTGAGTATTTGATTAGTGCTGGCATTGCGCTAAATGTCCAGGCGATTTCAACACCGGTCTTCCCGTTGATCGAGTCTACTGGAAAGAATTTGCTAAAGCTGTATCTTAATGATGTAGGAATTCTTACCGGAATCCTTTATGGAAATAATATTCGTGCCATTTTAGATGACGAAAAGAGCATCAACCTTGGTTCGGTTTATGAAACAGTGGTGGCTAGCGAGCTGATTGCACATGGGCACAGGCTGTTCTACTATGACAACCGGCACAAGGGCGAAGTGGACTACCTGATCGATGATTATAGTAGTTTGTCGGTTGTTCCCGTGGAGGTCAAGTCAGGCAAAGACTATACTGTTCATAGCGCACTTAATACTTTTGTGCAGAACGAGGACTACCATATTAAGAAAGCGTATGTGGTATCAAATGAGAGAGCAGTACAGCAAAACGGAAAGATTATTTATATCCCGATCTATTATATAATGTTTTTGAATACCAATTCTGCGGAAACGGAACTAAGTCTCTGAAATAGCGAGGCTGATACAATCATAGTTTGGGATAACACCATTTTGAAAGGCGTGACGCGAGACGATGGAAAATATAGAGAAAAAAAGCAATAAAAAGACGAGAATCCTTGTGGAATTGATAATAATCCTGATATGCGTCATTTTTTTCATTGTTGCACTACTTTCAGACTATGGAATTGTTGTTCCTCCAGACATGTGGATTATGAAAATGACGAGCACAGAGGACCTCCTCCTATCTCTGTTCTCCGTTCAGGCGAGTATAGCTTCCATTGGTATTGCAATTGTGTCAATTATTAACGGTGTAACGAGCGAGAGCTATTTGGGCATCTCTTTTTCAGAGTATGTTACTAGTATTAAGCCGATAGTTTTGAAGCATAAACGGTTATTGATTACAAGCCTAGTTCTTATAGTTGTAAATTATGTGGCGGCTTCTTTCATGCTGACCAATTTCTGTGTTGCGATATTGGTAGTAAGTGTTGTGATTTCTGTACGGCTAGTTGCGGATGTGTATGCCATCTTCCGGGGGAGCATAAACCTTCGTGCTGACATTAGGGACTACGTAATATCTAACTATGATGCGCAGCGAATCACGGACATAAAGAATGAGCTAATAAACGCAATTGAAGTGGATAGCACCCTTACAATTGACTATACTTGTTCGGTGCTGAAAGATATTTTTGAGATTGAAGTTACAAAGCACAATGAAGACAATGAGACCATTGATATTATCGAAAAGGCTATAGCGGAAGCTTTTGCAAAAATCGTCAAACAACACAATTCGTTTCGAACTAACCAAATGATGAAGTTTGTATATGACATATATTGCATTGCCAATAGACAAAAGAGTTATGTTCAGCCGCTAAACCTTTGGCCTCAGATATATCGGGATTTCTATGGTGGATTAGCAGATATTACAGATGAGCAAATCAGAGAAGATTACTATTATTTCCTTATGCACGATGAACTGTATAAAAACATAATGGCACAAGCAGAAGATCATCCGGACTACAGCTTCTTGAAATATTATTCGTGTTGGACATATAATGAACTTCTTTCTGCCAAGACAAATAGAACTAAGGAAATCCAGAAGAGGATTAAAAAAGATCTTTATGAATTAACAACCAGTCAACTTCTATATAATAAGCAAAGCCTATCCCTAGATGAACAAAATCTCAGAATACAAGAGTTGTGTTATTTACTTAAAGTGTCGATAGATTCCAAAGATACAGAACTGATTGAGGATCATTTCTTTGATTGTTTTGAATACCGGAATAGAGATGAGATGCTTAACCTAGGATTAGTAGTCATTCTGATTTATTTGTACTATTTAGCCGCAAGGGAAACATTAAAATCGGGAAAAGAAGTTCAAGATTTTGCAAGAGAGCTTTTGCGGAGAAACAGAGAATCTCTTTCCTATTTTTACTATGAGCTTGACATTCTGTTAATCGCGGAAAAGTATAAAATCCTAATTGACGGATTGCTTCGCAACTGGGAACAGATGGATGAAGGTGTAGCAAAACATGTGGTTATCATAGATACAATAGATGACTTTTTCCTGTTTTCTATTTGCGCACAAAGTTGGAATCGTGATAAGCTATCTCGAATGCTCAAGGTAATAGCACCTGAGGAAATGTTCCCTATTTACCAGAGGTATTTTGCAAAAGAGTCAAGGGAGAGAATATCAGTGCTTTTTGATGATTTTTGCAAACTATTTGCTGAAGGGGAGTATGTAACAGGATCGTGTTCTGAAAGGCTAGAAATTCTTGAAGATATTTTCAACGAGCGTTATCATCAAGAGATTATCCAAAAAGGCTCTGAAAGCTCATTATCGGAAACCGATAAGAACGCATATGCAGAAAGGTTATGCGATAGTTGCGCAGAGTTTGTTAAGAAAAATCTTTCTCAGTTCCGGATTAAGGTAGCAGATGACAGGCTGGCAGTGCAACACGATAATGATTATGTGGTGCTATATATGCAGTTGCCTAATTCAATGATTCGAGAACAACGAATTTATTCAGCGCTAGTTAATCATGTGGAAAGCGGAATCATGGAAGCCTTCTTGAACTGCATATTTAAAAAATTAGAATTTAAGGAAGTAGAAAGCTCCGACAGAGCAAAACAGAAATGCCTGATTGATATGATCAACGCCCTCGCAATCACCCCTACTATTGCAATTGGACATCGGGATACGTTTTGGGGCGAAGAAGATGAGCGTTTGCTTCAAAAATTCACCGAGGGTATGGAACATATTAAATACCCAGGAGGTTACAACAGTTACTTTATAATCGATGGACAAAAGATTGAATTTAGCATTCAAAATATTCGAGTAGAGTATTCAGATGTGCCGGCAGAAACAATTCTCAGAAAATGCGAACAGCGTGGTGACGGGAAGTATTATTACAATATCACGAACGACATATATATTCCGTTTGAGAAACATGAGATAGTCCAGTATGTACAGAATACGCAAAAAGTCATCAAACTTCTGGTGGATATATCATATCGCATTCCTGACACAAGGATAGGAGCGGGCATTCAAATTATCCCCAGAAAATCAAGCAATTGAAACTAAAAGAAAACACATCCACGTTCTAGTGGATGTGTTTTTTGTTGGGACTACACAGGATTATTATTGTTGTTGTTGTCGGGACAATCTGATTCTGTTTGGGTCTGGGTTGATTGGAGGTTCCTAAGAATTATTTCAATACGCCACCCAATCATATACAGAGAGATCAGAGTTATTTTGAATGCGAACGTCATTCGTTCGCTGCTCAAATAATCGTTTCCGTGAATACACGCATTTCTGATATTTAATCCGTTTTCACCGAACATGCAGAAATGAATAAAGAAGAGATCAGGTGCATCTCCAATAGTGCCCCCCATTTCCTGAATCTGCTTTAGAATCATATTCAAAATAATATCAGGTTCTTTCAAACGATGACAGAGTTCAGGGTCTTCACAAACAGGAACAATACCACACATTTCTCCAAACTCGCGAATCTTATTTTCTAGTATGGGGAAGAATTGTGTGAGATGACCCAAAGTGATATTAATTGGATAATCTAAGAAAACATATTCAGGATTTTGCTGGGCAACAGCAGTATATATTGGAGTAAGATCGTTCAGTAGCGCAGAAGAAATCTGCATTTCCTGTTTCATCCGTTTAAAGAGTTCTTGCGTATACTGATGGACGGAGAAGGAGTTTAGAAACTTGTATCCATAATTTTCGATAATTTGCTTCACCTGTGCCGAGTACAGTAAATCAATGGGATGTTTTCCATCCAGTCTGAGGAACGGATATGAGGGGAAATCTTCGTCAATTAAAATGTTGCTTACAAGCAAGACAAGCGGATGGCTGGATATTTGCTGCATTTGAGCGATCATGTTATCTTGCTGCAGTTTCATCATGCTGACTGCATAGCGAGTTGGTAGTGCTAAAATCAACTGCACAACCTGTTCGGAATATGAATTAGGTATAGCAATAGGCTCAGAGGTAATTGTCTGCATGGAAGCTGTACACAAGGGAAAATATGTGCTTTTCCATAAAGCTCGAATACGAATAATTTCTGCACTAATTTCTGAGGCAACAATGTCCTTGTTGTTTTTTATGCGAAGGAGGAAAATGAAATACTCTAGGAACACACTGGCAACGAGAATATCTTGGGAGCTTGTAATGATTGTGTTGAATTTGTTGATTAGTAACTCGAAATGGACTTTGCCAACAGCGGAGCGAATAGAATCATCTTTGATGTAATCGAGAAAAGAATGCACATCAGCAATGCTCTCAATAGAATCACGCCGTAGCTTTGTATGCTCATTTAACTTCTTCGAGATTTCTTTATTACAAAGCGCTTTGCGTTCTTTAATTCTGTAAAGTAGGGAAAAACAGCCATTATCAAATAATTTATTTAGTATCGTTCCGTATTTGGTGTAGGAATCAGCGTTAATTAATCGTTTGCTGTCGTCGGAGAAGAATAACGTGATAAGCTCTAGACTTGAGCAATTCAGGTGATAAGAGAGGTTTTCTCCGGTATTTTCGCTTAACTGATAAAGCAGATTAAAATGATGATTAATTGTAGATTCAGAAGGGGTTACTCCATGTAGTATGTAGTCTATAGATTCAATAATAAACGTAGCACTTTCTGAATTGAAGTAACTTCGAATGTGGGCAAGCCTATCAGTAGTCCAAACGTTGAAATCTGGGAAAGATGTGTCTCCAGAACTATGATGTGGTATGAGTTTGCCGTCTTGTATAGAAACCGCAAGCATGCGTAATAGCTCAACTTCCTCCCAAACCAACGTGTTATCGTCTGTGGGCATAGTGAAAGAAAAGCAATTGGCATTCAGGAGCACATTTTTGTGCCTGTCTAAAAATGCTTGATTTGCAGGAGATAATTGTTGATTAATATTTGCGATAAATGTCTGGCGTTCTGCGTCGCAATTAATCTCAATCTGATCCAACAACTGCAAAATGGTATCTTCCTCGTCCGCGAAGAGAGACAAATCATTAAGAAGGTGCAGATTTCTCAGAGTAAAAATATCGATATAGTAGTAATATTTTTCACTTTTAATTTGTCCGTAAATTTTGCCGCAGTAGATTAAAAGCTGCATAATTTTAGAGAAATTTGAAAGTTGAGCATCTAACTGAATGGATTGTGTACCAATGTAGAATTGAGCAAGGAAATCAATTTCTTTTAGCCAGTCTTTAGTTATTGGCAGTTGTTGCCGAGAAACATCATGGATTCTACTTAGGAAATAAAACACATCTTTGATTTCTTGAAAAGAATGTTGTGCTGTTTTAAAAGAAGTGGCATTGAGCTCGACTTCGAAATTGGCTTCAGTATACTCAACAAACCAGTCCCAGGTTTGCTTATGTGCAAGTATGCCGTCGATTATTTTGACTCTTGTGTCATGATCATAATAATTCATTGTTACTCCCCTTGTTTACTATAAAGAACTTATAGATTCATTTTGTTAACACGCCGATAAAAGGTGTTAGGTTTCAACCCTACATCCTTCATCGCAGCAGTTGCAGTAATCTCTCCGGCGCGCCAACGGGCGCATACGGCGCGGAATTTGGCTTCATCGACTGCAACTGGCTTACGGCCTTTATACTTGCCCTCAGCCTTTGCAATCTCGATACCCTCGCGTTGGCGTTCGAGGATGCTTTCACGTTCCAACTCTGCCAGAGCGCCGAAGACAGTGAGCATGAACCGACCGTGGGGTGTAGTTGTATCAATGTTCTCCTTTAAACTGACGAACTCCACACCCTTCTCGGCCAGGTTGGAGATGATCGTCAGCAGATCTCGGGTATTTCTGGCGATCCGGGAAATGCTCTCCACGATCAAAGTGTCGCCGGCGCGGACGAAGGCCATCATTTCTTTGAACGCTTTGCGGTCCGTGTTTTTGCCGCTGGCTTTGTCAACGAAGACCCTCTCGACTTTTTGATCTTCCATCATCTTCAGCTGCCGTGCCTCGTTTTGCTCGAGGGTAGAGCAGCGCACATAACCAACTCTCAAAATATCAGCCTCCTTTGTATGTACTCATTGTACCAAAGGAGGCTTTTTGTTGCAATAGGGTATTTGCTTTGAGTGCAATATTTCAAAATAAGTATACAAACTCTTGTGACATGAAAATGCGGATGATTTCGATTTGTCATTAGGGTATACCCATATGAAATGAAATAGCTGTGAGAACAGTTGCTCTCACAGCTAATTGACTATTTAATTTCTTGCTCTAATCCTGAGAACAGATCAGAATGGAAGAACTCATCAATTGTAATACCCAAACCATCGCACAGTTTCTTGATTGTGGATACGGTTGCACTGTTGTTCCTGCCGCTAACGATATTGTTAACGGTGGACTGCGTAACGCCACCAATACTACTCAGCTTGTTGATTGAAATATCTCGTTCCTGGCACAGTTGAATAATTCTCTGCCGGACGGCTTCGCCTACGGTCATAGGTATCACCTCTTTCTAAGTAAAATGATACCTTTATGTACTTGAAAAGATTACCCCTTTTGAGTTAAAATAACCCAAAAGGGGTGAAACTGTGCGTTCATGTACATTTTTCGGTCACCGGGATTGCCCGGAGACGATAAAGCCGAGGCTAAGAGAGGTGCTTATAGATCTGATAACCAACCACGGTGTGGATATGTTTTATGTGGGTCACCAGGGGCAATTTGATGCCTATGTGCATAGCACACTGAAGAAGTTAAAGCAAGAATATCCACAGATCAACTACGCCGTTGTATTGGCCTATATGCCCGGGAAGAAAACAGAATACGACGACTACTCCGATACGATGCTCCCGGAGGGGATTGAGTCAGTTCACCCGCATTACGCCATCTCCTGGCGCAACAACTGGATGCTCCGACAATCCGACTATGTGGTCACCTACATCACCCGCTCCTGGGGCGGCGCATATCAGTACGCCGAAAAAGCCAGGCGGCAAAAGAAAACTGTGCTTAATATAACAATAGCGTGATGCCGAAGCATCACGCTATTGTTGCAATTAGGGTCAATTGTCTTCGTCATCCGTTGTCCAAGACGATACAATGTGCATTTCACCGGAGTCCAAATCTATTGCCATATTGTCCGATATTCGCATCATCATGTCGCCATCAGAATCAAAGCCGATATTTCCTGATGTATTGAGAATGAAGTCGCCATCCTCATAATCATAAATCGGTTTGGGCATATTACGCATCCTTTCTGTTAGTTAAGCTTTACTATTTCGTATTCTTGTGTGCTGACAATTCTCTGTACTTGGTAAAGACAGTCATCAATCCAATATGTGATTTTATCTTCGGCTTCGCGATTTGTGTAAATATTTGTGCAAATTAAATTGTGTTTTTCATTTGTGCCACCATGTGCTGTGGGTAGGATATGATGAAGATTCCATCCGCAATAGATTGTCTCTCCTCTGAAATTTACATGGTAATTTTCGTCCCCATATCCGTTTTTGCACATTAGATTACCATGAAAATCTTCTGCATATAGCACATCGCCGTAATGCTCATACCATAAGCGAAAGGCATTTGCTCTGCAGATTTTCATTTGTTTCACCCCCCAACTCGGATCAAAATAAAAAGCCCATACTCTATACGCGTACAGACTTCAAAGATCCGAGTTTGACGCTTTACACGCATAGCTACGCAGACGGTCAATGTGTGACCGTCTATGAAGTATGGTGTAAAGCTTTGATACAGCATCCGGGCCCACCACAAAAGGAGAGGAGAATCTCCCCGGAGCCTATCCGTGGGTTCTCGATAATGTAACGAGAATTTTTGTCATTATCAATAGTATCGCAGAATTTACATTTTTGTTCAGTAGTTAAAAGTTGCAGGACCGCCGTCGTCTTCAGATTTCTCGTCCGTCTGTCATACGGGTTTCCTGCATTTAACATAGCATTAACTACAAAATTATTATATATTTCCGCAATTCAAAAATCAAGGGCATTGACCAAGGTTTTATCTTGAGTACAAATAAAAAATCTCTTGACTCTAACGTAACGTCATAGTATATGATAGTGTCAAGAGGAGGGATGCGTATGATGACGGTTGCGCAAGTGAGCAAGCGCACCGGTGT
>CAYNZM010000069.1:0-9250 GCA_964401725.1 uncultured Oscillospiraceae bacterium
ATTGAATCATTTGCTCCACATTATGTCAACTATATTTTTCATGCGTTTACCCTGGGGGAGGCGGGCATTTCTCTTGACAGTCCCGGCGGCAGCTTGTAAAATAAATATCAATATCAATTTAAATATCAATGACATCAGGAATTTAAAGCGGTTACGAACGGAGGAATCCTATGGACGCAGCGACGTTTCTGCCTCTCGCGATCCTGGCGGCGACGGGGGAGGACCGCTTCACCATGCGCCGGGGGAGCTTCCGCTATCGCCGCATCCTCCGGGACCGGACGCTGCTGCATCCCGTCCGGCGGGAGGAGACCCCGGAGGGGGAGCGGCATTGGTACGCCGACCGGCATGGGAACGAGCGCCTTGCCCTGCTCCGGCGGGAGATCGGCGGACGGATATGCCTCACCCTGGACACCCCGGAAGCCTGCCCGTGGGACCGCTTCCGGCTGACCTTTCCCTCGTCGCCCGCGGAGCATTTCTATGGCGGCGGGGAGGTATATGCCGCTCTGGACCTGAAGGGACAGCGGGTGCGCGTGTGGGTGGCGGAACACCAAAACGCCCTCCGCATCGGGAAAAAGCTCGTGGGAGAGAGGCTCTTCGGACGGCATCCGGCGCGGAAAAAGCCCCTGGACCGATATGAGTCCTACCACGCCCAGCCAACCTTCGTATCGAGCGAGAGATACTATGTCCACGCGGATACCCGGACCTACGGGGAGCTGGACTTCCGGCCCGGGGACCGCTATCACCTTTGGTTCCACGAGCCGCCAACGCTGTGGTTCGAGGTGTGCGGGGATTTCCCGTCCGTCTCCCGTCGTCTGACGGAGCTCATCGGCCGTCCGGGACCGCTGCCGGACTGGGTGCACAACGGCGCGATCCTCGCCGTTCAGGGCGGCACGGAGGCGATCGAGAAAAAACTCGCCCAGGCCCGGGATGCCGGCGCGAAGGTCTGCGGGATATGGTCCCAGGACTGGTGCGGCTGCCGGCGGACGGGCTTCGGCTATCAAGTGATGTGGAACTGGCAGTGGGACGAGGCGCTGTACCCCGACCTGCCGGAGCGCATCCGCGCCTGGGAGGAGCAGGGCGTGCGCTTTCTGGGGTACATCAACCCCTTCCTGGCCCTGGAGGGACCGCTTTACCGCGAGGCGGCGGCCCGGGGCTACTGCGTGAAAAACCCGGCGGGGGAGGACTACCGCGTCACCATCACCACCTTCCCGGCGGCGATGGTGGACCTGACGAATTCCGCCGCGGTGGAGTGGTATAAGAGCATTATCAAGCGAAATCTGCTGGACCTGGGCTTTGCCGGGTGGATGGCGGATTTCGGGGAATATCTCCCCACGGACGCCGTCCTTGCCAGCGGCGAGGCCCCCGCCCTTCTCCACAACCGGTGGCCGGTCCTGTGGGCGGAGCTCAACCGGGACGCCATCGCGGAGGCCGGGGCGGAGGACGTATTTTTCTTCACCCGGGCGGGCTTCACCGGCACGGCGGCGGCCTCCCCCATGCTGTGGACCGGCGACCAGCACGTGGACTGGTCCGGGGACGACGGCCTGCCCTCTGTGATCCCGGCGATGCTGTCCCTTGCCATGAGCGGCTGCGGGATTTCCCACTCCGACGCGGGGGGCTACACCACTGTCATGCACATGACGCGCTCGAAGGAGCTTCTTCTGCGCTGGGAGGAGATGAACGCCTTCTCGCCGCTGTACCGCTTCCACGAGGGCAATCAGCCGACGCGAAACGCCCAGTTTGGGGACGATGGGGAGCTACTCTCCCAGATGTCCCGCACCAGCCGGTGGCACGCGGCGCTGAAGCCGTACCTTCTGACTCTGGAGCGAGAGCTTGCGGCGGCGGGAACACCCCTGGTGAGGCCGCTGTTTTACCATTACGACGAGTCCGCGGCCTACACGGAGCAGACGGAATACCTCCTGGGCCGGGATGTCCTCGCAGCGCCGGTGCTGGAGGAGGGGAGGACCAGCCGGAGCGTATATCTGCCGGAGGACGACTGGGTCCACATCTTTACCGGGGAGATGTTCGGCGGCGGCGTGCAGACCATCGACGCCCCCATCGGACGACCGCCGGTGTTTCTCCGTCGGCAGAGTCCCTGGTTCGATCTGTTTATGAACAACGCGGAATTTTCCGTTTGAAAGGAGCGTACCCGATGAAAACGAAACAGGCACGGGAAAACAGCCTCTGGGCCAGACTCTCCTACGGCTTCGCGGACATCTACGGCGGCGGAGCTTTCGTCGTCATCAGCACCTTCTTCACGGTCTTTCTCACGAAGGCTCTGGGCATGCCCACCGCCCTCGCGGGAACGATCCCCCTCATTGGCAAGATATGGGATGCCGTGACCGATCCCATCATGGGTAACGTCGCGGACCGCACGCACTCCCGCTTCGGCTCGAAGCGGTTCTATATCCTCGTTGGCAGCATCGTCTCCGCGATCACGTTCCTCCTGCTGTGGATACCTTTCCGGGGGACGGGTACCACGGGACAGTATATCTTCTATGTGGCGATGTACATGCTCTTTTCCACGGGCTTCACCATCGTCATGGTGCCCTACAACGGCCTTCTGCCGGACATGGTGGAGGACTACACCGCCCGGGCGAGGTTCTCCAGCGTCCGCATGATCTTTTCCTCCTTCGGGGCGATTTTGGCGGGGCTTGTGCCGACGCTTCTCATCCGGGACAACACGAATCCCACCCAGTACTTCACTGTGGCGGTCATCTTCTCCGCGGTGTTCCTCGGGGCGATCCTGCTGACCTTCGCGGGGACCTGGGAGCGGGAGAAGCCCGTGGTGAAGGTGGCTTTCAAGGACAGCTTCCGCCATTCCTTCACGGTCTACCGCAGCCGGTCGTTCCTGCTGCTCATGGGCATCTTCGTCTTCGGGCAGGGAGCGGCGGATTTCGTGACGGGCCTCGCCGTGTACTATGTGGACGACGTTCTGAACGCATACGGCGGCGGGAATTTCACGATCCTCATGGGGGTCATTCTGCTCAGCCAGTTCCTCGGCATGTTCCTGTTCATGCCCATCATGGCCCGCACGTCGAAGAAGTTCCCCGTCCTCGTGGGTACCCCCGTGCGGATGCTGGCGACGCTGGCCATGCTGTTTTTCTCCCACGAGGGGGCAAACTTCACCGTGATCCTGGCTCTGTCCTTCGTCGTCGGCCTCGGCATGGCGGGCTGCTCCACGAGCATCTACGCCATCCTCGCGGACATGGCGGATGTGGACGAGCTCATCACCACCGTGAACCGCCCGGGCATCTGCTCCGGCATGGCGACCTTCGTCCGAAAGATCGCCACGGGCTTCTCCTCGGCCGTCATCGGCGTGCTGCTCGCTATGGTGGGGTACAGTGAGGTCATTGCCTCCGAGGGCGGACGGCAGACCGCAGCGACGCAGGCGGGCATTGCGAATGTCTATGTCTTTGCCCAGCTCATTATGCTGGCCATCACCCTGGTGTTTGTGGTATTATATCCCCTGGGCAAGCGGGAGTTCGAGATCCTCCGGCGGGAGATCGCCCGTCGGAAGGGGGAGGACAAGTCCCTCGCCACCCCGGAGGAGATCGCCGTGTGCGAGCGGGTGACCGGCCTATCCTATGACCGGCTCTGGGACCCGGAGAACGCCCTGCGGCTCTCCCATAAAAAATAAGGAGCAGAATTCATGAAATACTTTCTGGACAGCGCGAGGCTCGACGAGATCGAAAAAGCCTATGCGTCCTTCGGCATCGACGGCGTAACCACGAACCCCCGGCACATCATGGCCGGCGGCAAGCCCTTTTTGAAGGCCATCGGGGACATCGCCGCCTGGGTAAAGGCCGAGGGTCTTTCCGGCGTGGAGCGCTTTCCCGTGTCGGTGGAGATCGATCCCCGTCTTACGACGGCGGAGGACATGCTGGCTGCCGCCCGGGACATCGCCGCATTCAGCGAGAATTTCGTCATCAAGATTCCCGCGACGCCCGAGGGCATCACCGCCGCCCGGATTCTGGAGGCCGAGGGCATCCGCACGAACGTGACGCTGATCTTCTCCCCGGCCCAGGCCATCCTGCCGGCGAAGAACGGCGCGAAATTCGTCTCCCCCTTCATCGGCTGGAAGGAGCAGAACGGCGAGGACTGCCGCCGCTACATCCGGGACATCGTGGAGATCTACAAAAACTACGGCTGGTACGGAAAGACGGAGATCATCTGCGCCGCGGTCCGCACGCCGAAGCAGATCGTGGACTGCGCGGTCGCCGGGGCGGACATCGTGACCGCGGGCCTCGACGTATACCTGGACAGCATGCGCCACGCCTACACCACCCAGGGTATCGGCGTCTTCACCGACGCCTGGGACGCCACGGCGAAGGAGTAACGCATGGACATCGGATTTGTCGGCCTCGGCATCATGGGTTCGCCCATGTGCCTCAATCTCCTGAAAAAACTGGACGGGACCGTTTACGTCCACAACCGCACGAAGGCCAAGGCCGGGGAGGTCCTGGCCCGGGGAGCGGTGTGGTGCGACAGCGCTCTGGACACGGCGAAAAACGCGGACGTTTTCATCACCATGGTCCCCCGGTCGGAGGATTCCCGGGCGGTGTACGAGTCCATCCTCCCCGTGCTGGATGAAGCCAAGCTCTGCATCGACATGAGCACCATCGACCCCGCCGCGTCGGAGGCCATCGCCGCCATGGTGAAGAAGACCGGCGCGGAGTTCATCGACGCCCCGGTGGTGAAGAGCCGTCCCGCGGCGGAGGCCGGCACCCTCGGCATCTACGTCGGCGGGTCCGAGGCGGCCTTTGACCGGGCCCTGCCCGTCCTGCGGTGCATGGGCGAAAACGTGATCCGTCTCGGCGAAAACGGCAAGGGCCTCGTCATGAAGATATGCCACAACGCCCTCGTCAGTCAGATCCAGAACGGCGTG
The DNA here is from genome assembly GCA_964401725.1 of uncultured Oscillospiraceae bacterium. Taxonomy (GTDB): domain Bacteria; phylum Bacillota; class Clostridia; order Oscillospirales; family Oscillospiraceae; genus CAJOIG01. Next base: position 4,886 of record CAYNZM010000069.1, read on the forward strand.
AACGAAACCGCCGCTCTCGCATCGGCCTTCGGCATCGACATCCTAACCTTCGCCCGGGCAGTTTCCTATGGCGGCGGGCAGAACGCCTATCTGGACACGAAAAAAACACCCCTTGCGGCGGAGGACTATACCACCGCCTTCTCCGTGCGGAACATGCACAAGGACGTGCATATCTGCGTCGGTCTCGCGGCCCGGGCGGGTCTGCCCATGCCGGGGGAGGAAAATGCCGCCCGGGTGTACGACGCGGCCATGGCGGCGGGCCTCGGAGACGAGGATTTCTGCGCCACGGCGAAGGTCGTGCGGGGGGAGGCCGGAGCATGAGCGCATCCATCGTCTATGTCCCCATCGGCGTTCCCACCTTTCACCAGGAGAGTGCGCGGGGGGCCTTCGAGGCGTCCCTCATGCTGCTGCGTTCCCTGAGCGGGGAGGTCCTGGCCCCGGCGGGACCGCTGCTCTCTGTGTCGGCGGTGGGGGAGTTTCTGGACGAGATCACCGATCCCGCCCTGCTCATCCTGCAGAACGCCACCTTTGCCAACGCCGCCTATGCCTCCGAGGTTCTGCGGCGGTTTTCCGACGCGCCCCTCCTGCTTTGGACCCTGCGGGAGCCCGTCATCGACGGCGGACGCCTGCGGCTGAACTCCCTCACCGGGGCCTATTCCGCGGGGAACGCCATCCGCCGTTTCCGGGACCGGCCCTTTCCCTTCGTCTACGGCGGCCCGGACGAGGACAAGACCAAAACCGCCCTCCGCGCCGCCATCCGTGCCGCGGAGCTGAAGCGGGCCATGGGGAGCCTGACCCTGGCCCAGATCGGCCACACCCCGGAGGGCTTCGGCTTCGGAAGGGGGCTGGACCTGGACATGCTCACCGCCTTCGGCGTGCGGCTGCTGTCCGTGGAGGCCCGGGAGCTCATTGACCGGGCGAAAGCCTATGCCGACGAGGACATTTCCTCCTGGCTCGCGGACGCGGAGGAACGCATGATTGGCCTTTCCGCCGCGCCGGAGAAAAACCGGCTGGATTTTGCGCGGCTGTACCGGGCGTATGCCGAGTGGGTCCGGGAAAACCAGGTCGGGGCCCTGGCCTCCCGGTGCTGGCCGGATTTTTTCACAGCCTACGGCACGCCGGTCTGCGCCGTGCTGGGGATATTGAACGACCTGGGCGTCGCGGCAAGCTGCGAGACGGATGCTTACGGAGCCCTGTCCATGTGGATGGGCCAGCAGCTCACCGGCATCCCCGCCTTTTTCGGCGATCCCGTATCCCTGGATGAACAGGAGAACACCCTCACCTTCTGGCACTGCGGCACCGCGGCCTGCTCCCTGGCCCGGGAGGACACCGGCGCTGTGGTGGGGGAGCATTGCAACCGGCACATCGGACCGACGCTGGAATTCGGCTGTCGTCCGTCGGACCGGGCGACGATCTTCCGGGTGGGCCGGGACCCGGCAGGGAGCTTCCGCTTCCTCATCGCCGCCGGTGAGATTCTGGACCGGCCCAGGCAGTTTTACGGCACGTCCCTGGTCCTCCGCCTGAACGAAAACGCCGAGGCTCTCGTCCGCCGCACGGTGCGGGACGGCTGGGAGCCCCATTACGCCGTGATCTACGGCGACGTTTCGGAGGAGCTGTCCATCCTCGGGGAGCTTCTGGGCATCCCCCGGGGATAAAAGGAGTACATCGCACATGAAGAAAAAACAGGGCTTTCGGTTCGGGCTGTTTCTCGTGACCATCGGCATCGTCTATGGCGACATCGGCACCTCGCCCATGTACGTCATGAAGTCGATTTTGGAGGGAAACGGCGGCATCGGCGCGGTGAACGAGGAGTTTATCATCGGCTCGCTGTCTCTTGTCATCTGGACCATCACACTGCTCACCACCGTCAAATACGTCCTCATCGCCATGAAGGCCGACAACCACGGCGAGGGCGGTATCTTCTCCCTCTATGCCCTCGTGAAAAACTGCGGGAAATGGCTGATCCTTCCGGCGATGCTGGGCGGCGCGGCGCTGCTGGCGGACGGGGTGCTGACCCCCGCCGTCACCGTCACCACGGCGGTGGAGGGCCTCCGAAGCATCCCGGTCATGGACCGGTTTCTGGGCCTCCGGCAGGTGAAGGTGGTCATCATCACCCTCGCCATCATCTCGGCGCTCTTTGCCGTGCAGCATGCCGGCACGAGCCGCATCGGAAAGGCCTTCGGGCCGGTGATGCTGCTGTGGTTTTTGTTCCTCGGCGGCACGGGTCTGTGGAAGATATTCTCCCTGCCGGCGGTCCTGCGGGCCTTCAATCCCCTCTACGCCGTGCGGGTGCTCCTGAGCCCCTACAACAAGGCCGGGTTCATGATCCTCGGCAGCGTGTTTCTCGCCACCACCGGCGCGGAGGCGCTCTACTCCGACATGGGCCACGTGGGTAAGGAGAACGTGTACTATAGCTGGCCCTTTGTAAAGCTCTGCCTTGTGCTGAACTATCTCGGCCAGGGGGCGTGGATTTTGCGGAATCAGGGTCCGACCCTGGCCTACATCCCGGACCTCAATCCGTTTTTCCAGATGCTGCCGGAGGCCATGCGTCCCTTCGCGGTGCTGCTGGGTGCGGCGGCGGCGGTCATCGCCTCTCAGGCCCTCATCACCGGCTCCTATACCCTGGTCTCCGAGGCCATTCGCCTGGACCTTCTGCCCCATCTTGAGATCCGCTATCCCTCGGACACCAAGGGTCAGCTCTATATCTCCAAGGTGAACGCCATCCTCTGGATCGGCTGCAGTCTCGTGGTGCTGTATTTCCGCTCCGGCGCCCGGATGGAGTCGGCCTACGGCCTTGCCATCACCGTCACCATGCTGATGACCACGCTTCTCATCTCCGTGTATCTGCGGAAGGTGCGGAAGCTGGGGCTTCTGTCCTGGATCGTGCTTCTGGTGTTCGGGGCCATCGAGGCGGTGTTTTTCCTCTCGAGCCTCGGGAAATTCACCCACGGCGGCTATGTCACCGTCATCCTGACGCTGCTTCTGCTGTTTCTCATGGTGGTGTGGTACCGGGGGACGCAGCTGGAGCGGAAATACAGCACACGCCTGCGGTTCCGGGAGTATCTCCCCGCGCTGGAGGAGCTGCACGGGGACGCGGACATCCCGTTTCTGACCCACAACCTCGTCTTCCTCAGCCACCAGCAGGACCCGGAGCTCATGGACCGGGATGTGCTGTACTCCATCTTCGATAAGGACCCGAAGCGAGCCCAGGCCTATTGGTTCGTCAGCGTGAATGTCCTCGGCGAGCCGGACACCGCCCGGTATCATGTGGAGACCTACGGCACGGACTTCATCTTCCGCATCCGGCTGGACCTGGGCTTCCGCCGCAGCCAGCGGATAAACGTATATCTGCGGCAGATCGTGCAGGACCTGCAGGCCTCCGGGGAGCTTCCGCCCCAGGACAAGAAATACTCCATCTACGGCGCGTCCACGGTGGGGACCTTCAAGTTCTGCCTCATCCGCAAGTCCGTGGCCACGAAATCCGGTCTGTCCCCCCTGGAGGAGTTCGTCCTGAACACGAAATATGCCATCCGCAAGGCCGCCGGCTCCGAGGCGGAGTGGTATGGCCTGGATACCTCGGTCCTCATCAACGAAACCGTCCCTCTCATCACCGGCGTCGGCGGTCAGACCCGCCGCCTGGACCGCTCCGATACCTGAACATCGCAAAAAACACAGGACCTGCCGAGACCGGCAGGTCCTGTGTTCGTGTTCGGTTTTATCCGCGCAGGAAGTCGAAAAGGCTCTCGTCGAAGTAGCGCAGGAGAGCCGACCGGCCTGCGACGAAATGATCGCTGTCGATGGTGACGAGGGCGACGCCGTCTCCGGCCTCGGCGGACATTTCGTACTCCGGCAGGGCGGGGAAGACGTTCGTCTCCAGCTCCGTCACGAGCTCGTCCGGGTGGGCGGCGTAGTATTCCGTCGTCTCCGGGGCCCGGTAGCCTGGGATGGGGTCCCGGCCGCTGGTGAGGCAGATGGCTGTCACCAGCACCGCCAGCAGCAGAAACAGCGCCATGCCCGCCGGACGGATGGTTTTCACGAAAGCCTGTCCCGCGGTGTCGTGGGGGACGGGCTTCGGGGCGTTCTGGTCGTTCAAATTAGTACTTCACCCGCTGGGCGATGTAGTCCTTGACCTCGCCGATGGGGATGCGGACCTGCTCCATGGAGTCCCGCTCCCGGACGGTGACGCAGTGGTCGGCCTCGATGGTGTCGTCCCCCACGGTCTGGAAGTCGAAGGTCACGCAGAAGGGGGTTCCGATCTCGTCCTCCCGGCGGTAGCGCTTGCCGATGGAGCCGGTCTCGTCGTAGTCGCAGGAGAACTCCTTGGAAAGCTCGGCGTACAGCTCCTTCGCCGGGCCGGTGAGGACC
>CAYNZM010000070.1:0-9010 GCA_964401725.1 uncultured Oscillospiraceae bacterium
CGCTGCAAGTCCTGCAGCCACGCAGATCATATGGGAACTGCACGCCGTAAAAGCCCCGGACCTCGTCGCAGATGGCGACGTTCGGGCAGCTTTCGCTGTGGGCGGCGAGGGTGAAGCTCGCCGGGACCTTCGCCATGTAGTCGCCGTGGCTCATCCAGGTGATGCTCTCGGCGGGAAGACCGTCGAAGAGACGGCAGCCGGTGTCGAACCAGGTGCGGGTCTTACCGTACTCCCGGGCGGAATCCTCCCGGGCGGGGGTGACCTCGCCGCCGAGGGAATGGGCCATGAGCTGGCAGCCGTAGCAGATGCCCAGGATGGGAACGCCCAGCTCGAACACCGCGGGGTCGATGTGGGGAGCCATAGCGTCATATACGCTGCTGGGACCGCCGGTAAAGATGATGCCGATGGGGTCAAAGGCCCGGATGTCCGCGAGGGGCATGGAATAGGGATGCAGCTCGCAGTACACGCCGCACTCCCGGACACGCCGGGCGATGAGCTGGTTGTACTGTCCGCCAAAGTCAAGGATGAGCACGGATTGGTGTTTCATAGCGGCGCTTCCTTCATAGAATGTAGATGGACGGAAAAATTATATGCCTCGGCGGGAACTTTGTCAACCGAGGTCTGCGCTGTGAATTCTGTGGCGAATACACCGAAAACGGAGGAGCTGCGCGGGATTCTTTTGTGCGGACCGACGCTTGACAAGGGGCTTCATTCTGGTGTAAAATCATGCCATTGATACGGCAATGGCGTCGCGGAGGTATGGGTTCCGTGTGTCGGTGCCGTTTTTTGGTATTTGAATGCGTCAATGACCGCGCGGCATTTGCCGCTTTTTGAAAAGGAGTGACCGTGTTATGAGCAATGTCCCCGAGATATTCGGCTCCATGGTGTTCTCGGAGTCCGTGATGCAGGGACGCCTGCCCCACGAGACATACAAGCAGGTCGTGAAGGCCATCCACCGGGACAAACGCCTCTCCCCGGAGATCGCCTCCGTGGTGGCGAACGCCATGAAGGACTGGGCCATCGAAAAAGGCGCGACCCACTACACCCATTGGTTCCAGCCCATGACCGGCGTGACCGCGGAAAAGCATGACGGCTTCATCCACGCCACCGGCGACGGACGCGCGATCATGGAATTCTCCGGCAAGGAGCTGGTGCAGGGCGAGCCGGACGCGTCGAGCTTTCCCTCCGGCGGGCTGCGGGCCACCTTCGAAGCCCGGGGCTACACCGCCTGGGACCCCACGAGCTACGCATTTGTGAAGGACGGCGTGCTCTGCATCCCCACGGCCTTTGTCTCCTTTACCGGTGCGGCCCTGGACAAAAAAACCCCGCTGCTCCGGTCCATGCAGGCCCTGTCCAAGCAGGCGGTCCGCGTCCTGCGGCTGTTTGGCGATACGACGGTCCGGAAGGTCAGCGCCACCGCCGGCGCGGAGCAGGAGTACTTTCTCGTGGACGCCGCGGTCTATGAGCGCCGGAAGGACCTGGTCTACACCGGCCGCACCCTTCTGGGCGCCCGGCCTCCCAAGGGCCAGGAGCTGGACGACCACTACTTCGGCGCCATCAAAAAGCGGGTCCACGACTTCATGAAGGAGCTGGACGACGAGCTCTGGAAGCTGGGCGTCGTGGCAAAAACCGAACACAACGAGGCCGCGCCCGCCCAGCATGAGCTGGCCCCGGTGTACGGCACCGTGAACATCGCCGCGGACCACAACCAGCTCACCATGGAGCTCATGCGGTCCATCGCCCGGAAGCACGGCATGGAGTGCCTGCTCCATGAAAAACCCTTCGCGGGGGTGAACGGTTCCGGAAAGCACAACAACTGGTCTCTGCTCACGGACACCGGCGAAAACCTCCTGGAGCCGGGGGACACACCGGGGCAGAACGCCCAGTTTTTGCTGTTTCTCTGCGCGGTGCTGAAGGCCGTGAACGACTACCAGGACCTCCTGCGGGTGACCGTCGCCCGGGCGGGGAATGACCACCGCCTCGGCGCCAACGAAGCGCCTCCCGCCATCGTCTCCGTGTACGTCGGTGACGAGCTGGCCGCGGTGCTTGATGCCATCGCCCATGAGAAAGAGCATGTCAGCGGCGAGAAGCTGCCCTTCAAGGTCGGCGTCAGCGTGCTGCCCCGGTTCCCGAAGGACTCCACGGACCGCAATCGCACCTCGCCCTTCGCCTTCACCGGCAATAAGTTCGAGTTCCGCATGCCTGGTGCGTCCCAGTCCATCTCGGGGCCCAACGTGGCTCTCAACACCATCGTGGCGGAGTCCCTGCGGCAGTTTGCGGACCGTCTGGAGCAGGCCGAGGACTTCGAGGCCGATCTCCACGAGCTCATCCACGAGACGGTCCTCCAGAACCGGCGCATCGTCTTCAACGGCAACGGCTATGACGACGCCTGGGTCCGGGAGGCGGAGGTCCGCGGACTTTTAAATCTCCGCACTACGCCGGAGGCTTTGCCTTACTATATCTCCGACAAAAACATCGCTCTCTTCGAGCGCCACGGCGTATTCTCGGCGGCGGAGGTCCACTCCCGCTACGAGATCCACCAGGAGAGCTACGCGAAGACCATCAAGATCGAGGCTCTGACCATGTCCGACATGGTCCGCAAGGACATCCTTCCCGCGGTGAGCACCTTTACCGGCGAACTCGCCGCCGGAGCTGCCGCGAAGACCGCCATCGGCGCGGACGTGTCCTACGAGACCGACACAGTGAAGCGGCTGTCCGAGCTTATGAGCCGAACGGCCAAGACCGTGAACGATCTGGACGCCGCCATCGCGGAATGCGATTTCATCGCCTCCCGGGAGGAGCTTTCCGTGTTCTGCCGGGATCATATCCTGGCCTTCATGAACGAGCTTCGCGTCTACGTTGACGATATGGAAACGCTGACCGGTGCGGACCACTGGCCGTACCCGTCCTATGGTGAGATCCTGTTCAGCGTTCGCTGATGCAGTATATTTTTTGAGAAAGAGGTGACTCCCATGCTTACGATCCCCGAAGGCTATCAAACCGCCCTCAACGTGTACGACACCCAGCGCTGCATCGAATTCATCAAATCCCGTTTCCAGAACAATCTCAAGTCCGCGCTGAATCTCAAGCGCGTATCCGCGCCGCTGTTCGTCCGGGCGGATACCGGTCTGAACGACGATCTGAACGGCGTTGAGCGTCCCGTGTCCTTCGACGTTCCTGCCGCCGGGGAGGGGGAGTACCAGATCGTCCATTCCCTGGCGAAGTGGAAGCGCTGGGCTCTGCGGGCCTATGACTTCCGGGAGGGCAATGGCCTCTACACCGACATGAACGCTATCCGCCGGGACGAAGCCGTTCTCGATAATCTCCATTCCGTGTACGTCGATCAGTGGGACTGGGAGAAGGTCATATCCGCGTCGGACCGCAACCTGGAGTTTTTGAAGGACACCGTCCGCCGCATCGTCAGCGCTATCTGCATGACCTGCGACGAGGTCCGCTGGGAGTTTCCCACCATCACCACGGAGCTGTCCCGCGACGTATATTTCCTCACCACCCAGGAGTTGGAGGACCGCTACCCGGACCTCACGCCCTCGGAACGGGAAAACGCCATCACCAAGGAACATGAGACGGTGTTTCTCATGCAGATCGGCAAGAAGCTGCGCTCCGGCATCTCCCACGACGGCCGTGCCCCGGACTACGACGATTGGGAATTAAACGGCGACATCCTCTTCCGCAACCACGTTTTGGATCGCTCCTTTGAAATCTCCTCCATGGGCATCCGCGTCGATCCGGAGAGCCTGGACCGCCAGCTCACCTTGGTCGGCTGCGACCACCGCCGTGCCTTCCCGTACCACAGGGCTCTTCTGAACGGAGAGCTTCCCCTTACCATCGGCGGCGGCATCGGCCAGTCCCGGGTGTGCATGCTGCTCATGGGCTGCGCCCACATCGGCGAGGTCCAGTCCGGCGTATGGGACGACGAGACCTGCGCTGCCTGCGAGGCTGCCGGCATCCGTCTTCTCTGAGCGTATATAATTACCGTCCCATGGAGGGCATGCTCTCCATGGGACGGTTTATGCTTGTATTGTGCGGGAAAATGGCCTATAATGGATGCGTGAGGTAATGATATGAACATTAAAAAAAGACTTCTTCCCGCTGCGATCATCGTGATTGTCACCTTCGGCTGTATCCTTCTTTCCCGCGTGACCCGGGTGTGGTTTTTTACCGCTCTCGGCATCGTGTCGGTCTTCGAGCTGGACAACGTCCTCCGGGCCGCGGAGCTTCCCGTTTCGAAGCCCATCCTGGTAGGATATATCGTCGGGCAGACGATCCTGTGCTTCTTCCAGATGGACTTTCTTTGGATGGCGGCGCTTCTCGCCGCAGCGGCCTTTGCGGCGTTTCTGGATGTTATCCTGAAGCCGGAGCAGGGAGCGAGACAGGCCGTCGGAACGGTCTTTGCGCTGCTTTGGCCCTGCGGTTTTTACGCCATTGCCCTCCACGCCGCGGCGTCGGAGGTGTGGATGCCGGTGCTGCTGCTCGCGATTCTCGGCACCTGGGCCTGCGACAGCATGGCTCTCATCGGTGGAAAATACTGCGGCAAGCATAAGCTCGCCCCGGCGGTGAGCCCCAACAAGACCTGGGAAGGGGCCGTCATTGGCGGGCTTTCGGCCTTTGTCGCCGGGTATCTCATTTATCTCATGATGCGAAACACCTATTATGTCCCCGCGATGGTCTGCATGATCGTCACGCTGGTGGCCAGCAGCTTCGGGCAGGTGGGGGACCTCGCCGCGTCCCTTCTCAAGCGCATGGCCGGGGTGAAGGACTACGGTCATCTCATGCCGGAGCATGGCGGCATCATGGATAAGATGGACAGCATGCTGTTCGCCATCCCCGCGGCGTATCTGTGCCTGTATGTCTTCGGGCTGTTCGGAATCGGCTGATCACATGGCGTAGCCGCCGTCGCAGCCGATGATCTGTCCCGTGATGTAGGAGGCCCGGTCCGACGCGAGAAACGCGAATAGCTCCGCCACCTCTTCCGGCTCTCCGATCCGGCCCAGCAGCGTATCCTGGGCCACAGAATCCAGGTCGATGAAGTCATACTGCGTCAGCATGTCCGTCCGAATGGGACCCGGTGCTACGCAGTTGACCCGGATGCCGGAGGGACCCAGCTCCTTCGCCAACCCCTTCGTCAGACCGATGATGGCGGCCTTCGACGCGGAATAGGGCACCTCGCAGGAGGCCCCGTACCGGCCCCAAACCGACGAGGTCAGCAAAATGCAGCCCTGTTTTTTGCGGACCATCCCCGGGATGGCCTCTCGGCAGCAGCGGTAGACGCCGTCGGTGTTCGTGCCGAGCATGTCCCGCCAAATTGCTTCGTCCGTGTCCTGCAGCAGGTGAAAATCCGAGATTCCCGCGCAGCACACGAGAAGGTCCACGGGACCCACCTGCTCGAACATCGCTTTCACCGCCTCCGGGTCCCGGACATCCGCCCGGATGGCAATCGTTCCAAGCTCCGCAGCCAGGGCCTTGGCGTTGTCCTCGGAGCGGCAGTAGTGTATCGTCACGTCCCAGCCGTCCTGGGCGAGTCTTCGGGCGGTTGCCGCGCCGATGCCGCGGGACGAGCCGGTGACCAATGCTTTTTTGCTCATAATAATCATCTCCCGGAGCTATTGTACCACAGCTTCGCCGGGAAAGGTAGGAAAAATGAAAAACGATCAGGAATCATGGCAAAACGAATCCTCCCGAGCCTTCTTTGATTTCGACGCATTTCTCAATGAAGACCGCAGTCTGGACGACCGGGTGACAGAGGCTGTGGACGGGAAAGACCTTCTGGAGCCGGACGCGTTCGGAGCATCTGTGCGGGAGTATGTCCCGCCCCGGGGGGACGGCGAGCACGGACGGCATGAAGCGCCGGAGGACCCCACCGAGGAAAAAGAACCCGAACCGCCGACCTTTGACCAGCACGATCCCCGCTACGCCGCACCGGAGCGTCCCCGTGTCGTGGTGGCGGAGCCCCGGCCCCGGGTGTATGTCTCGCCGGAGGGCGGGGACTACGAACCGCCTAGGCCATCGAAGCCCCGTCGCAGCGAGGGAGGGAAGTGGCTGGCCGCCGTTCTCGTGGCTGCGGTCGCCATCCTAGGCGGACTGTTTCTTTATCTGCGGGGACAGGACGACACGGGCAGGACGATCTCTCTTTCGTCCCTGTCCACCCCGGTCGCCGCAACGCCAACGCCGGACACCTCGACGCCGGAGCCTGCCACCGAATCCTGGGAGGCAACACCCACGCCGGAGCCCACGGAGCCGCCTGCCCAGACCTACTCCATCACCGTGACCGCCGGGTCCGGCGGAAGCGTATCTCCCTCCGGCGTCGTTACCGCGAAGGAAGGGGAGAGCGTGTATTTTTCCATCACGCCCCAAAACGGCTACGTCCTGAGCCAGCTTCTCATCGATGGCAGCTCCGCGCCGCTGACGGACGGATACACCTTCGATACCGTCATGAAAAACCACACGCTGTACGCCGTGTTTTCCGCCGCGGCCACGGATACCCCCGCCCCGACATCGACCCCGGAGCCTACGCCGGAACCCACCCCGGAGCCGACAGAACCTCCTGCCGCGGAACCGGAGCCGGAGCCTCCCGTGGAAGGCTGACACAAACTCAAAAACGTCCCTCAACCGCGATGGCTGAGGGACGTTTGCTATGTGTGAGGTTATCTTCCGATCCTCTTTTCCGGGGCAGCCGGGGCAGCGGATGTCTTTTCCTTTTCCACGACGACCTCCTTAAAGGCGGTGGCAAGGCCGGCCAGACCCTGAATTTCCGACGGGATGATGATCTTTGTGGCCCGTCCGTTGGCGGCGGCGGCGAAGGCATCCAGGGCCTTGAGCTGCACCACGGGATCGGAGGGACCGGCCTCGTTCAGGAGCTTGATGCCCTCGGCGGTGGCTTTGTTGATGGCGAGGATGGCCTGGGCCTTGCCCTCGGCCTCCAGGATTTCCGCCTGTTTTTTCGCGTCGGCCCGGAGGATGGCGGATTCCTTTTCGCCCTCGGCCTCCAGGATGGCGGAGCGCTTTTCGCCCTCGGCCCGGAGGATGGCCTCGCGGCGCTCGCGTTCGGCCTTCATCTGCTTCTCCATGGCGTTTTGAATTTCCTTGGGCGGCATGATGTTTTTGAGCTCCACGCGATTAACCTTGATGCCCCAGGGGTCGGTGGCTTCGTCGAGGATCTGCTGCATCTTGGCGTTGATGGTGTCGCGGCTCGTGAGGGATTCGTCCAGTTCCAGCTCGCCGATGATATTACGGAGGGTGGTGGCGGTGAGGTTCTCGATGGCCAGCATCGGGTTTTCCACGCCGTAGGCGTAGAGCTTCGGGTCCGTGATCTGGAAGTAGATCACGGTGTCGATCTGCATGGTGACGTTATCCTTCGTGATGACGGGCTGGGGCGGGAAATCCGCCACCTGCTCCTTGAGGGAGACGGTTTTTGCCACCCGCTCGATGAGGGGGATTTTGAAGTGCAGACCCGTGTGCCAGGTACCGCTGTAAGCGCCGAGACGCTCGATGACGCTGGCCCGGGCCTGGGGTACGATGCGGATGTTCCGCACCAGGGCGATGACGACCAGGATGATGATCGCAAACACCAGAATGGTTCCCATAGACATATTCGAATTCTCCTTTCAGTTATGGACAAAGCAATTAGGTTTTCGGAAGGGGAGAGACGTACAGCTTCACACCCCGGATCTCCTCCGCCCGAACGAGCTCGCCTTCCTCGATGATCTCGCCGTGCAGGGACCGGGCGGTCCAGGTTTTGCCGCCCGCGCTGACCGCGCCGCTCTCGGAAACGTTGTCGATCCGACGGGTGACGACGCAGGTCTCGCCGATCACCATGTCTGCGTTCGTTGCTTGATTGCTGCGGACGACAAGGTGCTTCAACCGGGGATACAGGATCGCCAGCAGAGCTGCGGACACTACGACAAAGATGATGACCTGCAGCCAAACTGCCGCCCCGAGAAATGCCGCGATCAGCGCCGCAGCCGCTCCGGCGACGAACCAGATGGACACCATGCCGACGGTCGCGATCTCCGCGATCAGAAACACCACTGCGGCGACGATCCAAAGTACGGTCATATTCATAGAAACGCCTCCTTTGTTGATATAATAACACATTTTGTGTCTCTTGCATAGCGGGATATACAATTTCTTCTTTACTTTTTGGCTTTAGTGTTGTAAAATATGCAAGGTACGACAGAAGGGAGATTTTTCCATGAACAAAAGCAACCGCAAGCCCCGTAATGAAATGATGTATAAGGCGATCCTTTCCCTGCGTACGGAAGAAGAGTGCGAAAAGTTCTTTGACGACCTCTGCACCGTGACGGAGCTCCGCGCACTGGAGCAGCGCTTCCAGGTGGCCTGGCTTCTGAATAAGGGCATGATCTACAACGATATCCTGGCCGAGACCGGCGCTTCCAGCGCCACCATCAGCCGCGTCAAGCGTAGCCTGCAGTACGGCGCGGACGGTTACGCCATCGTCTTTGAAAACCTTAAAAAAGAGATGGGCGAAGACGCCAAAAACTGATTCGGAAAACTATCTTGTTTCGGCAAATTTAGTGTTGACAAACGCCTCTCGCTGTTTTATAATGGCAAAGCCGATTTAAGAGCGGGGGCCTTTCGGGAGCATAGCTCAGCTGGTTAGAGCACCTGCCTTACAAGCAGGGGGCCACAGGTTCGAGTCCTGTTGTTCCCACCATATCCGGCCGAGTAGTTCAGTCGGTTAGAACGCCGGCCTGTCACGCCGGAGGTCGAGGGTTCAAGTCCCTTCTCGGTCGCCATATATGCGGGCATAGCTCATCCGGTAGAGCGCCACCTTGCCAAGGTGGAGGTAGCGAGTTCGAGCCTCGTTGCCCGCTCCATTTTCCCCAAGCGTGCCTGGGTAGCTCAGTTGGTAGAGCAGCGGACTGAAAATCCGCGTGTCGTTGGTTCGATTCCGACCCCAGGCACCAGCTTTTTTTCGGCGCCATAGCCAAGTGGTAAGGCAGGGGACTGCAAATCCCCGATTCCCCGGTTC
>CAYNZM010000071.1:0-8819 GCA_964401725.1 uncultured Oscillospiraceae bacterium
CCACCGGTTATACCGTCTACAGCGCCCCCAGTGCCCTGAAAACCACCGTCGAGGTAGATCGACTACGCCGAGGCCCACAACGTCCCCCTGAAGATCAGCCGGGAGACGAACTACTCGAAGGACAAAAACCTCTGGCACCTCAGCCACGAGGGCCTCGACCTCGAGGACCCCGCGAACGAGCCCCAGTACGACAAGCCCGGCTTCCTGGAGATGGGCGTCTCTCCCTTCCAGGCCCCGGACGAGCCCACCTACGTCACCATCGACTTCGAGCAGGGCGCACCGGTAGCCATCGACGGAGAGCGCATGAAGGCCTCCAAGATCATCGAAAAGCTCAACGCCATCGGCGGCGCCAACGGCATCGGCATCATCGACATCGTGGAAAACCGCCTCGTGGGCATGAAGGACCGCGGCGTCTACGAGACCCCGGGCGGCACCATCCTCTACTTCGCCCACGAGCAGCTCGAGATGATCACCGTGGACAAGGACACCCTCCACGAGAAGCAGAAGCTCGCCATCGACTACGCCGACCTCATCTACAACGGCAAGTGGTACTCCCCCCTGCAAGAGGCTCTCACCGCCTTCGCGAACGAGGCGAACAAGTACGTCACCGGCTCCGTGAAGCTCAAGCTTTACAAGGGCAACATCATCCCCGCCGGGACGACCTCGCCGTATTCGCTCTACTCCGAGAACCTCGTCACCTTCGGCGAGAGCGACTATGACCAGGGCCAGGCCGCGGGCTTCATCAACCTCTGGGGTCTGCCCACCAAGGTCCAGGCCCTCCGGGAACAGGGACGGCTGTGATGCAGAATCTCTGGGGCGGCCTGGTGGACGACATCGCCAGGAAGCTGAATTCCTCCATCCCCTTTGACTGCCGCATGTGGCGGGAGGACATCACCGGTTCCCTGGCCCACGCCGCCATGCTGGGGGTCTGCGGCATCCTCTCCCCGGAGGACGCCGCCGCCATCCGCAAGGGCCTCGAGAGCATTCGGGAGGACATCACCTCCGGGAAGCTGGAGATCGATATGTCCGCCGAGGACATCCACACCTTCGTGGAGATGGAGCTGACACGCCGCATCGGCGACGCGGGCAAGCGCCTGCACACCGCCCGGAGCCGGAACGACCAGGTGGCGACAGACCTGCGGCTGTACCTGCGGGGACAGATCGACGAGACGATCGGCCTCGTGAAAAGCCTCATCGCCGCCCTCCGGGAGCAGGCCGAAAAGCACGCGGACGACGTGATGCCGGGATACACCCACCTGCAGCGGGCCCAGCCCGTCACCATGGGACATTACCTCTGCGCCTACGCCATGATGCTCACCCGCGACGCAGGACGCCTCACGGACGCGAGAAAGCGGATGAACGAATGTCCCCTGGGAGCCTGCGCTCTCGCCGGGACCACCTTTCCCACGAACCGCGCCATGACCGCCGCGTCCCTCGGCTTCGACGGACCGTGCCTCAACAGCCTGGACGCCGTGTCCGACCGGGACTTCTGCGTGGAGCTCATGAGCGATCTGAGCCTTCTCATGGCGCATTTGAGCCGGCTGGCGGAGGAGCTCGTCCTGTGGTCCAGTCTGGAGTTTCATTTCGTGACGCTGCCGGAAGGCTTCGTCACGGGCTCGTCCATCATGCCCCAGAAAAAGAACCCCGACATGGCGGAGCTCATCCGGGGCAAGACCGGACGGGTGTATGGCGACCTTATGACCATGCTGACCGTCCTGAAGGGCCTGCCTCTGGCCTACAACAAGGACCTGCAGGAGGACAAAGAAGCCGTCTTTGACGCGCTGGACACCGCAAAACTCTGCCTCGCTGTGGCCGCACCCATGGTGGCGGGCATGACCGTCCACACCAACACCCTGCGGAAGGCCGCCGGAGAGGGCTTCATAAACGCCACGGACTGCGCGGACTGGCTCGTGGACCACGGCATACCCTTCCGGGAGGCCTATGGCATCGCGGCGGGCCTCGTCCACGGGGGAAAGCCTCTGGAGGACCTGACCATCGACGAATACAAAGCCGCCTGCCCGGTGTTCGACGAAACTATCTACGACGCCGTGAGTCTCGACAACTGCGTGAAGCGCCGGAACCTTCCCGTGGCGGAGCAGCTTGCCTTTCTCGACGCATTTCTCGCGTAATAACCACGGACCGGAGCCGCGGGTTCCGGTCCTTTTTCTGCAAAAATCCGGGCGAAAAACGCCCCCATGATTATTTTCTTTCACCGACGTTTTGCGAACCCATTCGCTCCCGATTTGCCGCATGCTGTAGGCAGGCGAAACCGGGAGGGAGGTGGTCGTCATGCGCCGGTTTTTTCTGTTCACGCTGCTGGGGGTGCTGGCGGCCATCGTGCTGGCCCGGGGCCTGCTGCCGAAGCCGGACACCGCCGTGTTCGCCCCGACGGAGGGCTTGAGCTATAACACCCTGGACCTGCCCTTTCCCGGCGGGGAGGAAACCGCCGGCAGCGGCATCGCCGGGGAGCTGAGCGTCTATTATACCAGCCGTACTCCCACGGAAAAGCATGCCTACACCGGCGCACTGACCGGGAAGAACCTCATCCTCGTCTGCGCCGACGACTGGACGCCGGACCCGGAGGACGCCGGGAAAAATCCCGCGCTGTACCGGCTGGCGAGGCAAAGCGTAAAGCTCGGGGACGTGTGGCGCCCGGAGTGGTATCAGGGCGCGGAGGGAAATCTTTTCGCCCGGGTGACAGGTCTCGTTCCGACCCGGATCGATGACATGTCCTCCCTGGCCTATGCCGCCGCCCAGAGCATTTCCCTGCCCTTCTCCCTGCCCCGGGCCTTTGCCCGGGCGGGGTACGACTGCCGGGCGTACATGCCGGACGACGGGCTGGACGACGGGCTTGCCGCCCTGGGTTTTTCCTCTGTGGAGACCGCCGAGGACCTGCCGGCCGCCCTGGACGGCGCCGAAACGCCGGTGTTTCTCTTCGCCTGCTGGCACGGGGACGGCGAGAGAGCGCTGGCGGAGCTTTTTTCCGCTCTCAGCGACCGGCATCGGACGGACACGGTCTTTTGCCTTCTCACAGCCGACGCCGATCCCGACCGGGCCCAGCTCTATCTGTGGGGCGCGGGCCTCACCGGCGCGGCATCGGAGGCTCCCTGCTCGGAGCTGGATCTCACGCCGACGCTGCTGGATCTCTTCGGCCTGCCCTTCGATTCCCGGCTGCTGTCCGGGCGGGATATTCTCGCCGCAGCGGGAGAGGAACCTCTCGTGACCCTCCGGGGCAGCGCCTTTTCCGACTGGGTGACGGCGGCGGGACGCTACGCCGCCCCACAGGACACGTTCACCGGGACTGCGGACGACGCATACATCGAGGCCATGTGTCTGCGGGTCTATCGGCGGTATGTCTATGACCGTCGGGCCGTGGAGTGCGATTATTTCCGCCTGTTGACAGGGATATGAAAAGGACGCCGGAGAGACCCCCGACGTCCTTGTTCGATTGAGGTTCGATCACTTCTGGGGAGCATCCTCCACGGGGATCTCCACGGCGGGCTCTTCCGGCTCCGCAGCGGCCTCGGCCTCCTCCACGACGGACTCGAAATCCGCGTCCTGGGTCTCGCCGACGACGGCTTCCTTGATGCCGTCCATCACAGCGGCTCCCATGTCCATGGCCTTCGCGCCGAAGTCCTTGCCGAACTCCATGGCTTTGTCGCCCAGGTCCTTGGCCTTGTCCTCGATGGCCTTGCCGCTGATGACGGCAACCTCGCCGTCCGCCTTCACCAGCTCCACCCGGCAGGCAAAGCCCGCCGTCGCCACCGCCGCCGCCACGATCGCCCAGGGAGCCGCGGCCACGCCGATGATGCCGCCGACGATGCCGACGTTCAGGGGGATGTTCACAAGGACGTTATCGTCTTTCTTGATGACGATCTTCGTGACGTTGCCCTTCTTTACAAGTTCCTTGATCTTCGCGAGGATGTCCGCGTCCACGTCGTCCACGGGGACGTCGGAGGGCTCGGACCACTGGGCCTGCTCCTCCTCGGAGACCTGCTGCTCGAATTCGTTTTCGTTCATGCTGTATACCATCCTTTCACGGTAGTGTATCCGTTTTTTGTTTTATTATAGCAGGTCCTCCGGGGGATGGATGAAGAATCTGTGAATTAATTATCCGTCCACCACGGTGGCCTGGGCGCCGCTGACGGTCAGGCGGATCCCCTGCCGGGATGCGGCGTCGGCCAGCATTCCCTGGAGCTTTTCGGCATTGGAGTTTAGGTACTTCACCACCAGCTCCTCCTTCGCGCTGTTCGGCAGGGCTTTCATCGCCATGACGGCGGTGCTTCCCGCAAGACCGGTGCCCGCAAAGGCCTGGATAGCGGAGGCGTAGTCCACTTCGCTTACATACAGCTTCAGTTCAATCATATCGGTTGTATCTCCCAACATTTTTTCGGAGCCAAACGGCAGCTTCTTGTTCAGTATAGCACATTTCCCCCGTCCTGCCTACCCCCAGACCGTGCCTTGGGCTTGGCAAATCCTAGTGGTTCATAAAGTTAGAAGACGCAATAAAGATTTGGAGCAGGATTCTTGCATGGCTAGGCGGAGGACGCAGGCGGGCGTCAGCCCGCCTGCGTCCTCCGCCTCGTCTGGCGGCGATTTCCCTCGGCGCTCGGTGTCAGCTTTCAATCAAGAATTAGTATAAAAATGAATCATAGTCTCTGGTTGGGACATGCGGAATTATTGTGAGGAGCAGAGACGAAACCGTCCCTGCTCTTTACAATGTTACGTATATAGCAGTTTTATCCATTGAAAGCGCTTTCTCTCGGATAGCTTTATGATCGCTAAGGCGCTAACAACTGACAAAAGGGTAGTGGAAATGAATAACAGCGGAGTCTTTGATAAATCCTCATCAAACAGTTGAAAACCTTTATTGATGAGAACTTTTATCCAAAGGTGCGAATAAAAGACCAGGGAACTTATCTGCCGCAGTTTTATATAAGCAGGATGGTCAGGCAGCTCCATTTGACTGATAAATGCAAATCCAAAGAATGTGGCTGGTATCAAAAAAAGATACATATCCTGTTCTCTGACAGAGCCGATATACTTCAGAGTAAAAGCTTCTACAAACATCAAAGCCATCGAGACAAGAAATCCCATTATGGCTTTCTTCTTTGTGATGCGAATGTCATAAAATGCGAATACTGCGCCAATATTGACGAATACAAAACCGTCAAACAGGCCATCTCGTGTTGTACCTATTATTTTCTGTAATACTTCTAGAATTCTCCACAGATGGCGTTATTTCCTGAAGCGGCCGTATTACCCCGAACCATGATTGCGCCAATAACCCGACCAAATAAGCGATAATTGAGAGTAGTAGTATTCTCTTATAATCGGTCTTCTTAGATAACAGATAAGATGTTAGAATAACCGCAAATATTAATGCAGGAAAATACCACAGCTGATTATAACTTCCAGTAAACACACAATCTCGGCAGTACACTAATACCGCATGGAGTACGCCTTTGGAATCTTTGAAAAATGCTCTATATCTCAAAGGGAAATAAATTAAAGACCAAATAATATAGAGTTTCAGCAGATGCAAAATGTACTTTTTCGATGGTTCAACTCGGAAATCAAGTAAAGTGCTTTTTTTATACAGGAAGAAGCCCGAACAAGCAAAAAAAATTGGTACCGCAATGCGAGCAAACCATTGTTGAACGCCATAGTTCAGTAATTTGACGATATAGCCTGTAGAACTGCCAAATGGCGGTACATGAATCATGACAACCAATATCGAACAAATAAACTTCGCTAAATCAATGCCATTGTAGTTTTTCCTGTCTGTTGGGCATTCTCTCAAACAAATAGAATGATTTATCATGTTTTTCTCCGAAAAAAGTGTGTGGCTCCAAATGGAACCACACACCGAAAAACGCATGAGCTCCATTTGTTGCCACACAAATTTCACATGACAAGCCCAAAGACTGCCAAGGTGGAGACCGCGTTTTTACCGAAGTAAAACACCGTCTTTGGGCTCAACATGAATATGTCACTATGAAATTTGTGTGGCAAGGGCATTCTAACACGGAGACACGAGAATTACAAGCTTTTCTTTCCTTGTATTTGCGCTACGCCCGGGATTGACAAATCCCGGTCACAGGGACTAAACTAGACGAGTACATTATTGGAGGTGGCACCATGCTGTACGACAAGATCAAAGCCTTTTATGAACGCTCCCGCCTGGAGCATTACCGCGAGCTGTTCGGACGCATCCGGGAAAAGGACGGTTCTCTGAGCGCCACGGAAGCCTTTGCCGCGGACGTGATCTATCTTCTGCAGGACGCCTCCGTCAGCTCCTTTGCGGACACGCTGGGCATCTCTCAGCCCAATGCCACCTACAAGATCAACAACCTGGCTGCGAAGGGCTACGTCACCCGTGCCGCCTCCGAGGAGGACCGCCGGGAATGCAGGGTCTCTGTCGTGGATAAGTTCTATTCCTACTACGACACGGATTACCCCTTCATTGAACAGGCCGTGAAGACCCTGGAGCAGAAATATACCCCGGAGGAGCTTGCTCTCTGCGAGCAGGTCCTGGCGGACCTGACCGACGCGCTGGAATGAAAAACCGCAAAAAAGGTATTGACATCCGGCGGATGATCTGCTATCATATCACCTGTTCCGAGATGGAGGTATAGCTCAGCTGGGAGCCTGCATGGTGGTTTTTATGCCCCCCGGTTGAGAGCCAAATTTCGACGAACACCCACAACTTAATCAAGAAATCGCCCATTTAAGACCCTTAAAAGTCATATGAGGGGGTATAGCTCAGCTGGGAGCCCAGCTCAAGCGTGTACCTACCCCTCTTTCTACAAGTTAATACTTCACTCTCTTCCCTTGGGGGTATAGCTCAGCTGGGAGCCCACATAAAGGTTTGTATGCCCCCAACCTGAGCGACAATCATCGACGAACACCTACAACTTAATCAAGAAACTGCCCATTTAAGACCCTTAAAAGTCACATGAGGGGGTATAGCTCAGCTGGGAGAGCGCTTGAATGGCATTCAAGAGGTCAGCGGTTCGATCCCGCTTATCTCCACCAAAATGGGCATTTCAGAGCGGCTTGTTTCAATGAAACAGGCCGCTCGCCTTATACGCGATGTTTCGACATATCATGCCAAACAAGCGTGTTCCCTATCAGGGCGTTTCGGTTTCCCGAGACGCCCTTTTTTTGTTGCCCGAACAATGCGTCTCACCGTGAGACGCAATTTGTTACTTCTTCTTTATCGGGAAATAAACCTCTGTTTCCCAATCCTTCGGCATGAGGCCATTCTGACCTGTTTTCGTATAGATCTCATAGGGTTCTCCGTTCCACACATACCCGTTCTCCTCGATCCACGCCACCAACGCGGCATAGGTCTCTGGCAGCGTTGAGTACACGCCCTTATGCACCGTCATCGCACATTCCTGCGCTTCCAGAACTTTATCCGCATGAACATCGTCACGAACCCCGACGAAAAGCTCAATGTCGGAGGAATCCCGGTTGAATTCCTCATCGTGATACATTGCGCCGGTTACTCCGTTGGGAGCGATGTTCTCTCTTGCGATCCGCTCATACAGCGTACCGTAATACCGTCCGAAATCGTCCACGGCCATCCGATGACGGCACGCAAGCACCGCCATCCTTTCTGTTTCCACGACTTTGATCGTATGTTCTTTTTGCATGTCCATGATATTTCCCGTCCTTTTCAAGTTTTCCAGATGCAGCGTCAGCTCATGGATGACCGATCCCGTCTCCATTTGCTGCCATTCCAAAATCTCTTTTTGCCGCATCAGCTTTTTTATAAGAACGGCGCCGTCATTGCAGAGCATGAGCGACTGTATCTCCTCCAGAGAAAAGCCATACCGTTTCAGCCTCTGGATCAGAAGCATTTTCTCCAACTGTGAGCGGTCATAATACCGATAGCCCGTAAAACGGTCCACCTCCGCAGGCTTCAACAGTCCTATGCGGTCATAGTGGCGAAGCGTCTTTACGCTCACCTGACATATTTTTGAGAACTCACCGATTTGATACATGGCTGCCTCCGTTCTGCGTGAATCGATTCTGAGGCTATGATAGTCCCTGCCCCAAGGGGAAAGTCAAGAGCCATTTGCAGATAATTTGAAAAATGACCTGTATGCGAGATACAAGTCATTTCTAAGTGTGAAATATACCGCTAAAACAACATCTCTTTTCAAGGGCATTTCGGTTATTTCCGAGACGCCCTTTTTTTGTTGCCCGGATAATGCGTCTCACGGCGAGACGCAATTCTCTTGCTCCTTACAAGCTAGAAGTTGGTTACTTCTTTTTCTTTGGAACAGGAAGCTCCTCATACATCGCATTTAGCAGCTCACGTAGAAAACCCTTGTTCTCTACATTGTCCACAAGCAACATCTCTTTCGCCCCATCATACGGAAGCTCCATATTCGCATTTGGCATCATGATTACAGCGGACTTCGTAGGCTTTACGAGAAAGCGGTCATCGTAAATCCCGCCTATCACCTTGCTGCGATAGTAGATAATATATTCTCCCATCATCGCTCGATGGGTTACATCCTCCAATTCGGAAAGCTGATCCAAAATAAAATCCAAATACGCTTTGCTGGACGCCATTTTTACTTCTCCTCATGATATAACGATTTGCTTTCATCTCGACAGATGCGATTTTACCGCACAAACCGATAATACTTAAATCCGTCTTTTTCGTTTATATACTGGAATCCGACCTTCTCAAGCACATGCTGGCTGCGGGTATTCCTCAAAATCGTATAAGCGTACACCGCATCTACATTTAAGTTTACAAAGGCGTATTCCAGCGCAAGCCGAGCTATCTGTGTACCGTA
>CAYNZM010000072.1:0-8735 GCA_964401725.1 uncultured Oscillospiraceae bacterium
GAAGAACCTGGAGGAGCAGGCCATCTCCCTTGTGGGCACGGACATCTATGAGAAGCTGGTGAAGGGCTACACCGAGAAGCAGTGGGGAAGGCCCTGCACGGAGCTGCCGGCATTCATCATCAAGCGTCTGCCGGTGCGCCTTACCTTCGACAACAACTACTTCAACGCCCTCCATCAGGGCATCCCCATCGGCGGGTACACAAAGCTCGTGGAGAACCTGCTGGAAGGGGTCGAGGTCCGGCTTGGGGTGGATTACCTTGCGGACAAGGCGGGTCTTGACGCACTGGCGGAGAAGGTCGTCTACACCGGTCCCATCGACGCCTACTTCGGCTATCGCCTCGGCGCGCTGGCATACCGCTCCGTCCGGTTCGAGACGGAGACGCTTCCCATCCCGAATTTCCAGGGCAATGCCGCCGTGAACTACACCGACCGGGAGACGCCCTGGACCCGCATCATCGAGCACAAGTGGTTTGCGTTCGGAAAAGATGAGTGCGGAAACGACATCCCCGTGACCGTCATCAGCCGGGAATATTCCTCTGAGTGGAAGCCGGGAGACGAACCATATTACCCCGTGAACGACGAAAAAAACAACGCGCTTTACGCCCGATACAAGGTCCTCGCGGAAGCGGAGCCCAAGGTCCTGTTCGGCGGACGGCTCGGGGAGTATAAATATTACGACATGGACGCCGCCATCGCCGCGGCACTGGCGAGGGCGGACAAGGAGCTGGGACGGGACCGATGAAGAAACGGCAAAACACCCTGCGCCGGGTGGGAGAGCGTACCTCCGCCGGGCTGGAATACGCGTATCTTCTGCTGTTCGGGCTGGTGCTGCTGTTCAACTTCGGCTTCACGACGGCGGTGGATTGGCCTCCGATCACGGGGGAGCTTGCCCGCGGCCTCTGGCTGCTGCTGGCGCTGGTGGTTGGCGCGAGGACCGTGCTCGCGCCGGACTGGACGCTGTCGGACGCGGTCCTGGCGGTGCTCATCGTCGCGGTCTCGGCCGCGGCCTGGTGGAATACCCGGGAGTGGCTGCTCCTCGAGGCGGCGATCCTGGCTGTCGGCGCCCGGGGCGTGGATTTTCGCAGGCTCGTGAAGGTCTATGTCTGCGTCACCGCGGCGGCGCTGCTGGTCACGATAACGCTCTCGCTCACGGGTGTGATCGAAAACTTCGTCTACTACCGGGAGGGCCGTCGGCGCATGTCCTTCGGCATCCTCTATCCCACGGATTTTTCCGCCCATGTCTTTTTCCTCGCGGCGGCGTATGCCTGGCTGCGGGAGAGGCACATCCGGTGGTGGGAGATCGGCGTCATCACGGGCCTTGCGGTGTTCTGCCTGGCGTTCTGCGACGCCCGCAACAGCGTAGCGTGCCTCGTCCTGCTGGCGGCGGGCCTTGCCTACCTCAAGCTGCGTCGGACCCGGGCGGACCGGAAGGGGAAGTCCTACGCGCTGCATCCGGCGGCGGCCTGGATATTCTGCGTGAGCGCGCCGATCCTTGCGGCTGTTATGGTGGTGCTGGCGGGGCTGTACCGGGAGGACAGCGGCGTCATGCGCTTTCTGGACACGCTGTTCAGCGAGCGGCTGCGGCTGGGACATCTGGCGTTTGCGGCCTATCCCATCCCTCTGTTCGGTCAGGTCATCCCCATGACTGGTTGGGGCGGCGCTTCGGAGATCACAGAGGAGACGATCGCGAACTATTTTTTCCTGGACAGCTCCTATGTGAACGTCCTGTTCTGCTTCGGGATCGCGGCGCTGATCCTGGTGCTGGCGCTGTTTGTGTACGCCGCCCTCCGGGAAAAGCGGAACGCCTCGTGGGAGCGGCTCGGCATCCTCGCCGTCGCGGCGCTGCAGTGCATGACGGAGCATCACCTTCTGGAGTTTGCCTACAACATCTTCCTGCTGCTGCCCATGGCGGTCTCCGCCGTGCCGATCGTCCGGGAGGACAAAAAATAACGCCGGTCATTTGACCGGCATTTTTGCTGGATATGACTATTGATACAAGGGGAGGACCTGCGGCAGAACGCGGTCAAGGCCATAGCGGAGAGATGCGCGTTGGGCGTTTTCTCCGAGGGTAAGCCGCAGCGCCGGGTCGTTTGCGAGCCGGCAGGCGGCGGCGCGGAATTCCTCCGGGCTGTTCAGAGCGTACAGCAGGCCGCTGGGACCGTCTCCCGCGAGGTCTGTGTGACCCTTGACCCGGGATAAAAGGCTTGGCAGACCGCAGGCCATGGACTCCATGACGTGGAAGGGAAGTCCTTCGGAGCGGCTCGATGAGACGCAGACATCCGCCGCCCACAGACAGGCGCGGGTATCCGCCGCGAAGCCCGGGAGGATCACCCGCCCGGAGAGACCCAGGTCCTCCGCCAGCGCGCGGCATTCGTCGAAGGCGTCGCCCCGTCCGGGCAGGAGCAGGAGGACGTTTTCCGGCAGGGCGGAGAGATTTTCGATGAGAAAGCGCTGGTTCTTCCGCCGGGAGAATTCCGCGGCATACACCAGCACCAAAGCGTCGTCCGGGAGCCGCAGCGCGGACCGGGCTTCGGCGCGTTCCTGCGGCGTGGGAGGACGCAGACGCTCCATCGGCACGCCCATCCCGTCCACGCGAAGGACCCGGCCGCGGCAAAGCCGATGCCGCCGGGCGATGCTCTCGTCCTCCGTATTCATGACGAGGATGTCGTCTGTCACGGAGGCGGTGAGCTTTTCCGCTCCGAGAAGGATCATCCGGCGCGGAAGGGAGTTGTTCTCGCTGAAGAGATAGCCGTGGACCGTGTTCACGACGCGGGTATTTCCCTTGCCGGCGAGCATCACGCCGAGCCGGACGAAAAACGCCGCGAGGGAGGTGTGGGTCAGGATGAGGTCAAAACGCTCGCGGCGGAGCCTGTGAGCGACGAGCATCGAGGCCCGCAGGTTTCGCGGTGAAAGAAAGCGCTTGGTGAAGGGGAGGTCGAGGTGCGACACCCCGTCTGGAAGGCCCTCGGGCATGCCGGATGCCGCCGTCGTCACGCGGTGTCCGGCGGCGAGCAGAGCGGTGAGGTACGGCACATGGAAGCTGCGCAGATGCCCGGTGGTGGAGGCGCAGTAGAGGATGGTTTTCATGGCTCGTCCACCGCGTCCTCGATCGGCGGAGACAGCCGCTCCCGGTTGATGAACCCGCCGAAGACGGTCCGCAGAAGGATGCGGACGTCCAGACCGAAGCTCCAGTTCTCGATGTACCATATGTCATACTCCACCCGGGTCTCGATGGAGGTGTTTCCGCGAAGCCCGTGGATCTGCGCCCATCCGGTCATGCCGGGCCGGACCTGCTGCCGGACCAGGTACAGAGGTACATCCTCCTTGAATTGGCGGACGTACCGCGGAAGCTCCGGTCGGGGACCGACAAGGCTCATATGTCCCGCGAGGACGTTGAACAACTGCGGAAGCTCGTCGATGCTGAGCTTGCGGATCAGGCTTCCGAAGCGCGTCTTACGGGGGTCGTTGTCCGTGGACCAGCCGGTGTGGTCGATGTCTGTGCGCATACTGCGGAATTTCAGCATGGTAAAGGGTCGTTTATCCTTGCCGACGCGCTCCTGCCGAAAAAGCACCGGTCCCGGACTGGAGAGCTTCACGCCGATCGCCGTGACCAGCATGAGCGGAGAGGACAGGAGAATGAGTGTGAGGGAGATGATGATGTCCCCCAGACGCTTTGCAAACGCCGCGCCGGGATCGTTGAGGGGCGTGGCCGCGAGGTTTATCATTTTGGTGCGTCCGACGATCTCGATGGTGGGATGGGTTGGAAGATAGTCGTTGTAAAACGGGATGAGCTCGACCCGGACGCCCTCCTTCTCCGCGGCGGAGAGCACGGCGTTGATGTGGCGGTTTTCGTGGGCCTCCAGCGCAACGACGAGGCAGTCGATGGAATTCATCTCCAGAATGGCGGGCAGGTCCTCGTAGCTTCCGAGCTGACGCCCAAGCTCGGGGCGCTCCACGGCGCTCACGTATCCCACCACGACGATGCCGAGCTGCGGGTCCTCCGCCTGATCGCGGTAAAACTGCCGCGCCAGACGGCCGTTTCCCACCAGCGCGACCCGCAGCGGATGCCGGACCTCGCGTTGACGGCATGCAAGCTGGGTCATCAGCTCGTGCTTGGAAACCACCAGCACGTCGGCAAAGCCCCAGAACAGCAGAAGGGAGAGCCGGGAGAAATCCTCCACCCGGAACAGGAAGAACATGGTGGCGAGCATCAGAACGCCCAGCGTGTTGGCAGACAGGATCGTGGCGATGCCCGCGCTCCGGCGGACCAGGCGGTGATGACCGTACAGGTCGAGGCAGTGGTAAGCGAATACGGTGACGACGACGCTGGTTAGGACGATCCACAGCACACGTCCGCTGGTGTGGGGTATGCTGATCACACCGTTCAGCACATGAAAGCGGACGTGGACGGCGGCAAGATAGCTGAACAGTATCAGCAGTGCATCCGACAGGATGTCCAGCAGTTTTGCGAAAAAGCGGTTTTTCTGGATCATGTCGTATCTACCTCGGTTCCGGCGGCGTTCTCGGCGGACGGGTGGGAGCCGCTGCGAGTATTGTAGCACAATGCTGAAAGGCTTTCAAGCGGCGGAAGCCGTCCGGCCACGGCTGTCCCCGTGCCGACGGAAGCGCTGTTGCGGTTGCCAATCCAACCGCGCCGTGGTATAATCACAAGAAAGGATCGCGAAAATGCCGGTTTGCTGGGAAATACCATTGGCCGGACAGGGAAAAGACACGAACATGGTGCGAATATCTATCTTGATGAGCGTCTTTAACGGCGCGGATACCCTGGCGGCGGCGCTGGATTCGGTGCTGGCGCAGACCTTTGCCGAGTTCGAGCTGATCGTCTGCGACGACGCCTCGACGGATGGAAGCTGGGAGATACTCCGGCGCTATCAGCAACTGGACCCGCGCGTCGTCATTTTCCAAAACGACGAAAATATGGGATTGGGAGCTTCGCTGAATCGCTGTCTTGCCCGGGCGCAAGGTCCGTTCATTGCGCGGCAGGACGCGGACGATATTTCCGCGCCGGACCGGCTGGAAAAGACCTTGCGCTATCTTCTGGACCACGACCTGCCGTACGCGGCGTGCGGGGTATATGTGTTTGACGACGGCGGCGTGTGGAGCCGGCGGCTGTGCGAGGAAAGGGTCACAAAGCACTCGATCGCTCGGCGGAATCCCTTTTTTCATCCGACGATGCTCTTTCGCAGAGAGGTCCTGGAGCTGGTGGACGGGTACCGCGTGGCGGACATCACGCGGCGCACCGAGGATTACGATCTCGTGATGCGCCTGGCGGCCCGGGACGTCATCGGCCAGAACCTGCAGGAATATCTCTACTACGTATACGAACCCGCCGAGGCATATCTGCGCCACAGCCGAAATACGAGACTTGCGGAGATTCGGGAACGGATCTACGGTCTGCGGATCATGCACTCCCCTCCGTGGGATTACCTCTATCTCGTGAAGCCGGTCATTATGATGCTCATCCCCCGCCGCCTGCTGCGCCGGGTAAAGGAGCTGCAGTGGGGAAAACAAGGAGACACAAATGAACAAGAAATACCCGACGGCGGCAAAGTCCGCTGAGGTCAACATCCGAAAAACGGTCCTGCTCACGCTGGCCGTCTATATTTTGCTGGTTGTCAGCTTCTACTTTTTGGCGGGAGATCAGCTCCGTTTCCGCGATACCCGCGGCGCGGTGGAGATGTCCGAGGCCGAGGTCGGCGCCGCCGAGCTGACGGACGGCGTGGTGGTGGAGCAGACGTTCCTGGCTCCGATCCAGCGCCTCGAGAGCGTATCCGTGCGATGGGGGACGAACTACCGCCAGAACGCCGGCGAAGTGCGGATGGAGCTGCTGCGGCAGGACACCGGCGAGGTGCTGATGCAGGGGACCTTCGACGCCGCCGGGATCGAGGAGGGACAAATCCTCACCATCACCGCGCCGGAACCCATCGAGACGGTGTATAATGTCCCGCTGGTTATCCGCCTGCGCGGGGATTCCGCTCCCGGCAGCGCGGTCACGCCGCTTGCCGGCGCCGGAGAAACTGCCGAGGGGTTCTCCCTGTGCGTGAACGGGGAGCTTCACCCCGGGACGCTCTGCTTCTCCGCGGACGGCGAGGATTATATCTGGACCGGGCTGCACTACTGGAAGTTCACGGCGGCGTTCGGCGCGGCTATCGCGGCGCTGCTGTTCTGCGTGTGGCTGCGATGGAGAAGCGGTCGGCGCAGCTATGTCGTCAACGCCCTTGTCGCCATGAAAAAATACCGCTTCCTCATCCGACAGCTCGTCGGACGCGATTTTAAGACGAAGTACAAGCGCTCGGTCCTCGGCGTGTTTTGGAGCTTTCTCAATCCGCTTCTCATGATGACCGTGCAGTATTTCGTGTTCTCCACGATCTTTCGGAGCGATATTCCCAATTTCCCGGCCTACCTCATCATCGGCACGGTCATGTACAGCTTCTTCTCCGAAGCCTGCGGCATGACGCTGACCTCCGTGCTGGGAAACGCCACGCTGATCACCAAGGTGTATATGCCGAAGTACATCTACCCCCTGACGCGGACCATGTCCTCCGTTATAAACCTGGTCATCTCCCTGATCCCCATGCTTCTGGTCTGCCTGATCACGGGGGTGCATTTCCGAGCCTCCGCCATTTTGTCCCTGTTTTTCTTCGTCTGCCTGATCGTGTTCAGCCTGGGCATGGGCATGCTTCTGGCTACGTCCATGGTGTTTTTCCGGGATACGCAGTTTCTGTGGGGCGTGCTGAACATGATGTGGATGTATATCACGCCGATCTTCTATCCCGAGACCATCCTCCCCGGGGCGTATAAGCTCGTTCTGCAGGCCAATCCCCTGTACCATTTTCTCAAGAGCATCCGCATGTGCATCCTGGACGGTCTTTCCCCGGAGCCGGTCGTGTATTTTCGGTGTCTGATGATCGCCCTGGGGATGCTTCTCGTCGGGGCATTCGTATTCCAAAAGAACCAGGACAAATTCGTCCTGTATCTGTGAGGGTTTGTTATGAGCGATGTGATGATCGAGGTCAATGATGTGACCATGCGGTTCCATATGAACACGGACAAAATCCTCTCCCTCAAGGAGTTCGTGACGCGGAAGCTCCGAGGGAAGATCACCTACGAGGACTTCACGGCGCTGGAAAACGTGTCCTTTCAGGTGCGGAAGGGCGAGACGCTGGGCCTGATCGGAAAAAACGGCGCGGGCAAGAGCACGATGCTCAAAGTGATTTCCGGCATTTTGAAGCCCACGTCCGGCAGCGTCGTCACCCACGGCAGCGTCGTCCCGATGCTGGAGCTCGGCAGCGGCTTTGACATGGACCTGACCGGACGGGAGAATATTTTCCTCAACGGCGCGATCCTCGGATACGACGAGGACTTCCTAAAAGCCAAGTACGACGACATCGTCGCGTTTTCCGAGCTCGGAGCCTTTATCAACGCGCCGATCCGCAACTATTCCTCCGGCATGCTGGCGCGGCTGGCGTTTTCCGTGGCGAGCCTCGTGGAGCCGGAGATCCTGATCGTGGACGAGATCCTCTCGGTGGGCGACATCGGCTTCCAGGAAAAGAGCCGCGCGCGCATGATGGAGCTGATGGGCGGCGGCACGACGGTCCTTTTTGTCAGCCACACCCTGAAACAGATCAAGGAGATGTGTGACCGGGTGGTGTGGCTGGAACACGGACGGGTCAAAATGATCGGACCGGCGGACGAGGTCTGCGCCGCATACGGTGCGTGAGCTGTCGTTCTGACGGGAAAAGTTTACGGCAAAGCGAGAGAAACATCCATGGACTTTGACTTCACGAAAGAACCCGGAAAGAAGCTGTTTGACCGAACGCTGGACCACAGCGGACAGCCGCTGGTGAGCATCATCACGCCGTATTACAACGCGGGGAAGTATTTCGAGCAGACCTTCAACTGCGTCATGAACCAGACCTTTCCTTGGTTTGAATGGATCATCGTGGACGACGGGAGCACGGACGGGGAAAGCATCCGTGTCCTGCGGGATTTCGCCGCGCGGGATAGCCGCATCCGGCTGATTTGTCAGGAAAACGGCGGGCAGTCGGCGGCACGAAACGCGGCCATCCAAAACAGTCAAGCCGGCATCGTCGTCCCCCTGGACGCGGACGATCTGATCGCCCCGCCCTTTTTGGAGGAGCTGTATTACGCGCTGGAAAAGGACCCGGACGCGGCGTGGGCGTATACGGACAGCGTGGGCTTTGGGGATCGGGAATACCAGTGGCGGCAGAGCTTTTCGCCGTCGCGCATGAAGACGGAGAATTTGCTGGTCTGCACGGCGGCCATTCGGAAGGAGTGGCTGGACCGGGTGGGAGGCTACGCGGTGTCGGAGCAGCGGTACGACGAGGACTGGCATCTGTGGCTGCGGCTGCTGTCCGCTGGGGCCTATCCCGTCCACCTGAGCGGGTATCTGTTCTGGTATCGGCGGAGCGTGTCCGGCGCGCAGCAGACCGTACAGCGGGACCGGGCGCTGCGGGAGCAGTCGATGGAGAAGATTCGGCAGGCGGCGCAGACGGTGGACGAGAGCGTGACGGCGGTGGAGTATCCCCGGTTCGTCCAGCCCGGAAGCTACGCCGCGCCGAAGGCGTCGGCGTGGGAGCGCAAGGTATTTGCGAAGCACGATAAGCTGCATGTTCTGATGCTGCTGCCGTGGATGGAGATGGGCGGGGCGGATCGGTTCAATCTGGACGTATGCGCACGGCTGGACAAGGAGC
>CAYNZM010000073.1:0-8655 GCA_964401725.1 uncultured Oscillospiraceae bacterium
CGTCGTCCGGGCTCATGAACTTCGTGGGCAGGGCGATGATCTCGTCCACATAGGGAGCGCAGGAGTTGCAGATCTTCGCGCCGCGGACGATGATGCCCTTGCAGGGCTTCCCGTCCAGGCCGATGCCGTCCACGTCCTTTTCGACCACGTGGAAAAACTGGTCGGGGTCGGGCTGCATGTGGGCGCGTTTATACTTGGGGTTGCGGGAACCCTTCACGTCGGTCTGGGCGCAGTTGCAGATGAGGTCGTTCTTCTGGCAGTAGGCGATGTACTTCAGCAGACGCTGGTGGTACTCGGTGCCGCAGGCCTCGTCGCAGTCGAAGGTGACGGAGTACAGGGCGTTCAGGGCGTCGGAGCCCATGCAGCGCTGCATGCAGCCGCCGACACGGTGGCAGATGAGGCGGGTCATGAGCTGCTTTTTCAACAGGTCCTCCCGGCTGTGATGGATGTTCGTGGAGCGGTTGATAAGGGCTCCCTCCATACCGGGGATGTTGGACTCCGCGATGCAGACATCCTCATAGCGGGGATCGTTCGCGGTGTCGTAGCACTGCTTCATGACGTAGGTGCCGCCGACGATCCAGTCGGCCAGGTCGCGCTCGGCGCCGGTCTTTCCGTTGGAGCGGTCCACCTTCTTGCCGTGGAGGTAGACGTTGGGCTTCATGGCCAGCAGACGGGCCTTGTACTGCTCGTAGGTTCCAATGTACTTCTCGGGCATCGGAGATTCCTCCTTTAGCGATTGCGTTTCGCAGTTTTAATTGATCGTCATGCCGCCGTCCACAGGGATGAGGACGCCGGTGACGTAGCCCGCCGCGTCGGAGGCGAGGAAGGCGATGACGGAGGCGATCTCCTCGGGCTGGGCATAGCGGCGGACGGAGATCATGCGGGTGACGGCAGCGACGTTCTTCTCGTCGGCCATGACGTCCTTGGTCATGTCGGTGAGGACATAGCCGGGGGCCACGGAGTTGCAGAGGATGCCGTAGCGGGCAAGCTCATTGGCCATGATGCGGGTGAGGTGGGCGACGGCGGCCTTGCAGGAGCCGTAGACGGTGTCGCCGATGGGGGCCTTGATGCCGGCGGCGGAGGCGAGGTTGATGATGCGGTAGGGGTTCTCCGCGCCCTCGCGGCCCTGGGCCTTCATCTGCTGGGCGGCCAGCTGGCTCATGAAGTACAGGCCCTTCAGGTCCGCGTCGATGTAGTTGTCGAAGTACTGCTCGTCCATGTCGATCATCTTCTTGGGCTGTCCGCCGAGACCGGCGTTGTTCACCAGAATGTCGACCCGGCCGAATTTCTCAACGGTCTTGGCGATGAGAGCCTCGCGATCCTCGGCCTTCGTGACCTCGCAGGCGACGCCGAGAGCCTCGATGCCGTCGTCGGCGAGCTCCTTCACCGCTTCGTCGCAGGCGGGCTGCTTGCGTCCGGTGATGACGACCTTCGCGCCGAGCTTGCCCATGGCGACAGCGATGGCGCGGCCGATGCCGCGGGTGGAACCGGTGATGATGGCGACTTTGCCGGTCAGCTCATAGCTGGGGAGCTTCATTCTATGTACCTCATTTCCACAGTAATATGATTATACATTTGTATGATACCAGAGAATTGCGATTTGCACAAGTAACAAATTTTCACAAGTTAGCTGGCTAATTCCTGTGACAATTTTACCATGTTCCGCGGAGATTTGCAACCGTTTGATCACTAATTAAAATATCCACAAGGGATTTTCAAACCCCGGGGGTATGTGGTATAATCAAAATCAGACATTATGGAAACCGGGAGGGTCGGATATGGACTGGAAGGACCAAACCCTGGGGGATTTTACGGAGCATCTCGCGTCGAAGGAGGCGGTCCCCGGCGGCGGCGGAGCGTCGGCGCTGGCGGGGGCCATCGCGGCGTCCCTGGGGGCGATGGTGGGAAACCTCACCGTCGGCAAGAAAAAATACGCCGACGTGGAGCAGGAGATGCTGGTGCTGACGGAAAAGGCGCAGATGCTCCGACGGAAGCTGCTTAAAGCCATCGATGAGGACGCCAGGGCCTTCGAGCCCCTGAGCCGGGCGTATGCCGTCCCGAAGGACGCTCCGGGGCGGGACGACCTGATGGAGGCCTGCCTGCGCCGGGCGGCGGACGCGCCGCTGTCTATCCTGCGGCTGTGCTGCGAGGTCATCGAGCTGCAGGAGCGGTTCGCGGCGAAGGGCTCCGTCCTTGCCGTTTCCGACGCCGCCACCGGCGCGGCCCTGGCCCGAGGCGCGATGTACGGCGCGGCGGTGAACGTGAAGGTGAACACGAAGCTCATGCAGCGCCGGGACTACGCGGACGGGATCAACCGCGAGGTAGACGCGCTGGTGGAGGAATACGGTAAGCGGGCCGAAAAGGTCCACGAAGAAATTTACGGGAGGTACTGCTGATATGGCGGAGCTTTGGAAGGGAGCGCCGGCGGCAAAGGCACTGACGGAGGAGGTTTCCCGGCGGGCGAATGCTCTGCGGGAGAAAGGCGTCGTGCCGACCCTGGCCCTGGTGCGGGTTGGAGCGCGGGAGGATGATCTGGCCTACGAGCGCTCCGCCGTGAAGCGCTGCGCCGCCTGCGGCATCGAGACGCGCTCCGTGGTCCTGGACGAGCAGGCTGCCACGGAGGAACTGATCGCTGTTCTGAATAATCTGAACACCGATGACAGCGTCCACGGCATCCTGCTGTTCCGGCCTCTGCCGAAGCATATGGACGACGAGGCCGCGCGAGCTTCCCTTGCCCCGGAAAAGGATGTGGACGGCGTGACGGACGGTTCCCTTGCCGGGGTATTTGCCGGTACGGACCGGGGCTTTGCGCCCTGCACGGCGGAGGCGGTGATGGTCCTCCTGCGGCATTACGGCGCACAGCTCGACGGCGCAAACGTTGTCGTGGCGGGGCGGTCCCTCGTCGTGGGGCGTCCGCTCGCGGCGCTGCTCCTTGCTGCCGGCGCGACGGTGACGGTCTGCCACAGCCATACCCGGGACATCGCTTCGGTTGCCAAAAGCGCGGACATCGTCGTGGCGGCGGTGGGCCGTCGGGGCTATTTCGGCGCGGAGCATTTCGCACCCGGTCAGATCGTGGCGGACGTGGGCATCCATGTGGACGAAAACGGCGCCCTGTGCGGGGATGTCCGCACCGCGGAGGCGGAGCCCATCGTGTCCGCCGTCACCCCAGTCCCTGGCGGCGTCGGCGGGGTGACGACGGCGGTTCTGGCCTCCCATGTGGTGCAGGCTGCGGAACGCCGCCGCTGATCCGCTTCAAACACAAAAAAAGGCTCCCTCGTGGGAGCCTTTTTTCATGCGGGTTTTATTCGCCGCGGGCTTCCGCCAGGATGTCCCGGAGTTCTTTTACGTCGGTCACATCCGCCAAAAGCCGGCGGATCTCCTGCTCGCTTTTGCCGAGGCTGAACATCTTCCGGGCGACGGTCACATAAGCCATGCGCATGCCGTCCAGTATGCCCAGGCCGTACTGGATCACGGCCTGCCGGGAGCCGCGCTTCAGACCCATCTGGGCAACCAGCTTTTCCACATCCCGATCGTTTCTCATGCCGCCGAACTCCTTCCGATATTGTTCTATTTTGAATAGTACCACAATCCCGCGGAAAATGCCACAAAAAATGCAAACATCCCGCCGATGGCCCGAAAAACCGTCGGCGGGATGCGGTACATTAGGGCATCAGCCCTGGAAATCCTCGTAGGGGGTAGCGTTGTAGGTGAAGGCGAACACGCCGAAGACGGTGCCGTCCAGCATGCCGGGGTAGTCCTCCTCCTTCGCCTCGTCCAGCTCCTGCAGGACCATCTCCTGAATATCGGCGATGCTGCCGTCCACGGCCATGGCCTTGAGGTAGTCGATCCAGGCGTCCCACTTGCTGCCGGAGGCGGCGAGCTTCGCGGCCCCTTCGATGACGGGAGCCTTGATCTCCGCGTCACCCTCGGCACGGGCGGGAGCCTCCCCGGCAGAGAGGACGATCTCACCGGTGTAGGTGCCGGGCTTGATCTCGGTGGCTGCGCCGTTCACGGTCATGGTCACGCCCATGCCCAGGATGGAGGAGGTCTCGTCGATGGTGAGGGAGGCGAGGTAGTTGTCGCCGGTGACCATCCACTTCGCGCCGTTTGTCATGTTCAGAGTGACGGGGTTGTTCACGGTGGGAGCGGTCTCGGCGTTCACGCGGAGATACATGGTGTAGTCGTACACGCCGCTCGCGCCGTCCCGGGTGCCTTCGTAGGAGTCGCAGGCGATGACGGTGGTGCCCAGGGCGTTGCCGTCGGCGTCCACATGCCAGGTGCGGGCGGAGGAGATCGAGCCGTCGATCTCGGCGTTGTCGAGGTTCACGACGAGGCCCACGCCGTCGTCGGTGGCGGCGTTATAGATGTTGCCCTGCACGACGGAGTTGGAGATGTTCAGATCGCTGAAGTTCGTGCTGGGCTCGCCGGAGGCGGCGGCGGTGGTGAGGTATTCGTCGTAGGTGAGGTCGGTGATGGTGTTGGAGGTGTTGCCGGGGCCGCCGGCGTTATCGTCGGAGTTAAGCTGGAGGTAAAGGATGCCCGTGCCGCTGCCGGCCAGGGAGATGTCCACGTTGTCCAGCGTGGTGCTGGTGCTGTAGGTGCCGGACAGCTGGGTAACGGCGAAGATGTCCTGGATGTCGAAGCTGGAGTCGGAGACGTTCAGGGTGCCGTGGCCCGAGGAACCGCCGCCGGAGTGGCTCATAAAGCCGATACGGCCGGACCAGCCGTAGCTGTCCTCCGCCATGGTGACGGAGCCGGTGGTGATGATGCCGAGGTAGTCCGGGGAGTACCAGGCGGAGCCGTAGGCGTAGTCGTTCACGCCGGAGTCGGCATAGGCGATGTAGCCGGAGGTCTCGCCGTAGCGGCCCACCAGCACGGGCCATTCCACGCCGTTGACCTCGTAGGTGAAGTCTGCGTCGGCGGGATTATCTGCGATCTCGCCCACCACGGCTACCATGGCGTTGGAGACGAGAGCGTCCGCGCCGGAGCGGCCGGAGTCGGTGGAGAGGACGGCCCAGCCGTTGGAGACGACCAGGGAGTTTTCAAAAACGTTCTTGCCCGCGCCGCAGGCCAAGGAGGCGCGGATATTGCCCTCGATGCCCAGGCCGAAGGGGCACTGCTGCATCATGGGGGTGGCGTAGTTGTCGGTGGTGTCGTAGGCCACGGCGTCCTCGTCGTTCTTGGAGACGATGACGGAATCCTTCACGGTGGTCACGGCGCTGCCGGAGGTGAAGAGGCCGGAACGCAGCACGCCCTGGGAGCGGATGACGCTGCGGTTGACTTCCACATTGGAGCTGCCCAGGACCACGATGCCCGCGCCCCAGCCGTTGAAGTCGTCGCCGCAGGCACCCACCAGGTCGATGGCGGCGTCGTTGATGACGTAGTCGGAGTT
Source organism: uncultured Oscillospiraceae bacterium (assembly GCA_964401725.1). Lineage (GTDB taxonomy): Bacteria > Bacillota > Clostridia > Oscillospirales > Oscillospiraceae > CAJOIG01. The sequence goes on from CAYNZM010000073.1 coordinate 5,393, forward strand.
GTTGACGAAGAAGGCGGAGAAATAGTCGCCGTCGGAGTCCACCTGCACGCCATCGGCGGCGGCGTCGGTGACGGTGCCGGCGATCTGGGCGCTCTCGGCGGATTTCGCGGCGTCATACTTGCCGTCCGCGATATAGGCCGCGGCGGTGTAGTAGAAGGGTCCGAAGCTGGACTGGGCCTTGTCCGCGCCGAAGGGAGCGCCCTGGTTGGAGCTGGAAGCGCCCTTCTCCACAAGGGTCAGCGCGATGTCGCCGGTATAAGAGGCATTCGCGGCGTTGTAGAGGTCCACCTGCACGCCGTTCACGGTGAGGATCGGAGTGTAGAGGGTGTTGTCCACAGCGATCTCCCCGGCGTCGGTGACGATCTTGGAGACGCTGGTGAACAGGGTGGAGTCGACGTAGCCCTGCCCGGTGAACTCGGGGGCGTATTCGACGCTCCGGATGGTGAGGGAGTCGCCGGCCCAATGGGTGGCGTCCACCTGGGCGAAGGTGCCGCCGGAGCCGCTGGGCTCGCCGGAGGCGAACGCGCCGAGGGACAGGATCATGCACAGGACCAGGAGCATGGCGAGGATGCGAGCGGTACGTTTCATGGGGTTGACCTTTCCTTTCTGCACTTGATGTTTGTTTCACAAGCGATGCTGACTTCATAATAATATAAAGCCTGCGGTTTGTAAAGGATTGTTTATGCGGTAACAGCCGGAAACCAGCGGTTTCACGCCGGATTATTGTGTCCCGGAACGGTTGACAAAGGTCCGCCGGACATGCTATCGTTTAACTAATAACGAGTCAAGGGAGGAGAAGCCATGGGGTATCGGATCATCACCGTCAACCGGGAGTTCGAGAGCGAGGGCAGCGAGATCGCCCAGGCCGTCGCCGCCAAGCTCGCGATCCCATACTATGACCGCTTTCTGATCGTCGCCGCCGCGGGGGAGACGGGCGTGGCTCAGGAGCGGGTGGAGGAGGCGGACGAGCGCCTGGAATCCCGCTTCGAATACTCCCAGGCCGAGGCGGCCTACTACTACACCCGCAACGACGATCCCCTCCCCACCGGAGCCAAGCTCGCCGCCGTCCAGTTCCAGATCATCGAGGCTCTGGCAGCGCAGGAGCCCTGCGTCATCGTGGGCCGCTGTGCCAATTACGTCCTCCGGGACCGGGACGACGTTCTGGATGTGTTCATCCACGCCGGACGGGACATCCGGGTCCGGCGGACCATGGAGCGGCTGTCCCTCCCGGAGCGGAAGGCGGTCCGGGTCCTGAGGCGCACGGACAAAGCCCGGAAGGCCTACTACAAAAACTATACCGGCTGCGACTGGAACGACCCGAACCTCTACCACATGGTCCTGAACTCCGACCGCCTGGGCTTCGACGCCTGCGTGGACGTGATCTGCAGCCGTTTCCAGGGAAACTGACCGAACAAAACGAATCCGCGGTATCCGGTTTTTGCCGGGTACCGCTGGTTTTTTGCGTTAGTCGTACAGCGCGAGAAATTCCTCGAGGCAGAGATCGTTTTCCATGAGGTAATACGCGCAGGAGCCGACGAAGCGCAGATGCCAGGGCTCGTATTCCACGCCGGTGATGTCGGTCTTGCCGTCGGGGTAGCGGATGATAAAGCCGTAGTCCGCGCAGTGCTCCTCCAGCCAGAGCATGAGCCCGGTGCCGCCAATGTATGGCTCCATGTCCTGCCCCTGATATTCGAGCAGGTCCGCCGCGAGGCCCAGCTGGTGCTCGCTGCCGCCGGGGTAGTTCACGGCGATGGCGGTGGCAGCCTCGGCCTCGGCCTGGGTCATACCCTGCTTCATGTAGCGGTCCACGTGCCCCCAGTAGATGGTGCTCTGGGTGTCGTAGGAGCGGTAACACGAGCAGACGTACACGGAATACCCCGCCTCCCGGGCGTCCGAAATGAGCTTTTGCAGATGCATTACCGCCCGGGCGTCGAAGCGCTCGTTGGATTCCACCTCCGCCAGCTCTGGGGCGAAGTCCGCCGGCAGCGGATGATCCCGCCGAACGAGCCGCAGTTCCCAGGAGTCGAGATCGACACCGGGCAGCGCCGGCGCAGGCTCCGGGGTGGGGGTGGGCTCGGCCGAGGCCTCCGGCGGTTCCGTGATGCCTTCGGAGAGCTCCGGCTCCGGCGCGGACGGTTCCGATGCGGGCCGAAGGGCCAGGATCACGCCCCAAAGAAGCAGGACCCCGGCCACCGTCAGCAGGGTCCATCGTATATTCCAGCGGATGCGTATCCGCCGTTTTGTCGTCTCGCTTGCCAAGGTCCCTCCCCGGGCCGTGCCCGAACGTAGTTTCTGGGAGAATTATAGGTTTTTTTGTCGGTTTTGTAAAGCCACAGATGGTTACAGTCCCGGAAACGCCCGGCAGGAGAGAAAAAATCTTCCCTTTTTGGGAAGGTCGTGCTATAATATAAAGTTAGAAATCAATAACAAGCGAGGCAAAACACCCATGACAAAAATCGACATCGTATCCGGCTTCCTCGGCGCGGGAAAGACGACTCTCATCAAAAAACTCATCGCCGAGGGCTATTCCGGCGAGAAGCTGGTCCTCATCGAGAACGAATTCGGCGAGATCGGCATCGACGGCGGCTTCCTGCAGGATGCCGGGGTCACCGTGAACGAAATGAACTCCGGCTGCATCTGCTGCAGCCTCACCGGCGACTTCCGGGAGGCCCTGCGCATGGTCATCGCCCAGTACGCCCCCGACCGGGTCATCATCGAGCCCTCCGGCGTGGGAAAGCTCTCCGAGATCGTCGCCGCGGTGCAGACGGCGGAGCTGGAGGGCGTGGAGCTGGGCGGTCTGACCACCGTGGTGGACGCTTCCCGTGCCAAGATGTACATGAAAAACTTCGGGGAATTTTTCGATAACCAGGTCCAGTCCGCCAACTGCATCGTCCTCTCCCGCACCGGCGGCATGAGCGAGGAAAAAATCGCCCAGGCCGAGGCCCTGCTCCGGGAGAAGAATCCCGGCGCCGTCATCGTCTCCACCGACTGGGAGGCCATCTCCGGCCGCCAGATTCTCGACGCCATTGAGAAAAAGAATACCATCTCCGCAGAGCTGGAGGCCCTGCTCCGGGAGCATTTCGAGGACGACGAGTGCGACGATCCCGACTGCGCCTGCCATCACCATCATCACGATCACGATGAAGAGCATGAGCATGAGCATCACCGCCATCACGATCATGATGACGACGAGCATGAGCATGAGCATCACCGCCAACACGACCGCCTCGGCGCGGTCGAGCTTGTAGCAGATATTGGGCGTA
>CAYNZM010000074.1:0-8637 GCA_964401725.1 uncultured Oscillospiraceae bacterium
AACATTTCCGGTTCGTCAAACAGTGACATCTGCGATGAATGGCGCTTGTACATTCGTCTAGCCTCCGATGCAAGGTTTTTCCCGGGGTTTCCCGTTTTTGCCTGCATCTATTATATCATATAATTGCCTGTTTTGCTTGATGTTTCTGGCTTTTTCGGGCTGGCAGGAGACACTAAGTAAATGCTTTTGCCGGGGCGGAGGCACAATAACCGTCTTGACGAATGCAGATAAATGGAATACAATAAGCAATCCTTGAAACAATAATAGAAGAATCAACGGGAGATATATTATGAGCCACACCGCCAAGCACCTGGCGTCCGACGAGATCGAACGCCCCGTTCCGCCGCCAAGAAACGGACTTCCCAAGGGCGCGAAGGTCGCCATCATCGTCGTCGCCGTCCTTCTCGTTCTGCTGCTGGCTGCCTATCTGATTTTCTCTCATTTCTACGGCAAGCTGAACTACACCCAGACCATCACCGAAACCGAGAAGATCGAGGCCATCGCCTCCTACACGGAAACCGAGGAAGACCCGGACGTCATCCCGGAGGGCGCGGAGATCATCGGGGACGACCAGGTAAACGACCTGCAGTCCCGCATCCAGGCGCAGCTCGCGGCCAGCGGCGGCAGCGTCATCGCGGACAAGGATGTCATCAACATCCTCCTCATCGGCACCGATGCCCGCACCCTGGACGAGGACGCCCGCTCGGATGTGATGCTTCTCGTCTCCGCGAACCAAAAGACGAAGAAGCTCGTCCTGACGAGCTTTATGCGGGACATCTACACCTATATCCCCGACTACGGCTACGGACGACTGAACACCCCGAACTCCATCGCCGGACCGGACTACCTGATCGAGACGCTGGAATACGACTTCGGCATCGACATCAACAACTACGCCATGGTGAACTTTTACGCTTTCGCGGACATCATCGACACCCTGGGCGGCATCGACATCGCCCTCACGGACGCCGAGGTGGACTTCATCAACGAGCAGGCGTACTACGGCGAGCAGGCTTACCTGGACATCGGCACCGGACAGATCTGGCTGGACTACTCCGGCGACGGCTGGTACCACCTCAACGGCACCCAGGCCCTGGCTCACTGCCGCAACCGCTCCTCCGCCGGCAGCGACTACGACCGCACCGAGCGGCAGCGCAACGTCATCGGCATCCTCATTGAAAAGGCCAAGAGCGCATCCCTCTCGGACCTCTACAGCCTCGCAAACGTCCTGCTGCCCATGGTGACCACGGACCTCTCCCAGGGGGACTGCCTGTCCCTCCTTCTCAAGAGCGCGGACTACCTGGGCTATGAGGTCGAATCCGTCCGCATCCCGGCGCTGGACTACAGCGGCGCCATGATCAGCGGCATGTCCGTCATCCAGATCAACTTCGAGTCGAACGCCGCCTACCTGCAGGACATCATCTACAACTGACCCCCAACCGCAGCACAGCGGCGGAGCAACACGCTCCGCCGCTGATTTTGTTGTTTTGCGTTACAGCCCGTAGAGGGACGTGAATTTTTCCTCCAGATAGTCGGTGAACACGGTGGGATCGAAATCCTCCCCCGCTGCCATGCGGAACAGGTCCGCGGGACGGTAGGTGCCGCCGTGCCGCCAAATATGCTCCCGGAGCCAGGCGTTGATGGGGCCGAAATCCCCCCGGCGCAGGCAGCCGTCCACGTCCACATCCTTCCTCATCCGCCGCAGAAACTGCGCGCCGTAGGCGCTGCCCAGGGCATAGGAGGGGAAATAGCCGATGTTGCCGCCGGCCCAATGGCTGTCCTGCAGGACGCCGCGCTTGTCGTCCGGCACGTCGATGCCAAGGTATTCCTTATACATCCGGTTCCACTCCCCGGGCAGGTCGTGGACGGCAAGCTCCCCGGCGAAGACGCGCTTTTCCAGCTCGTACCGGATCATCACATGCAGGCAGTAGGTCAGCTCGTCCGCCTCGGTGCGGATGAGGGAGGGCTCCGCCCGGTTCACGGCCTTATAAAATTCCTCCGCCGTGTGACCGGCCATGTCCTCTGGGAAAATTTCTTCCAGCACGGGGAAGAGATACTCGCAGAAGGCGCGGCTCCGGCCCAGGAGATTTTCATAGAACCGGCTCTGGCTCTCGTGGATGCCCATGGAGACGCCGCCGTCCAGCACCGTCCAGGCCAGGTCGTCGTCGGAGCCGGTATCGTACAGAGCGTGACCCCCCTCGTGGATGACGCTGAACATGGAATAGGAAAAATCTTCCTCGTAGTAGTGCGTCGTGATGCGCTCGTCCAGGTGGGAGCCGAAGCTCGTGGTGAAGGGATGCTCCGTGGTGGCGAGGGCGACGTGGTCGAGGTCGAGGCCGATGAGCTCCATGAGCTTTTGGGACAGAACCGCCTGCTTCTCCTCCGGGAAATGGCCTCGGAGCATGGAGCTATCGAGCTGGGGCGCGGCCTGGACCCGGTGCAGCAGGGGCACGATCCTATCCCGCAGGGCTGCGAAGAAGGCGTCGCAGCTTTCCATGGTGATGCCTTCCTCGTATTTGTCGAGCCAGTAGTCGTAGGGGGCCTTCTCCGGGGCGCAGTACCCCGCGATCTTTTTGAACATGGCGAAGACCTTTTCCAGCACCGGCTCGAACCGGGCGAAATCGCTCCGCTCCTTGGCCTCGTGCCAAATCGCGTCCGCCTCCACCATGAGCCGCTGCAGGGCGACGTACTCCTCCAAGGGGATCTTCTGCATCTCCCGGATGTCCTTGAGCAGCAGGAACACCATCCGACGCTCCCGCTCCGTCAGCTTCTCCCGGTGTTCATCCAGGAACTCCAGCAGGGCCGCGGTGTCCGGGCCGGTGGCGAGCTCATAGCTCTCCCGGCCCAGGACCGCCATGGTCTGGGCCCGGTTTTCCGCCGTGCCCTTGGGGGCGGCGGTGCAGCCGTCGTAGTACAGCAGGGCGGTGGCATGGTTGTAGGCGCTCATCTTTTTCTGGAGCGCATCCAGCTTTTGTCTGGCTTCCTCCAGGGTCACGGTCACGCCTCCGTTTCGCGGCGGGATTTGACCTCCGCGGCGATCTGAGCGACCTTCTCGTCCGTGAGGATATAGCGCTTGCGGAACCAGAAGAAGGCGATGCCGAGGCCGACGATGGGGATGACCGCCATGGTCATGCGCAGACCGGCTTTCGCGCTCTGGGCCACGCCCAGGGACCAGTCCACCAGCTTATCCGCGTCGGAGACCTCCGTGCCGGACTGCAGGTGGTTCACGCTCAGGCAGATGGAGGCGACAAGAGCCGCGATGCCGGAGGCCAGCTTCACCACGAAGGTCTGCATGGAGAAGATGACGGACTCGTCCCGGCGGTCGTTTTTGAGTTCGCCGTAATCGACCGTATTCGCGAGGAACACGGTGGTGATGACGGTGAGCATACCGTTTGCGGCAAAGATGAAGAAGGCGGGGATGAACAGCACATACACCACGCTCATGTCGGTGAAGGCCAGGATCAGCAGGACGGCGTAGCCGATCACGGCCATGGCGAGGCTGATATAGAAGATCTGCAGGCTCGTGAATTTCCGGCGGAGCAGGGGATAAAACAGCATCATGGACAGGACCTGGATCGCGCCGCCGAACATGTTGAACAGGACGTAGGCGTCGTTCCAGCCCGTGCCGCCGAAGTCGTATTTGAAGAAGTAGATAACGAGGTTCGAGGTGATGTAGATGGAGCAGTTGATGAGGACGATGGCCACCGTGACGGTCATGGCCTGGTCATTCTGCACGAGAGCCTTAAACATCTGGCCGACGGAGACAGTCTCCATCTCGGCGGTGGATTTCTCCTTGACATTGATGCAGGTCAGGGCCGTGAACACGACGAACAGGATGGCCACGATGAGGGAGAAGTACTTAAAGCCCACGATCTCGATCATCCGCGCGCCGGCGTCCGCCCCGGCGAAGAGATTGCCCAGCATCGGCACGAGCATCATCGTGAACACCGTGATGATGGCAGAGCCGATGCCCGCGCAGGTACGGGCCAGGGTGGTGAGGTTTTCCCGTTCGCGGCCTCCCTCGGTGAAGGCGGGGATCATGGACCAGTAGGGGATGTCCATCATGGTGTACGTGACGCCCCAGAGGATATAGAACACGGCGGCGTAGGCGGTGAGGCCCGCGGCGTCCATCTTCGGAGGCGCGGCGAACATCAGAAACAGCACCACGGCGTTCGTCACGGTGCCGATGAGGAGCCAGGGCCGGAACTTGCCCCAGCGGGTCTTGGTCTTCGCCACAATGACGCCCATGATGGGGTCGTTGAAGGCGTCGAAGACCCGGGCGGCCATGAGGATGATGCCCATGGCGATGGCGCTGACGCCGAGGAGGTCCTGGAAATAGTACAGGACGTAACTGGCGGACAGCATGTATACCATGTCCTTGCCCACGGCGCCGAGGGCGTAGGACAGCTTGGACAGGCCGGACAGTTTTTGGGTTTCGTTCATGTTCTCTCTCCTTATTTGTTTTTCATGCCCATGGCGATATGCACGGCATTATACGCGCCGTCGTAAAGTCCGGCGGCTTTATTGGCGAGGATGCACCCGCACATCTCGGAAAACAGCGCGTCCTCCTCCAGGAACAGGTCCGTCATCTGCAGGGTGTGGGGAACGTCCCGGCATTCGAGGGTCCCGTCCCCGAACTCGGCGGCATGGATCGCGCCCCAGCGCTCGTGTCCGCCGACGCGCTTCAAAAACAGCTTCGGGATGGGGTAGAAAGCCAGCTCCGAGGGTTTCGTCAGCAGCACATCCGCCGAGCGCATGAGAAGATTCGTGCAGTACACGGCCTCAAAGATGTTCTCATGCCAGAAGGCGTGCACGCCCTCCACGGGTCCGGTCAGCGCCGTCTGGGCAAAGGCGTTCGTGTCCGCCCAGTCGTTCAGGTGTTCCGCCGCGAGGGCGGCAAGCCCGTCGATGTCCCGGCAGAGCTCGTCCCAGACGTTTTTGTAGTCCCCGACGTTCACATACAGCGCCGCCCGATTTTCCTTCACGGCAGGCAAAAGGTGACGGATCACCGCCGCAAAAAGCTCCCGCTGGGCCCCGGCGCCGCCGATGGTCAAAAGAAAGCGCATGGGTTCGCCGTTTTTCTTCCGGGCGAGGCGGGCATCGGTGTCGGCCTCGAGGTTCGCCGTCAGCTCGTGGTCGATGTAGTGCCCGGTATAGACGAGTTTCTCCGCCGGCATGGGCTTCAGGACCTCGTCCCCCCGCATGCCGTTCAGGATGCGGTAGCCCATCCAGCTCTGCCGGGTCTGGATGGTGTGGACCGCGCCCTCGGCCAGATGCAGGGCCATGGGCCAGTTGTCCGGGATGGCGTTCACCACATGCTCCATCCCGGCGTGGATGGCGGCCTGGGCAGGCCAGACATGGGTGCCGATGACGGGGATGTCCTTCGGGACGTTTTTGAACACCGGGGCCATGAGCTCCGCGTTTTTCTGGTCCGAGGCGTTGTAGCTGAGCTTGCGGAAGCCCTCGTAGTTCATGGGCTCCCAGAAGAGCTTGTCGAACAGGCGGGATTTCTGAGACAGGCGGGAACCCAGGGAATACAGATCGTTCTGGGCTCCGATGACCTTCGTGCAGGTGGTGTTCGGGAAGGAGTTCAGGTCCATCCAGTAGGGCGTATACCCCAGGGCGTGAGCCGCGGAGGCCATGGCGATGGAGATGCGGTAATGCCCGAAGCCCATGCGGATGTTCCCGACGATGATGCCGCGCTCCCGGTCGAAGGGGACGCTTCCCTCCCCTTCATCCACCCGCAGGTCATAGACCCCCAGGGGATCGAACAGGGTCCCGTTCTCCCGGAGCTTCACGGCGTAGTCCGCGCCGGCGTCATCGCCGTATTTTTTGGCGTACTTCGCCTTGGACTTCACCGCCTTGGCATAGTCGGCGGCGGATATGGCGTTTCCGAAGATGATCTTCGACTTATCCTCCATGGCTGTCCTCCTTGGTGACGGTGAACTCGATGCGCAGCGGCGGCGCATTTTCCGGGATGAGGTCCAGAGCGGCGGGGCCGGCGCCGCCGGTGGTGCGGAGGTAGGTCCCCCCGAGGCCGCCCCGGAGCATGGCGATCTCCGGGCCGATGACGGCGACAGGCCCCTCCGTCCGCAGGGTCACGGGACCGTTGTAGAAGGGCAGGACGCTGCCGTGCTCATCCGCCATGGCGAGGCGGACGAGAGCGGCGTCCCAGGTGGGACCGTCCCGCAGCGTCCGGGCGGAGGGCCTGGCCCGCAGGTGGAGTTCGCCGGGCGGGGCCTTCGTCACGGAGGCGACGACCTTTCCGTCCTTCACGGCGTCAAAGCGGAACTCCACGGCCTTCCCGCCCCAGTTGCCGATGTATTTCTGGTACAGCTCCGCCGCGTCCCCGAAGCCCATGCCGTACCGCAGCATCAGCCACGCCGCGCGGAGCAGAATCGTGGGCGGGAGCTTCCCGTAGCCGAACCGGGCGGACCCGTTCAGAAGGTCCTTCGCATACCGGGCCTGCCGGGGAGCGAAGCCCTCCTTCGTTTCCAGGGCGTCGCCGATGAAATCGTCGATCTCGATGGGGGGACGGCGCATATGCCGGTACGGCGTATGGCTTCGGTCGAATTCCGCGACGAAGTCCCCGTTTTTGTAAAACCGCACGGCATCCGCGTTCGTGAAGGCGAACACCCGGCCCCGGTTGGAAGCGGGATGCTCGCCGATGTCCATGGAGGAACTGACGGAGAGAAACGCCTCCCCGTCCCCGTGGGCAGCGTAGACCTCCGCCGCCAGCTTTTTGTTGCGGAACATATCCGTCACGCCGTGATAGCAGACCCGGTCCCCGGAGCCGAACTCTCGGTGGGTGTTGTAGTCGAACATACACCAGGCGAAGGACCCGGCGATGTCCTCCTCCGCGGCTACGGCGTCGAGGACGTTGGCGTGGCGCAGGGCGTGCTGCAGGCGGTGTTCCTCGTCGTCGAAGGTCTTGGTGGGGTACATGTGGCCGTTATATTCGCTGATGAAATAGGCCCGCTTCAGGTCCGGGGTCACGTCCTTTTTCCGGTCGCAGCCGTGGGCGTGTCCGTCGTGGGAGAAGTCGTTGTAGGCGTAGACATCCTCCAGGAAGCTGCTTTTTTTGAGGTAGCGCACGCCGGAGGTGGGCCGGGTGGGGTCCAGGCGGCGGGCGATCTCATTCGTGCGGCGGTAAAGCTCGTCGTTATCGAGGGATTCGTTGATCCGCACGCCCCAGAGGATGACGGAGGGGTGGTTCCGGTACTGCAGGACCATGTCCTCCGTGTTTTTCACGGCCTGGGCCTGCCAGGCCTCCCCGCCGATGTGCTGCCAGCCGGGTATCTCCGTGAAGACGAGAAGACCCAGCTCGTCGCAGCGGTCGATGAAGTGCGGCGACTGCGGATAGTGGGAGGTCCGCACGGCGTTCACCCCCAGCTCATTTTTGAGGATGTCCGCGTCCAGCCGCTGCATGGACCGGGGCATGGCGTAGCCCACATAGGGATAGCTCTGGTGCCGGTTCAGGCCCCGGAGCTTGAATTTTCGTCCGTTCAGATACAGCCCATCCCCCCGGAAGTCGATCCGGCGGAAGCCGATCACCGTCTCCACCCGGTCCAGGACCGTCTTGCCCCGGCAGAGCTCTGTGGTCAGCGCATACAGCGTGGGGCTCTCCGGGTCCCACAGGGCCGCGCCGGGGATGGTGAGCCGCAGCTCGTTGAGAGGGGTGGATATCCGCCGGTCCGTCCGGCCCCGGACGGCCTTTTTGCCCCGGAGGGTCACGGTCTGACGCAGGAGACACCCGTCGGGGATGGGACCGTCCAGGGTGACGGTGCTGTCCAGGATCCCCTCGAACCGGGCGACGCTGAGGTTCCCGCCGAGAGCGCTCTCCGGCACCGTCGGACGCGCGAACACGTCCGCGATGTAGGTTTTCTCCGTGATCTCCAGCCACGCCTCCCGGTACAGTCCGCCGTAGGTCATGTAGTCGATGACGTACCCGAAGGGAGGCTGGTCCAGGGTCTCCCGGCTGTCCAGCTTTATGACGAGCAGGGCTTCTTCCCCGGGGGTAAGACGCGCCGTCAGCTCCACCCGGAAGGCGGTATAGCCGCAATGATGCTCACAGAGCTTCACGCCGTCGAGATAGACCTCCGCGGCATGTCCCGCCGCGCCGACGCAGAAAAACACCCGCTTGCCCGCCCAGCTCTCCGGCACGGTGATTCGCCTCCGATAGCCGCAGAGCATCTGGTATACACTTTCGTCGAAGTAGTGGAAGGGCGTCACCGCGCAGGTGTGGGGCAGCTCCGCGGCCTGGATGTCCTCCGCCGCCTCGCCCCGCAAAAACGCCTCGCTGTACCGGGGGGTGAACTCCCACTCCCGGTTCAGGTCCATTCGCACTGCCATGGGACCGCCTCCTTCCGCGTTTCGCGTTCGTTTATTTTATCACGATTTTTCATCCTTGACAACCGCTCCCAGCCATCATACATGGAAATCAATTTTGATGACGGGCTGTGATATCACTTCGCTGAAATAGTCGAAATGCTGGCGATCACCAACCCAAATGGGGGCATCTGGCGACAAAATCATGTTGTGAAATACAACTGGTATTCAAACTTGATTTCCGTGGCCATCATACACGGCGACAGCATTTACTTTTGAGGGAAGATACGATTGAGCGCGGAGTTATCC
>CAYNZM010000075.1:0-8166 GCA_964401725.1 uncultured Oscillospiraceae bacterium
GGCGGCAGTGGCAGCGCCTCCGGCGAACCGGGTCAAGGCGGACAGTATTACTACTACGGCGACGACGATATGGAAGAGTTCTTCCGCCGGTTCTTCAGCGGCTTCGGCTACTGATCCCCCCGAAAACAGACGAAATCCCTGCGCTGTGACGGCGCAGGGATTTTTTGCGTCATTTTCCGGGCAGAAGTCCCAGGGCGGTGTTCCACAGGAAGCGGAATTCCTCCGTCCGGTGACAGCACAGAGCGATGACCGCGCTGGGCACGGCGACGCAGACACAGCCGTCCGCCAGGAAGCCGAGGATGCCCTCCAGGGGGATGTACCGGCAGATGAGGCCCGTCAGTCCACCGGCGGCGGCCACCACGGCGGCGTAGCCCAGGCTGCGGAGGTGATACGCCTTCACGGGCATCTGCAGGCCGTAGCGGTGGATCACCAGGGGGTCGAAGACCATGTTCGTGGAGACGCCCGCGACGATGGTGCTGATGACGCAGCCGGCGGGACCGAGGAAGTACACTCCCGGGATGCAGACCGCGAGATTAACGAGCACGCTGAGGATCGGGCGGTATTTGTAGTGCTGGAACAGGCCCATGGCCTCCCGGAAGATGCCGAAAAACTGCCGGTGGCCGATGACGTACAGCTCGATGCCCACCAGCAGGGCGAGGGGCGTGGGGAGGATCGTCCCGCGGAATTCCCAGGCCGTGATGACATACTCCGAAGTGCCCAGCCAGAGGGGGATGAACTTGTTCGTCAGCACGGCGAGGCCGATGCCGCCGACGCCGTAGAGCCAGACGGTGATGAGATGCATCGCCCGGAAAACCAGGCGGGACCAATCCAGGTTCCCGGTGCTGTAGATGCTGCCGAGGGAGGCCTGGAAGGAGTTCAGGACCGTGTCCACCAGGTTCCGCAGGGAGCTTTTGACGTAGAGATAGTTGGAATACAGTCCGCCCGCCCGGAAGCCGATGACGGCGGTGAGGACGATGTAGTCCGAGGAGTTGATGATGACGTTATGGACCCGGTACAGCAGCAGGGCCGAGCAGTCCTTGAAGAACTCCTTGAGCTCCTCCCGGGAGACCTTGTCCTCGGTCCTGTCGTTGACCCAGGGATAGCGCTTGTTGCAGATGACCGCGCCGATGATGCCGGTGGCGACGGTGCTGGCCCACTGGACGAGGATATACAGCAGGAAGCTGTGGAAGACCGCCAGGGCGGCGATCTGGCAGAGGGAGCCCAGGATGGACACGGCGTACCCCGCCACGGTGAGGGCATAGCTCTTCTGGTTCGCCCGGACAAACGACGCCTTGTAGGCGAAGACCCAGTAGCTGGACGCGGTGTGCAGCAGATAGATAAGGAAGATGAGGATGGGGTTGAGCTGCAGCCGGGCAAAGAGGTCATAGTCCCGGGCCAGATAGGGCAGAAACGGAATGAGGATCAGGCCGATCACGGTGATGGCAAGGCCGATGAGGTTGTAGACCTGACGGTACAGCTTCATCAGCACAAGGATGCGCGGGCGGTCGTTCTCCTCGATGGGCTTGTAGAGCTTGAAGACGATGGCGGTGCCGATGCCCAGGTCCGCGAGAGACAGCACCGACAGGATGTTCGTGAATTCGCCTTCGATGCCCTGGTAGTCGATGCCCAGGGTCCGCACGAAGACGGTGCGGGTAATGAAGCCCAGCACCACCACCAGGACCGTCGCGGCGACGCTGGTAATGACGTTGAAGAAGGAATTTTGTGTGCGTGTCATGCCGGCATCACCGCCCCAGCCCGCCGGCGGGCGGAAAGATCACATGACATGGAGCCCGCAGTCTGCCAGGATGCGGCGAATGTTGTCGGCGCCAAGGCGCTCGGTGGTGCGTCCCTCGGCGCGGAAATCTCTCTTGAGTGCGGCGGCGGCGCAGTTGATGAGGCCGGAGCAGGTCGGCGTGGGGATGCCCAGCACATGGCCCAGGGACTCCAGCATGACGAGGCCCTCGGGTACATCCTCGGTGATGTAGCGGGAATCCGGCACCGTCGGGCCGGAGGGGGAGGAGTTGGCGGCGTAATCCCGGAAGACCGCCAGCGCGTCCAGAGACTTGTCGGTGGAGTTGCGCAGCTTGCACGCCTCCACATAGGGAAGCCGCTCGCAGCCGAAGCGCTCCAGCACGGCCATTTTTTCCGCGTCCAGGCTCTCGACGATGTTCCAGATATGCGGCGTGAAGACCTCCTTATACATCCAGTAGTCTCCGCCGGTGTATTCGATGCGGGGAATGCTGAAAATCGCGCCTATGGTGTGCACGATGAGGTTCGGGTTGTGCAGAGCCGCCTCCACGACATTCTTGGTGAGCATATAGGGCCAGCCGAGGGCGTCGAGAGCCTTCACAGCGATCTCCCGGTGGGACTGAGGATAGACGCCGAAGGGGTTGCAGACGTTTTTGAACAGGGCCGTCACCTCGCCGGGGGCGGTGATGCGGCAGTCGATGGGAGAGCTTTCCGCCTCAATGACCGTGATGTCCTTGTCCGTGTTCTGCAGGAAGTAGCAGGTGGAGAGATAGCCCGGCTCGATGAGGAAGAGCTGACCGTCGCGGATGTGCGGAGCGAGCTTTTCGATGACGTTTCGGTGATAATTCGTCTGGTTGTATACGATGACGAGCTCGGCGTCGGCCATGGCCTCGGCGTAGTCTGTGGTGGCGCAGTGGATGGGGGTGGTGTATCGACCGTCGAGGTCGTTCACGGTGATGCAGAGATTTTTCTGGATGGCGTCGAAGTTTTCGTTGTGCAGCTTGTCGGAGGTTTTCAGCATGGTGACCCGGTGGCCCTTGTGGGCGAGGTCGGCGGAAATGGTCGTACCGGCGTTGCCGGTTCCGAGGACGGTAATGTTCATGAAATCTCCTTTCTCAGGCGGTGGTGTGGGTGATGGATGGGGTTAGGCGCGGTGCTTGCGTTTCGCGGTTTTTTGCATACGTTTTTGAAAGACCTCGGAGAGGACTTCGTCGGTGAGATCACCAAAGGTGGGCCCGCAGGTGGCCTGGTTTTGTCCGATCTGGCAGTTGAACTCGATGAGGACGACTTCGCCATTTTCGTCCACGCCCAGGTCCCAGCCGATGAATTTCAGGTGCGGGAGCTTGGTACAGAGGTCCAGCGTGGTCTGGTATATTTTGTCCCAGGAGGGAACGGCAAACCCCTCAAAGCGCAGGCCGTCCTTCGTCTCCTTGACGAACTCGTCCTTGCCGGTGTAGTGGGTGTAGGCCAGCTCCTCCAGGGTCCCGTCCGGCCGGATGGTGCACTGGTAGCCGCCCTTGGAGACATTGTCCACCTCGTTGCCGGCGGCGCCGATGCGCAGGATCGAGGACAGGATGTGCGGTTTTCCGTTCAGAAAGAGCGTGACCATGCGGATGGTGTTGAGGCTCGAGGGATTGAATTTGGCAAGCTCGGGATGCTGCCGGACCACCTTCTGCACGATGTAGTCGATGGATTCATAGCCGGCCAGCAGGGCCTGGATGCTCTCGCGGGGCTGATCGCCGCTGAAGAAGGCGATGTCCGAGCCGGTGCCCGTGTCCACGGTGGGCTTGATGATGTAGCGGCAGGGCTCGAGGCAGCGGCTGAAGGCTTCTTCGCGGGAGATCGGCGTAAAATCGTCGTTGGCGAAATAGCCGTCGATGTGCTTGTATACGGTGTCGGGACGTTTGACGCCCGGGAATACGAGGCTGTGGAGGTTTTTGTCCACCATGGAGCGGACGTAGAGGTCCTTGTCAAAATGCGGGATGATGTGTCCGACGTGGATGTTGTCGGGGATGTAGCGGGGGTCCATGGTGCCGTTGAGCTGGTAGTAATATTTGATCCAGTACAGGGGCGGTTTTACGCCGAATTTGGCCCAGTACGGGCAGACCTGGTTGTGGTAGTAATCGTAAAACGCCCGGTCGAATTTGACGCCCAGCATGCGCTTCCATATGCGGATATTTCCGACAACGACGTATAGCTTGTTCTCAAAGCCGTAGTACATACGGTCGTAAAACTGCTGCTTTTTTGATCTCATGATCGGTGATCTCCTTTATCTGCTGCTCTGTCTGTCTTACGGGCGATGCCCGAATACCTCGGTCAGGACTTCGTCCGTCAGGTCCCCGAAGGTGGGTCCGCCGGTGCCCTGGT
This sequence comes from uncultured Oscillospiraceae bacterium, assembly GCA_964401725.1. Classification (GTDB taxonomy): domain Bacteria; phylum Bacillota; class Clostridia; order Oscillospirales; family Oscillospiraceae; genus CAJOIG01. The sequence continues at coordinate 4,117 of CAYNZM010000075.1, forward strand.
TCTGACCGGGGATGACGTTATATTCCACAAGGACAGGCGATCCGTCCGGGTCTACGGCGATGTCCCAGCCCAGGATGGGGAAGTGGGCCATCCGGGATGCCTCCCGGCGGACGGCCTCCTGCACCCGGTCGAAGGAGGGGACCTTCATGTCCCCGAAGCGCCGGCCTTCGGCGTTTTCCGTGACCGTGACCCAGGCGCCGCCGCGCTTGGTGATGGCCCGGTCCTCCAGAGTCCCGTCCGGGCGGACGGTGCACTGGTAGCCCCCCTGGGAGACGTTATCGATCTCGCTGTCCGCGCCGCCGATGCGCAGGATGGAGGAGAGCATATGCACCTCTCCGCCGTGCAGGAAGGTGAGGATGCGGACGGTGTTGAGAGAGCCGGGGTTCAGCGCGGCGAGGTCGGGATGCTGGAGCATCTTCTCCTGGGCGATAAAGTTGTCGCCATACTGCCGGAAGACCGCGGCGATCTCATTGTCCGTCATGGCATCGCTGTCGTAGAAGCGGATGCCGTGGCCCTGACCGGTGGATACGGAGGGCTTCACGATGACCCGCCCGTGTCCCCGGAAGGCCGCGGCTGCCTGGGCCTCGGTGAGAAGATGAAGGTCGTCGTCATAAAACACGCCGGCAATGCGCTTGACCACCGTGACCGGACGCCGGATGCCGGGGAACAGCAGGTTGTGCAGGCATTTGTCCTGCAGGGCCTTGGCGAAGATCAGGTTGTTGTAATGGGGCACGACCCGTCCGAACCACAGATCGTCCGGGATATACCGGGGATCCACGTGCTCTCCCAGGCCCTTGTCGGGGTTTCCAAAGAGCCGGAAGTTGTATTTTTTCGGGATGGGAACGCGAAACTGCTTCCAGTATGGGCGGACAGCGGCCTTGTAATCCTCGTTCAGGGTGGGCAGAGCGGGAACGGTGGAAGCGCGTTTTTTGGCGGCGCTGCGATATTCCGCCGCCAGCAGCACGGTCTCGACTTTGATGTAGAGCTTGTCATACAGCGGGCGGAGCTTACTTCCCATGGTCGTCCTCCCTTCCCGGCGTCGGCGCGTTGCAGGTCTCCCGGATCCGGTACTGGGGCATGTCGCTGACGGTCATGTAGATGCGTCCGATGTATTCCCCGATGAGGCCGAGGATCATCATGATGACCCCGCCGATGAAGAGCTGGAGGGCGATGCTGGAGGTATAGCCCGCGGCGATGTTGGGGTTCACCAGCTTGCGGATGACCACGACGGCACCCGCCAGGAATCCGCCCATGGCGCAGACGACGCCCAGGATCGCCGCAAAGCGCAGCGGCAGGGTGGAGAAGTTCGTGAAGCCCGTGAAAAACATGCGGAACATTTTCCCCAGGGTGTAGTTGGACTCTCCGGCCAGACGGTCCCGGTGGTCCATGTCCACGTTGCAGTATTTCTGCACCACATGGAAAAGATACCCCGTCGGCGCGGGGAAGGGACTGCGGTAGTGCCGCAGCGCGTCCACCGCCGTGGCGCTCAGGGCATAGAAGCTCGAAAGGACCAGACCCTTCGGCTTCGTGCCGTTCCATTCCAGGGTTTTGGCGTTGCACCAGCTCGTGAAGCGCTTGAACAGGGAGTGATGCTTGTGCCGGAATCGGGCGAATACGATGTCGTATCCCTCGAAGATTTTATCGGTGAGGTCAAAAATGCGGTCTGCGGGATGCTGGCCGTCGTCGTCCATGTAGACGAGCACATCCCCGGTCACGAAGGGCAGGGCCGCCATCTTCGCGGGGGTCTGGCCGAAGTTGCGGGAGAGGTTCACGCCGATGACCTTCGGGTCGTTCCGGCAGAGGGATTCGATGACGGCGAAGGTCCCGTCGTCCGGGTAGTCGTTTACGAGGATGATCTCGTAGTCGTATCCCTCCCGGGCGGTGATGGTCCGGCGGAGCTCCTCCACCACGGCAGGGATGGTCTTCGCGGACTTATAGCAGGGGATGGCAACGGAAATGGTGGTCATGGTCAGGCTCCTCGGCAGGCGCGGCAGACGGCCTCCAGCGCGGAGAGGGAGGCGTCGTCGGGCTGTGTGTTGAAAAGAGAATAATTCTCCCGGATGATCTCCGCCGGCAGGGTCCACCACTCGGCAGCCAGCAGCCGGGCGATCACGTCGTCGGAAAAGCGTTTTTTTATAGGTTTTGCGGGAACGCCCGCCACGATGGTGTAGGGCTCCACGTCGCGGGTCACCACGGCGCCTGCGGCGATCACCGCGCCGGTGCCGACGGTGACGCCCCGGCAGACGCAGGCGTTCGCGGCGATCCAGACGTCGTTTCCGATGACGCAGGGCTCCGTGAAGCGGTCATAGCCCTCCGCCCCCTCCGGCATCAGGCCGAAGTTCGGTCCATCGTACAAAAATGAGTGGGTCGTAAGGCGGGTGTAGTCGTGGTTCGCGCCGCCGATGCTGACGTTCCAGGAGATGGAGCAGAAGGCCCCGATGTCCGCGTGCCAGAAGGTGGCGTTTTTGCCGGTGTAGGAGTAGCGCCCCATGCGGACGTGGTAGAGCATGCCGCCGCGCTGGAGCATGACGTGGTCGGCCAGCTCGCAGTTTCCCACCCGGCAGCCGTCCGCCACGATGACATCCTCTCCGAGTGTGGTGTCCTCCACCCGGGTGGCGTGCCAGATGGAGGCCGAGGCCGGACCCGTGACGTTCCGCACGACGGCGTCCTCCGCGGCGAAGAAAGCGGTCTCGCTCATGGCTCCACCTCCACGCGAACGAGCCGGAACAGCTCGTCGATCCGGCGCAGGCAGTCCCCGGCGGTGGGCGCCGTAACGACGGTCTGGCCGATGCGGTCCCCGGCGTTCGAGAATTTATGCACGGCGTCTCCGGGGCCTATGAGGAGCGTCAGCTCCCGAACCCCTTCCGGGAGCGGATCGGGGAGGTCCACCGAGCGCACGACGCCGGTCCTGTCCGCGGTGAGCATGGCGACGGCGGCGGGCTGGGGCGGATCGAGGCGCTTGTCAAAAATCTCGTGGGCGTCCCGGCCCAGAGCTGCGTACAGGAGCATGTCGTAGTAGTTCACGCCGAAGTACGCGCTGAGCATCTCGGAGAGGGCGGTGGCTCCAGCCCGGGCGGTGAGCTCGATGATATAGGGCTTCCCGTCCCGCAGGACGAGGTCCATGTTCACGGCGCAGTGATCGATGCCGCAGGCCCGGATGGCCTTTTCCGCCTCGGCGCGGACGGCGGCGAGGACGTCCTCCGGCTCGTCCAGCGGAGCATAATGCCCCACGGGAACGGCGGGACGGCCGGGGTTCTGGATGGTGAGGTTCCCGTCCGGGAGCAGGAAGAATATATCGCCGTTCTGCACGAAGGCCTCCAGGCAGAAGCTCCGTCCGGCGACGAATTCCTCCGCGATCACATAGCTCTCGCCGGTCTCGGCCAGACTGTTTCGCAGGGCCTCCCGGGCCTCCGCCTCGGAGCGGGTGACGTATACGCCCCGGCTGGAAAAGAGGTCCACGGCCTTCACGACCATCGGAAAGGCCAGCTCTTTTATGGCATCCTCCAGGTCCGATTCCGATGTCAGGACCCGCCAGCGGGGGGATGCGACGCCTCCCCGGTCGAAGGCGCCGTGCATGATCCGCTTGTTGACGGAGATGGCGGCGGCCTCCGGGGTGATGCCGGGCAGGCCCAGCGTGTGGCAGGCGTGGGCCAGGGCCGGGAGCGCGATCTCGGAGCAGCAGGAAACGACGCCGGCGACGCCAAGCTCCTTCGCGGCCCGGGCAATGGCTTCCCGGTCAGTGATGTCGGTGTAGCTCACCTCGTTCGCCTCGTCGATGCCGGGGTACGGTCCGGGGATGGTGGCGGCGACGGTGCGCAGCCCCATCGCCCTGGCGGCGCGGTACAGCGGGAGCTGGGCCGTTCCCGCGCCGAGGATCATGATCTTGTCCATGGGGATGCTCCTTTGCGTTTATGGAGTCTGCGTCCCGGCGGTGATCCACCAGCCGTGGCGCGTGGAGCTGTCGGTTACGGCGCCGGAAAGCTCTCCCTCCGGGCGGGAATAGCGCCAGATCGTCTCCGGGGCATTTTGCCGGATGCCGTCGAAAACGGC
>CAYNZM010000076.1:0-8158 GCA_964401725.1 uncultured Oscillospiraceae bacterium
CAAGCGCCGCCGCGTCTGATGTAAGGGAGGAACAAAATTATGGCAAAAAATATGCAGCCTGTCCTCAAGCGCTGCCGCACCCTCGGCATTTCCCCCGCGGTCATGGGCTACACCGGTAAGGCGAAGTCCAACATCTCGAACCGCAACCCCGGCGGTCAGCGCCGGACCAAGAAGTCCGAGTATGCTCTGCAGCTCAATGAGAAGCAAAAGGTCAAGTTTGTTTACGGCGTGCTGGAGAAGCAGTTCCGTGCCTACTACGAGAAGGCCGCGAAGATGCCCGGCAAGACCGGCGACAACCTGATGTCCCTCGTGGAGCGTCGTCTCGATAACGTCGTCTTCCGCCTGGGCCTGGCCTCCACCCGCCGCGAAGCCCGCCAGCTCGTCAACCACGGTCACTACACCGTGAACGGCAAGCGCGTGGATATCCCGTCCTACATGGTCCGCCCCGGCGACGTGATCGCCGTCAGCGAGAAGAGCGCCAGCACCGCCCGCTTCAAGGCCATGAAGGAAGAGGACGTTTTCGTCACCACCCCCAAGTGGCTGGAGCGCGACAAGAACAATCTCCTGGGCAAGGTCGTTGCCATGCCCGCGCGTGACGACATCGATTTCGAGGTCGAGGACCATCTTATCGTCGAGCTCTACTCTAAGTAAGACCCTCACATTTGGTAAGCTGTTTAACGCAACCCGCTATTTAGCGAACATTTTGAAGGAGGGTATGAACACATGATAGAGATCGAGAAGCCCCGCATCGAGTGTGTGGAAAGCCCCGCGGACGAAAGCTACGGCAAGTTTGTCGTGGAACCGCTGGAGCGCGGCTATGGCACCACCCTCGGCAACTCCCTGCGTCGGGTCCTGCTCAGCTCCCTGCCCGGCACGGCGGTCACCACCGTGAAGATCGCCGGCGTCCAGCATGAGTTCTCCACCGTACCCGGTGTCAAGGAGGATGTCCCCGAGATCATTCTGAACCTCAAGAGTCTGATTGCCCGCCTGCACTGCGAGGGCATGAAGACCGTCTACATCGAGGCGTCCGGCGAGGGCGAAGTCACCGCCGGCGACATCAAGGCCGACGCGGAGGTCGAGGTCCTGAACCCCGACCTGCATATCGCCACCCTGGGTCCCGATGCGACGCTCTCCATGGAGCTGACCATCGCCCACGGCCGCGGCTATGTCCCCGCTGAGAAAAACAAGCCTGCCCAGGTGGTGGCGGGCGTCATCCCCATCGACTCCATCTACACCCCGGTCCTCAAGGTCAACTACTCCGTCGAGAACACCCGCGTGGGGAACCAGACGGACTACGATAAGCTGACCATCGAGGTCTGGACCGACAAAACGATCTCCCCCCGGGATGCCATGTCCCTCGGCGCGAAGATCCTCTGCGACCACTTCACTCTGTTCATGGATCTAAGCCAGACCATGAGCACAGCCTCCACCGTGGTGGAGAAGACCGAGGCGGTCAAGGACAAAATCATGGAGATGACGATCGAGGAGCTGGACCTCTCGGTTCGGAGCTTCAACTGCCTGAAACGCGCGAACATCAACACAGTGGAAGACCTTGTCTCTAAGACGCAGGACGAGATGATCAAAGTCCGCAACCTTGGCCGGAAGTCTTTGGAGGAAGTCATCCAGAAGCTGGCCATGATGGGACTGTCTCTCGCCAGCGACGACGACGGCAAGTGATCCCGCTGACACCCGAAACTCACTTTTGGAGGTAAACGAAAATGCCCGGAACACGCAAGCTCGGCAAGCCGACGGCGGCTCGCATGGCCATGCTTCGTCAGCAGGTCACGGACCTGCTGGATACCGGCCGCATGGAGACTACGGTCACCCGCGCGAAGGAGATCCGTCCTCTCGCGGAGAAGATGATCACCCTCGGCAAGAAGAAGGGTCTCGCCAATTATCGTCTGGCGCTGCGCTTCATCACCCGCGAGGACGTCGCCAAGAAAGTCTTCGACGAGCTGGCTCCGAAGTATGCCGACCGTGACGGCGGCTACACCCGGATCACCCGCACCGGCACCCGCCGCGGCGACGCCGCGGAGATGGCTGTCATCGAGCTGATCTGAACGAGCACATCAAAAAAGACCCGGGAAACCGATTTTTCGGTCCCGGGTCTAATTTTATAAACAGATGTGGTTGCGATGAGGTCTGCGGCGCGATTTATTTCTTGCCCAGCGCCGCCGCACAGGAGCTGCAGACGTTCTTGCCTTTGTAGCTGATGATATTTTTAGAGCTGTCGCAGAAGATGCAGGCGGGCTGATATTTTTTCAGCAGGATCGTATCCTCGGAAACGAATATCTCCAGGGCGTCGCGCTCTGCAATATCCAGTGTCCGCCGCAATTCGATGGGTAAGACGATTCTTCCGAGCTCGTCTACCTTGCGCACGATGCCGGTCGATTTCATGTGGGCGCCCTCCAGTATTTTTTTACATAAAAGTATTAAAGTGTCTTAACCTTACCATAAGTTCGAAATGCTGTCAATGGGTAATATGGAAAAAATGTCGTTTTTTATTCAGCGATATTAACAATAGATTTTTCAGAAGAATTAACGGTATAGAATTGACGATAATATTCTCTGGAATTTCCTGTAAATATAGAACGGCCCTTCCGAAATCATTACGGAAGGGCCGAAAGACGGAGAATTACATGCTCTCCGGAGCGGTGACGCCCAGGATGCGCAGAGCGTTCCGCAGAACGATGCGCGTCGCGGTGACGAGGGCGAGGCGGGCCTCCGCCACAGCCTTTTCCTCGCCGCGGATGCGGCAGGCGTTGTAAAACTTGTGGAAGCGGGAGGCAAGCTCCGTGGCGTAGCGGTTGACGCGGGAGGGGTCCAGGTCATCCGCCGCCATGCGGACCTCGCCGGGGAAGGAGGCGATGGCCTTGATGAGGTCCCTCTCCTGGTCCGTCGTGAGAAGGGCGGCGTCGGCCTTCTCCGGGACGGACAGTCCGTCCTCCGCCAGGGCCTTCAGCATGGAGCAGATGCGGGCGTGGGCGTACTGGACGTAGTAGACCGGGTTTTCGCTGTCCTGCCGCACGGCCAGGTCCAGGTCGAATTCCAGGTGGCTGTCGGGCTTGGCGTTGAAGAAGAAGCGGCAGGGGTCCGGGCCGATCTCGTCCATGAGGTCGGCAAGGGTCAGGGCCTTGCCGGTGCGCTTCGAGACCTTGATGGTCTCGCCGCCCCGGGTCAAGCGCACCATCTGCATGATGAGAAATTCCAGCGCACGGCCCTCCAGACCCAGTTCCGGGCAGGTCATGGTGGCGCCAAAGCGAATGGCGTGACCGTGGTGGTCCGCGCCCCACACGTCGATGACGCGATCAAAGCCTCGCTCCACGAATTTGTTGCGGTGGTAGGCGATGTCCACGGCGTAGTAGGTCCAGGTCCCGTCTGCACGGCGCATACACTCGTCCTTGTCCGCGCCGAAGTCGGTGTTCCGCAGCCAGAGCTGCCCCTCTTTTTCGTAGATGTGACCGGCTTGGTCGAGGATGCCCACCGTCTCAGCCACATAGCCGGAATCATGCAGGTCTGTTTCCAGGAACCAGCGGTCGAAGGTGATGCGGTAGCGCTCAAGATCGACCCGCATCCGCTCGATGTTCCGGGGGATGCCGTAGGCGATGAAAGCCTTCTGCCGGTCCTCCGGGTTCATGGCGAGATATTTGTCGCCCTCCGCGTCCAAAATCTCCTGAGCCAGGGCGCGGATGTCGTCGCCGTGATAGCCGTTGTCGGGAAACTCCACCGCGTCCTCACCGAGAAGAAGCTGGAGATACCGGGCCTCCACGGAGCGTCCGAAAAGCTCCACCTGATGACCGGCGTTGTTCACGTAGAACTCCCGCCAGACGTCCCAGCCGGACCAGTCCAGCACCGCGGCCATGGTGTCGCCCAGGACGCCGCCCCGGGCGTTTCCGATGGTCATGGGACCCGTAGGGTTCGCGGAGACGAATTCCACCATGACCCGCTTGCCGTTTCGTTCGTCGGCGCGGCCGTAGTTCTCGCCCTCGGCAAAGACGGTGTCCAGCACGTCGCCGTACCAGCCGTCACCGAGGCGGAAGTTCAGAAATCCGGGACCGGCGGCCTCCGCGCCGGTGAACCAGGTGCCGCCAAGGTCCATGCCGCCCAGGATGTCCTCTGCGATCTTTCGCGGCGCGGCGTGGAGTGCTTTCGCGCCAACCATGGCGTGATTCGCGGCAAAGTCGCCGTTCTGGGTGCTTTTGGGAATGCTGACGGAGCCGGCCGTGTCCGCCAAATCGGGGACTGCGGTTTTGATCAGCTCGTCGATGTTCTTTTTTGCCTGTTCGATCAGATCAGCCATGCTCGTTCTCTCTTACGTTGATTTTGAAGGTGTTGCGTCCCATGGGGGTATGGTTGAAGTCGATGTCGTAGTCCAGCTCCAGATCGCCGCCGTGCTCGCCGAGACTTGTGTCGATGCGGCGTGTGTCCACGCCCATCGTGGCGCTGCCGAAGGGGGTTTCGTACAGGAAGAAGTTTTTCCGTCCCTGTTCGAAAACCATTTCGGAGTTGAGATTGCCCTCCCGGCGAAGGACGACGCCCATGGGGCTGATGGTGAAGGTGGTGCGGGTACCGTTCAGGCCCGTGAGGTCGCTCTCCTCGTAGGTGAAACGGCTCTCGCCGTTTTCAAATCCATACTTTCCGGCGGTGACGAGCTCCACGGAGTCCTTGCCTCCCGCGGCGTCGTTCTGGGTGCCGAAGATGGAAATTATAGCGTCTTTCATATTCATAGACCCTATCATATAATAAATCCTCCGCTAAAACAAGGAAAAATTCATAGGCAACTTGCATGAAATGTGGTATACTAGCGGTGGTCTATGTGTAACCGCGCTTCACGCCGCCGGCGTGAGACCGCTATACTGATACTGGGAGGTGAGCGGCAAATGACCATTGAACTCAGCGAAAAGGAATTCCGACGCCTGTTGGACCTCGTATATATCGGGGACTGGATCCTTAACTCCGCCCGGGGCAATGACCGCTTCGAGGACTACGACGACGTTCTGGAAAAGCTCTTCGCTCTGTGTCCCCAGGTGGGCATGGACACGCTGATGGACACCTGGCAGGGACAGATATTCCCCTCCAAGGCCTACCGGGAGGGGGGCATCCACGAGGCCATCGCGGACTATGAGGACGCCGTATTCTTCGATATTCTCGCGGAGGAGCTTGCCCGCCGGGACATGGAGGGCGAGGGCATCGCCGCGGACGACGAAAACGAGCTGAACGACCGCATGGAGGAATACTACCAGGAATTCGAGGCCCACGGCATCGACAACCTCACCGTGGAAAACTGATCCCGCCACACATAAAAATCTCACCTGTGCCGCATACTGGACACAGGTGAATTTTTTTATGGGAGTGATCGCATGAAGCTGTCCAACGAGGAATACGCCCGGCTTGTCAAGGAAAAGGAACCGCCCTCGCCGGTGGCGGGGGATCTCGTGAAGGCCTTTGTCGTGGGCGGGCTGATCTGCTGTCTGGGGGAGGCATTGAACCTGCTGTACGCGGAGGTCGTGGGTCTTAACGATGAGCTTTCCGCTACGGCGGTGAGCGTCACGCTGGTGCTGCTGTCCGTGGTGCTGACGGGCCTGAATGTGTACGACAAGCTGGCCCGATTTGCCGGGGCGGGGACCTTGGTTCCCATCACGGGCTTTGCAAACTCCATGGCCTCCCCGGCGGTGGAGCATCGCTCGGAGGGGGCGATCCTGGGCGTCGCCGCGACCTTGTTTTCCATTGCGGGACCGGTCATCGCCTATGGCATCGGAGCCAGCATCCTGTATGGGATCGTGCTCTGTCTGCTTTAGCCGTCCTCTTCCTGCCGGCGAATCTTGTCCATCCGGCATTTGTGGCACATGGCGGTGTAGCGATCGTTGCCCCCCAGGAGGACCTGCTCGCCCTGGGTGACGACGTTTCCCTCGGCATCCACCCGGGCGTTCACGATGGCCTTTCGGCCGCAGGTGCAGATGGTTTTGATCTCCGTGATGGAATCCGCCACCTCCATGAGCCGACGGGAGCCGGGGAAGGAGGCGAAGCATAATGCTGCTCCTCATTCAATACACTCTGATCTTCTCCTCCGTGCTTCTGCTGGTGGCCCCGGGCGGCTGCTTCTCGGAGCATTCCGGCGTCATCAACCTGGGCCTGGAGGGCATCATGCTCATCGCCGTGCTGGCCCTCATTATCGCGTATGTCACGCTCTACAAGACCAAGTTCGGTCTGCGGCTCATGGCCTGCGGCGAGCATCCCCAGGCGGCGGACTCCGTGGGCATCAACGTCAAGCGCATGCGCTGGGCCGGTGTGCTGATCTCCGGCGTGTACGGCGGCTTCGGCTGGCTCGTGGCGCTGAACATCCCCGGCTCCGTTTACAACATGATGCCCTACATCATCTCTCTGGTGGTCCTGGCTTTCACCTCCAAGAACTCCCGCGCACCCAAGGCCGAGGGCATCCCCTACGACAAGGGAGCCCGCTGATCTCATTCCACAAATCTAAAAAACATCCTCCGCCCGTGGGCCCTCAGGGGTCTTCCACGGCGCGGAGGATGTCGTTATATGCGGCGGTGGCCTCGGGGATGCTGTAGGCCATATACAGCGGCCAGACGTGGAACATGCCGGGATAGACCAGCGTTTCATGGTCGATGTCCGCGGCAGTGAGAAGCTCGTCCAGCCGCGCGATGTCGGGGTAGAGCAGTTCCCCGGTCCCGGTGAGGACCGTGATGTGTCCGAGGCCGTCAAAGCGGCCGTACAGCGGGCTGACGAGGGGATCGGTGGGGTCCAGGCCTCCTGCCCACAGCGTGCCGAGCTGCCGGAGCTGTTCGGAATCCAAAGCCGGGTCCTTCTTCTCGTAGGCCGGGATGTCCGGGTCCGAGAGCGTCACATCCAGCCACGGACAGAGAAGAATGAGCTTCTCCGGGCCGTCAAGCCCCGCGTCCCGGAGCTGCATGGCAAAGCTCAGGGCCATCCCGCCTCCGGCGGAGTCCCCCAGGAAGATCAGATCCCCGGAAATATCGCCGGAACAGGCTGCGTAAAAGGACCAAAGAGCCTCGTAGCTTGCCGCGGCGTCGTTCTCCGGCAGCTTCGGATAGATCGGGACGATGATGCGGGCGTCCGCGTCCTCCGCCAGCCGACACAGAAACTGCCAGTGCACCTCCCGGGGCTGGTCGATGTAGGAACCGCCGGGAAGGTAGAAGATGGTTCGTGATCCGTCCTCGTTCAGCACATATCCCGGCTGCCCGCCCCGAGCGATGGGCCTTGCCGGGAGGGGGAGGTCCAGCTCCAGCGGCAGGATATAAGGTTCCGCGTTCTCCGTGCGCTTTTCCGCGAGATAGTCCTCGAAGGCCTCCGCGGTGATATAACGCTCCTTGCGAAGCTGCCAGGCAAACAGCGTCGCGGCCTGGGAGCGTCCGTAGTACAGCCGGGAAAACAGCGGCAGTCCCGCCAGCAGCAGGAGAATCACCCCGGCGAGGATGAGAATGAGGGTCAAAGCGGTTTTCTTTTTCATGTCGTTCCTCTTTTCTGGATGACCACAGTGTAGCGGATGCCGCGGCGTTCGTCAAACATTTTTGCAAATTCGCCAAAGGATTGTCATTGGGATTGTAACATCAGCCGAAACGATAGCGGCTTAACGCAAAATTTACGGTAGGCACATATAATTATATCTAATAAGGGCTTTTAGCCTGTAATTATGAATGGAGGAGTACCATGAAGAAAACAATGAAGATCATCCTCAGCCTCGCGTGCATCGTGGCGCTGGTGGCCTCTCTCGGCGTTGGCGCCTTTGCCTACACCGACGCGGAGATCGCGGAGATCGCGTCCAACGCGCAGCGTGCGCTGGATGTCCAGGCGGTGGAGAACATCATGAACCGCCACGTCATGTATCACTGCTATGGCGAGCACCGGGAAGAAATGGAAGAACTCTGGGTCCAGGAACCCGAGAACCAGGCGACGGCCTCCTTCGGCCAGAACCAAGGCTTCTATGCCGGCTACGGCTCCATCTGGGACGCCTATGTGACCGGCCATGACGAGTCCTGGCTCACCAGCGCCAAGCGCTACTGCCAGAACAACGGCATCGACGTCTCCGGCTGGACGGACGACCAGATCCTGGAGGTCTATGGCGGCGTCGGCCAGCTCCTGCTGCACGTCACCACCACCGCCATCATCGAGATCGCGG
>CAYNZM010000077.1:0-8041 GCA_964401725.1 uncultured Oscillospiraceae bacterium
AAAAATCCCTCCATGGCGTGTTTGCTAAAACATACGCCGCGGAGGGACGGATTATTACAAATGCGTCGATATTCAGAAGAAAAGCGCTGTGGGACCGTGGCGGCGGGCGATGCGCGTCTCCACCCCGGGGAACCCCTCATCGATCCAGCGCTTCAGCACCGGGACGACGACGTTTTCCGTACAGAAATGGTCCGCATCGATGAGGTTAAGGCCATAATGCTTTGCCTCCAGGAAGGGATCATATTTCACATCGGCGGTGACGTAGGTGTCACACCCCGCCGCCACGGCAAGGGCCAGCTCGCTCCCGCCGGAGCCGCCGCAGACCGCCACCTTATGCACCGGCTTTCCGGCGTCCACATACCGCAGACCGTTGCAGCCGAGGGCAGACTTGACCTCGGCCAAAAAGGCCGGAAGTTCCGTCGGGATCGGTCGCATACCGATGCGTCCGATGCCGGTATCGGGATCGAATTCTTCCGCGTAAGCACAGCCGATGACGGAAAGCAGCGCGTCGTTCACGCCGCCGCGGGCGGCGTCGAGGTTCGTGTGCATGCAGATGGCGGCGATGCGGTTCTCCGCCAGACGCAAGACCCTCTCCCCCGTCCAGCTTCCGTCCGTCACGGCCTTCAGCTCGAAAAACAGCGGGTGGTGGCTGACGATCAGATCCGCACCGAACTCGACCGCCTCGTCGATGACCTCGTCCGTGATGTCCAGTGCGCAAAGTATCTTCCCCGCGGAGCGGTCCGACCGACCCACCAGCAGGCCGACGTTGTCAAAATCCAGCTTTTTCTCCATCGGCGCTTTGTCCGCCAGCAGAACCAGTATATCTTTCACTTCAGGCATGGTCTTTCCGCCTCGATTTCATGGTGATAAGCTCTTCCAGGAGCTTTCGCGCGTCTGCGTCGTATGGCGCCGCATGGGAGATGCGCTTTATGAGCGAACAAAGGTACTCCGGCAGGAGCGGGTCGCCGCCTATCTGCTCCCAGCGGCCGAGATGATATTCCGCCTCGGAATAGAGTGCGGATGTACCCCCCGTGACCGTCAGGAAGGGATAGATGCGTCCGGCGTCCCGGACGAGCTGTTCGCTGGTTACGGCGTATCCATGCCCCACCAGCCAGCGGCGCAGGACATCCTGTTTTGTCTGCGGCTCCAAAATGAGCAAAACGTCCTCGCGTGTCCAGGCGGCTTCGATCAGGATGGAAAGCATGGTCTCCCCACCCATGCCGGCGATCACGACGCAGTCAGCATCCGCCCGGGTAAAACCCCGAAGACCGTCGGTTTGGCGCAAATTCACTCGGTCCGAAACACCGGCGGAGCGGACGAGCCGTTCCGCGCTCTGCAGTGGTCCAGCGTTAATATCCGACGCCCAGATATGCGCTGCGCGGGCGGTCTGGGCCAGATATACCGGCAGCATGGCGTGGTCCGTTCCCACGTCGATCACGCGGGCATCTTGGGGAACAAGCGCGGCAATGGCCGCGAGCCGCGGCGATAAATGCAGTGTTTCCATACAAAAAGACGGCGGGAGAGGTCCTCCCGCCGTGTTGTGTTCGCAGTCAGGGATTGGCGGCGATATAGGCGTTTACCTCCGCCACAAAGGGCTCGACCTCGACGCCGTGCACAAGACAGGCGGCTTCGATGCTCTCCCCGGTGGCGTAAGCGCAGCCGAGGCAGTGCATGCCGATGCGCTGGAACAAAGGCTGGGTCTGGGGCGCGTTCAGCATGACGTCATAAACGATCGTATCTTTCGTAACCTGATACATGGATAGTTCCTCCGATAAAGTGGTCTAAGTGTATTATAACCGCATATTTGCGGGATTGCAACTCCCTTTCGGCAAAAAGCAGGGGAAGCGGTGTCGCCTCCCCTGCTTTTAACGTTGTGTGGGATCACTCGCCGGCGCGCATCTTGGCGAAGCACTCGCTGCAATACACGGGACGGTCGGTCTTCGGCTCGAACGGGACGCGGGCCTCGCCGCCGCAGGCAGCGCAGGTAGCCGTGAAGAATTCCCGGGGACCGCGGGCCGCGTTCTTGCGGGCGTCGCGGCAGGGCTTGCAGCGCTGGGGCTCATTCTGGAAGCCACGCTCCGCATAGAACTCCTGCTCACCGGCGGTGAATACGAACTCCTGTCCGCATTCCTTGCACACAAGGGTCTTGTCTTCGAACATTTTGGTTCCTCTCTTTTGAATGGATTTTCCCGGTGGGGGTTATATCGCGATCAGCTATGGCTGAATTCGCCGGAGGGCAGACCGGACAGCTTGCGTCGCACACGCTGCACGGCGTTATCCACAGCTTTTACGTCCTTGTCCAGGGCGGCGGCCATTTCCTGGTAGGATAGTCCGTCCAGATAGAGGTCAAGGACCTGGGCTTCGAGCTTTGAAAGATGCTGTGAATAGGTGGAGAAAAATTCTTTTTCCGTCTCTCTGGCTAGTACCTGCTCCTCGGGACTGCGCTCATAACACCGGGTACCTAGGGACTGGGATTCGTCTGAGAGGACTTGGTCGAGGGAAACGCCGTTGTTCAGCGGGGCATGCTTTTTGCGGGCGGCGCTGCGGATGGCGGATTGGATGCGGTTACGGATACAGGTTTCGGCGTAGGTTCGGAAGGATGCGCCTTTAGAGGCGTCGAACTCGCGAATGGCGGACAAAAGTCCGAGCATACCCTCCTGGGTGAGATCCTCGCTGTCGCCACCGTGGAGAAAAAACGGTCGGGCACAGGCGCGAACCAGGCGAATATAGCGTTCCGCCAGCGCTTCTTCCGCTTCGGCACTGCGCAGGGCAGCCAAGGCCTGCAGCTCCTCATCCGTCAAAACCATATAAGAATACATCTTACACTTATTATATAACGAAATGTTAGGAAGTCAAGAAGTTTTTGTGAATATAGGCAAAAATATAGGGTATAAATGCCAGAAATCCCGAAGATTTTCGCAGGATTTACAAATCCATCCGCTGCTGTCCCAAATACTCGATGCCGAGATGCTCGTATGCCTTCGGGGTAACGCAGCGTCCCCGCATGGTCCGGGTGAGAAACCCGTTCTGCAGCAGGAAGGGTTCGTATACATCCTCCAGCGTGACAGCTTCCTCGTTGATGGTCGCGGCCAGGGCTTCAAGACCCACCGGTCCGCCGTTGTATAGCTCGATGATGCTGCGGAGCATCCGACGGTCCACGCTGTCAAGGCCTTCCTTATCGACCTCCAGGCGGCTCAGGGCTTCGTCCGCAATGGATTTCGTAATGACGCCGGAGCCTCTCACCTGAGCGAAATCCCGGACGCGGCGCAGCATGCGGTTCGCAATGCGGGGTGTGCCGCGGCTGCGGGAGGCAATCTCTACCGCGCCGTCCGGCTCGATGTCAACGCCCAAAATGCCCGCACTGCGTTCCACGATGCTCCGCAGCTCGTCTGTGGTGTAAAGCTCCAGACGCAGCGTAACGCCAAAGCGATCCCGCAGGGGAGCGGAGAGCTGCCCGGAACGGGTGGTGGCACCGATGAGGGTGAAATGTGGCAGGTCCAGCCGGATGGAATTTGCGGAGGGTCCTTTCCCGAGAATGATGTCCACCGCAAAATCCTCCATAGCTGGATAGAGAATTTCCTCCACGGAACGATTCAGCCGATGAATCTCGTCCAGAAACAGAATGTCGTTTTCCTGCAGATTTGTCAGCAGGGCCACCAGATCGCCTGGTTTTTCGATGGCAGGACCGGAGGTGATGCGTAAATTCACGCCCATCTCCGTGGCGATGACGCCGGCCAAGGTCGTTTTGCCGAGTCCCGGAGGGCCATGCAGAAGCACGTGATCCAGCGGCTCATCCCGCATTTTGGCCGCCTGGATGAAAACCTCCAGGTTGTCCTTGGCCTTCTTCTGACCGATGTATTCATTCAGATGCCGCGGTCGGAGACTAACCTCCGCGCTGTCCTCCGGAAGGGTCGACGGCGTAGTAAGTATCTCCTCTGCGGGATCGCCGGAAAAACTGATCGCCATATCGTTTCCTCCTTATCGCATCATATTGCGCAGTGCCGCTCGGACGATGTCCTCCAGGGGCATCGTCATGTCGATTCCCTTCAGAGCGGCGGCGCATTCCGCGCCGGAATAGCCGAGAGCGGTCAAAGCGGCGCTGGCGTCCGATACCTTCGAGCGGTCACCCTCCGCCGGCAGGACCGGCGCCTCCGAAACCCCGGAGGCAAACTCCGAGACCTCGCTGCCGAGCTTGTCCTTCAGCTCAAGCAGGATGCGTTGGGCGATCTTTTTGCCGATGCCCGGCGCGGCGGTCAGCATCTTTTCGTTGCCGGATAAAATCGCCATATACAGCGCATCCGGCGAGCAGACGGAGAGGATCGAGATCGCTGCCTTTGGTCCCACGCCGGAAACGGTGAGCATCAGCTCAAAGCAGCGTTTCTCTGCAAGGGTATGGAAGCCGTAGAGGTCGAAGGCATCCTCCCGGATGGATTCGCTGATATAGAGCTTTGTTTCCTTTCCCGCGCGAAGCTGGGAGAGCGTATAGGTGGAGGCGGTCACGCCGTAGCCAACGCCGCCGCATTCCACAACGACCATGCCGGGCAAAACGTCCGTAACGATGCCTTTCAGATGGTAGAACATGTTCCCTCTCCTTCCCTCTGGGCGCGGTTCAAAATGCTGGTACTGGCCCGGGCGTGGCAGATGGCCAGGGCCAGGGCGTCCGCGGCGTCGTCCGGCCGCGGCGGAGTCTTCATGCCCAGAAGCCGCTGGACCATATAGATGACCTGGGTCTTTTTCGCGTTTCCGTAGCCCACAACGGACTGCTTCACCTGCATGGGCGTATACTCGAACACCGGAACGCCGCTCTGGTAGCAGCACAGCAGGATAACGCCCCGCCCGTGAGCCACGGCAATGCCGGTGGAGATGTTCTTCGAAAAAAACAACTCCTCCACCGAGATGGCATCCGGCGCGAAGGCATCGATCAGATCGCGCAGATCATGATAAATGCCGTCCAGCCGCGGCGAGAGCGCGGTGTTCGGCGGCGTGGTGATGACGCCGCAGGAGATATATGTGTTTTTGCCTCTGTCCGAGTCAATGACGCCGAAGCCGACGGTGCCGATGCCCGGATCGATCCCAAGAATTCTCATGCTATCACTATACCACAAAATATCCCCGCCGTCTACGGGCGGGGATACGGTCAAGGCACCGAAAAAAACGCGCGGGACGCGGCAATGTCCTTTCGTATCTGCTCACCCAATGCCTCCGGCGTGGGGAAGCGTCGCTCCTCCCGCAGGAAGCGCAGGAACTCCAGACGCACCTGGGAGCCGTAGAGGTTCCCATTGAAGTCGAGGATATTCGATTCCACCGTGAGGCGGTCATCGTTATCGAAGGTCGGTCGCACACCGACGTTCGTGACGGCGGGCTTTGGACCCTCCGGCAGCCAGACCCGGGTGGCATACACGCCATGGCGCGGGACGATAACGTTCTCCGGGATGCGAGTGTTGATGGTAGGCGCACCGATGCTCCGGCCGATCTTGTAGCCATAGCCCACAGTGTCTGTCAGCGTATGGGGATGCCCCAGAAACCGCGCGGCGTTTTCCATATCCCCTGCCGCGACGAGGGAGCGGATATGTGTGGAGCTCACAACAATGTCATCCACATAGACCTCGGAGACAATGTCCGAGCCCATGCCGTGCGATCCACACCAGGCGGCGATGCGGTCCGAGGTGCCGAGGCCCTTGTGGCCGCAGCAGAAATCCCGGCCCATGACAAGATGCACCGCGCCCAAATCCCGCCGAACAGAATCCAGAAAAACGTCCCAGGGCATCTGCATGAAGCGGCGGTCGAAGTGGATCATAATGATGTCGTCGATTCCGCCCATGCGGGTAATGAGGTCCTTCCGGTCCGCGACGCTGCCGAGAAGCGGAACCTCCACCCCATGGACAAAGGTATCCGGGTGGGCGTCGAAGGAGATGACCGCCGGACGAACGCCCCGCTCGACGGCTCGCTGCACAGTCCGGTGCATCAGCGCCTGGTGACCCAGATGCACGCCGTCGAAAAAGCCCAGGGCGATCACGCGCTGCACATCATTCACGAGAATCCACCTCACATAAAATGCGGTCCAGCGGCTGGACATATGCCTCCGGGTCTGAGCGGATGTCCTCCAGCGTATGCGCTTCGTCAATGGTAAAGCTTCCGCAGCGCACCCGGCGCAGCGCGCTCATGCAGCCGCCGCAGCCCAGAGCGTCGCCAATGTCCGCGCACAGGGTGCGGATGTACGTTCCCTTGGAACACGCTACAAACAGTCCCCAGTCGCCGTTCTCGTCGGGGTCGAGCAGTTCGAGACGGTGGATGGTGATGGGCCGTGGTTCGCGCTCCACGTCACCGCCCCGGCGGGCGATCTCATAGAGCTTTTTGCCGTGGCGCTTAATGGCGGAATACATGGGCGGGATCTGCAGAACATCGCCGCGGAAACGAGGCAGAACGCTCTCTATCTCTTCCTTCGTCATCTCCGCCGGCTGTTCGGCAAGGTGGGTTCCCCAGATGTCCTGGGTGTCGGTGCGAAGGCCGAGACGCAGACGGGCGATGTATTCCTTGCTGTCGTTTTCCAGATATTTTGCGGCCTTGGTACCCTTGCCTGTGAGGACCACGAGAAGTCCCGTGGCGTTCGGGTCAAGGGTCCCGGTGTGACCAATGTGACGCTCGTGCAGAACGCCGCGAAGATGCGCGCAGACGTCCATGCTGGTCCAGTCGGTGGGCTTGTCCACCAGCAGAAAACCGTCCATCACAGCGCCTCCGTGATCTCCCGGACGAGGATGTCACGGGTGGTCTCCACGTCCTCGAAGATGGTGCAGCCGGAGGCCATGCGGTGTCCCCCTCCGCCGTGGAGGGCGCAGATGGCCGAGACATCGAACAGCTCCCCGCTGCGAAGACTGACCTTGCACTCCTTCGGAGCAAGCTCCCGAATGGTGGCGGAGACGTAGCTTCCCTCCACGCGTCCGGCAAGAGATGCGAGATCGTCGCAGTCGTCCTCCGAGGCTCCGGAGCGGGACATCATGTCCAGCGTCACCACGGCGACGTTCAGCTTTCCCTCGGCGTACTGCCGCATGCTCGCGAAGATCAGCCCTTCCAGCATCAGCCGGGAGAACGATGTCTGGCGGAACAGCGCAATGTTCAGTTCTTTATAGTCCGCTCCGGCGTCCATCAGCTCCGCCGCGGCACGGTGGGTCTCGGCGGTGGTGTTTGCATATACAAAGCAGCCGCAGTCCGTGGATACGGCGATATACAGAAGCTCCGCCGTCTTCTTATCCAAAGCATTCAGCGCCTGGGCGATCTGCAGGATCAGCTCCCCGCAGGAGGCCTTCTCCGGCTGGCAGAACAGACGCTCGGCATAGCCCGTATTCGTGGGGTGGTGGTCGATGCATAGATCGAAATGCGTCTCCGGCGGAAATCCCTTCGGAAACAACCGCTCCGAGGCCAGGTCTACGCCAATCACACAGGACGCGACAAAACCCTCCGGCGCAATGTACGGGGCGGTCCAAACAGCGTACTTCGCCGTGGTCTGGGGGTTGTCATAGATATAGGCGGTCTTTCCGATGGACCGCAGGATACGACAAAGAGCGGCGGCACTGCCAAGCGTGTCGCCGTCGGGACGGATATGCGTTACGAGTAAATATCCGTCGTGCTCTTTGAGATAAGTTATGGTGTCATTCAGAGTCATCATTATCACCGGTGTGGTCTATGTCCAAATCGTTGATGAGTCGGTTGATATACGCGCCGTGGGCGATGGAGTCATCCATGACGAAGTTCAGCTCCGGGGTGTAGCGCAGGTCCAGGGCGCTTCCCAGCTCACGACGCAGCCAGCCGGACACGGATTTCAGACCCCGGCGCATCTCGCGTTCGTCGTACTCTCCGAGGACGCTGATGTAAACCTTGCACCAGCGCAGGTCATTCGTGGTCTCGGTGTGGGTGACGGTGAGCATTGCGCCCTGCTGGACCCGGGGGTCCTTGACCTCCCGCAGCCTCTCGGACAGGACCCGGCGAATGTCGTCGTTAATGCGGTCGATGTGGTAATTAGCCATTGATCTGCTCCATCACAAAG
>CAYNZM010000078.1:0-8004 GCA_964401725.1 uncultured Oscillospiraceae bacterium
GGGCCTTCGACTACGGAAAGCTATACCTCGGCATGCTCTGATACGCCACCGAAAAAACGCACCGGCGGGGACATCCCGCCGGTGTTCGTGTTGTTTGGTGGGTTCAGCGCCGTCCGCCGCCGGGCATGCCGGGGAAGCCGCCCTGCCGCGACTCCCTCACGGGTTCCGGCTCGCTTACAAAGCATCCGTCGGCGTCGTAGGTGAACTCCACGGCGTTTTCCCCCACGGTGAGGGCGTAGGTCTGGCCGTCCAGCAGGCCGTCCAGGGAGAGCATCACCGCCGAGGCGTCGCTGGCGAAGGAAACGGCATACACCGTCTCGCCGCCGGGCTCCGTCAGAATAAATTCCGTTCCGGCGGGAATGGCCTCGGAGAAGCCAAAGAGAAGCGTTCCGGGAAGCGTGCCCTTCGCCAGCAGGACCTCGGAGCGGCCCGTGTCCGCGGCGACCGCCACCGTGCAGCCAACCAGCTCCGCCTCCGTGAAGGCGAATAGGCTATCCGTTCCGTCCGCGTGGAGATCGACGGCGCATGCGTAAAGGTCCAGCGCTCCGTCCGAGCTGATGGCCCGCGGCGCGTCGAGGGTCATATCAACGGAGTAGGCCGTGCATCCGCCCTCCCCGGCGTCGATGGCGTTGTTCTCCGCGGTGGCGGTGAGGGTCACGTTGGATAGGAGAACGGAGTCTCCCTCGATGGCCTCATAGCTTGCCGGGATGTCCAGGGTCACGCCCCGGATGTCCAGCGTCCCGGCGGCGTGGATGCCGTCGTCCCCGGAGGCGATGGAGATGGACCCGCCGGTGATGCAGGCGTCCCGGGCGGCGTGGATGCCGTCGTCCGCCGTGTTCAGAGCGAGGGTCCCGCCGGAGATCGTGATCGTCTCCGCCTTGAGGCCCTTGGCGCTGAGGTCGTTCAGGGCGACGGTCTCGTAGTTTTCGGTGCCGCCGTAGGTGGTGATGGCGATGCCCCCGGCCTGGATGTCCAGGGTCGTGATGGCGGCGATGCCGTCCCCGGCGCTGGCGATGGAGAGGGAACCGCCATAGACTGCGACCTCTCCCTCGGTGGTCTTGACGCCGTCGCCATAGCAGGAGATGGTAAGGTCGCCGTCGTAGATGTAGACAAAATCGCTGGCCTGGACGCCGTCGTCCGCGGCGTAGACCGTCACGCTGCCCCCTGCGAGGTACAAGGCGTCCTTCGAGCGGATGCCGTCTGCGGAAAGGCCGGTGACGGTGAGAGAACCGTCGCCCCAGATCAGAAGATCGTCCGCGCTGTATATGCCCGCGCCGGTCTTTTTCTCCGGGCCTTCCGCCACGAGATAGCTCTCGCCGTCCCGCAGGGAATTCTCCGTGCCCTCCACAAGATACACCGCCGTCAGGTCCGCCTGCTTTGTATACAGGGCCGGACCGTCCGGACAGATGATGGACACACCGTTAAAGAGGATGTACACCGCCCCGGAGAAGTCTCCCAGGTCCACGATGAGCTGTCCGTCCGTGAGAGTGCCGGTCACAAGATAGGTGCCGGGGTAGGCGATGGTCACCCGGTCGTCCTTCACCTCCGCGCCGAGGCCGGCAATCGTCGTGCCGCCCTGGGCGAGGGAGATCACCGTGGCGCTGGCGGTGTCCATGGTGTTCGTGATGGTCTTCGTCTCCCGGGTGTCCGCCTCGGCGGGCTCCTCCTTTGCGGGGCGCACCCGCTCCCACAGGGCCGAAACGCCCAGCAGCGCCGCCAGCACCAGGACAAAGATCAGGACGATGGACAGGACTTTCTTCATGGCTTTTCGCACCTCACAAGCATTTTGTTTAGTAAAAAGACGCAATTTTCGTCGAAAAAATTGTAGAAAATGTATATTTTTATTTTTCGCGGTTTTTACAATTCAAATTTGCGCCGGGATGTGATATGATAGGCTTCGCTTACAATTCATTAATCTATCGTGTGTATCAGTATACCACACATTCCCCGAAATGGAAGGGAAATTTGCATCGATATGAAAACTTCTCATTCCCACGATATGCTCCGGCAGGAGCTGAAATATGAGCTTGCCCGAGGGGAATACGCCGCCATCAGCGCCCGCTGCCGGACGGTGATGCACCTGGACCCCCATGTGGGGCCGGACGGCACCTACCACATCCGGAGCCTGTACTTCGACGACCTGGGCGACACCGCCCTGCTCCAGAACTACAGCGGCGTGTCCCGGCGGGAAAAATTCCGCATCCGCATGTATAACGGAAACCCCGCCACCCTGCATCTCGAAAAGAAAGTCAAATACGGCGGGCTTGGCAGGAAATACTCCTGCCCCATGTCCCCGACGGAGCTGCGGCGGATGCTGGACGGGGACCTGTCCTGGATGATGGACGACGCCCGTCCGCTGATGCAGGAGCTCTACTGCCGGATGCGGACGGACCTGCTTCGCCCGAAGACCATCGTGGCCTATCGCCGCGAACCCTTCGTCTACGGCCCCGGCAACGTCCGCGTCACCTTTGACTACGACATCCGCAGCGGCGTCTGCGACCGCGACATGCTCTCCGGAAACGCTCTCCTGGTGCCGGTCCATCCGGATCGGGTCATCCTGGAGGTCAAATACGACGCCTTTCTGCCCGACATCATCCGTATGGTCGTGCAGGAGGGTACCCCCCGCGCCCGCGCCTTTTCCAAATACGCCGCCTGCCGGCAATACGACATCTAAGGAGAAAGCATCATGACATTCAACGACGTATTCAAATCCAGCTTCCTGCAGAACGTGACCGAGATCTCCGTGTGGGATGTGCTCATCGCCATGGCCTTTGCCTGTGTCCTCGGCGCGTTCATCTTTTTTATCTATAAACGCACCTTCCAGGGCGTCATGTACTCCGCCGGCTTCGGCATCACGCTCATCGGCCTGACCATGGTGACGACTCTTGTCATCCTCGCCGTCACGTCCAACGTGGTCCTGTCCCTCGGCATGGTGGGTGCGCTGTCCATCGTCCGTTTCCGCGCAGCCATCAAGGAGCCCTTCGAGATCGTCTTCCTGTTCTGGGCCCTGGCGGTGGGCATCGTCATCGGCGCGGGTATGTTCCTGCTGGCGGTGATCGGCAGCATCATCATCGGCCTCATCCTCATCGTCTTTGCCCGCCGGAAGATCGGCGAGCATCCCTACATCCTGGTCGTAAACTGCGCGGACGGCGACGCGGAAAAGGCGGTCCTGCGTGCCATCGACGCCGCCGTGGCTCGCTCCTCCGTGAAGGCCAAGACCGTCACCCCCGCAGGCATCGAGCTCTCCGTGGAGGTCACCCTCAAAAACGACGACACCGCCTTCGTTACCCCGCTGTTCGAGTTGGACGGCGTGTCCTCCGCCTCCCTCGTCACCTACAACGGCCAGTTCGCGGACTGACCTCCCCCCAAAGACGCACATTGCCCGGGACCAGATCGGTCCCGGGCATCTCTGTTGTTCTGCGCGTTATGCTTTGCCGCACACAAAGCAGTGCCACTCGTCCATATGCTTATGCTGCCGGATGCGCAGGCCCGCCGCCTCCAGCGCCGCGGCGACGCTGCCCTCCCGGCCGTCGATGATGCCGGAGCAGACGAACACGCCGTCCGCCGCGAGAAATCCCGGCACGCAGGGAGCGAGAGGCTCGATCACGTCCGCCACGATGTTCGCGAGGACCAGGCCATACCCCGTCCCGAGGCCGGTCCGCAGGGAGGCGCTTCCGATCACGTCCCCCACATGGACCGTGAATTTTTCCGCCACGCCGTTGAGCGCGGCGTTCGTTCGCACGATGTCCGGGGCCTTGTCGTCCACGTCGACGGCGGTCACCTCCGCCGCGCCCAGCCTCGCCGCAGCAATGCCGAGGATGCCGCTGCCGCAGCCCAGGTCCAGGACCCTGACCCCAGGATGGACCGTTTCTTCCACCGCGGCGAGGCACATTTTGGTGGTGGGATGGTCGCCGGTGCCGAAGAGCAGGCCTGGGTCCAGCTTTACAGGGACCCGATCCCCGTCGTAGTCGATCCACTCCGGGACGATCACGAGCCGCTGTCCGATCTCGATGGGCCGGTAGTACTCTCGCCAGTTGTTTTCCCAGTCGGCGTCGCTGACCCGCTTCACGGCGGGGTCGAAGCCCGCCTCCCGGACCCGGGAGAGGATGGATGCCCCCTCCGGGTCGTCCGAAAGCCAGAACTTCACGCGGCTGGCACCGCGGTAATCCGCCTCCAGGGCGTCGTCCACGAAGTCCCAGTACTGGGTGTTGTTTTCAAGAAAGCTCTGAAAATCGTGCTCGTCCTCGATGACGAAGCTCTCCGCTCCCAGGGCGAGAAGCCGGTCGCACACCGCCTCCGGGTCGCCGTGGGCGGGAACGGAAATCTCCAGCCAGTTCATGGCGTTTCCTCCATAGCGGTCAGCGCCGCGCGATACAGGTCCTCCGCCTGTCCTTCCCAGAGGGAGGCGTCCGTATACCCCAGGGACGCGGCGATGTCCGTGAGGTCAAGGATGTAAAACTTCACACGGTCAAAGGAAAACCCATCGATCTCCAGCGTGCCGGTGAAGGTCAGCCGTCCGCTGATGGGTCGGGCGTTGATGCGCCCGGAGACGACGGTCTCATAGGCCGCCGTGCCGTCCTCGTTCACGGTGAGGACACTGCCGTCCTCAGCGGTGTAGGTCCCCGGAACGATAAGAAGCTCCCCGGAGGATGTCTCGCCGCTGGGCTCCGCCGAAGCGCTCTGCGCCGCCAGAGCCGGGACCGCCGTCATTGTCAGGAGCGCCACCGTGAGAAGCAGGACCGTCAATCGTTTCATAGCCGTTTCCTCTTGTGTGTTTTCTTGCCGCCATTATACCGCCGCCGCGGGAAAAACGCAACCGAAACAGAAAGCAGGACCGCGGTTTCCCACGGTCCTGCGCTGGTTATATGGTTCGGAATCAGTCGATGCCGCCGAAGCCCCCGGGAGGCTCGTCGCTGGGACCCAGGTCCGCGGGACGCTCGGGAGGCATGGAGCCGTCGGCCATGTTGCTGGCCTCGCCGGAAGCACTCGCGGCGGGGGTCACGACGATGGCGCCGGTGTAGACCACGCCGGGCTGGATGTCGGTCACAACGCCGTCCACGGTCACGGTGCCGTTCACGGCGGAGGTGGCGTCCACCACGAGGCGGGTGATGTAGCAGGTGTCCGCCGGGGTCCAGGTGGAGCCTTCCGCGAGACTGACCCAGACGCCGTTGTTCACGGTGGCGGCGGGGGTGTTGGAGAGGTTGCCGAGAAGGGTGGCGGAGTCGCTGTCGATAACGCCCTTCGTGGCGCCGGCGGCGATGGCGGAGGCGGTGTCCGCTGCGGGGATGACGTTGCCGGCGTCGTCGGTGTAGTAGCCGTACTCCACATGCAGAGCGCTGGAGCTGGAGGCATTGCCGTTCAGGTCAGAATTCACAAAATTCAGGATAAGGTTCTGACCGAACCAGGTCATGCCCTCGCCGGAGGTCTGGACGGAGATGGAGTTGTAGAAGTCGCCGTTCAGCGCCGTGCCGTTTTCGGCGTTGCAGTCGGTGAAGGTGAGCTGCGGGTCGATGATGAAGTTGTCCACCTGGTTGTTGTTCAGCTTCCGGGAGACCAGGTTGTAGTCGTAGGGGTCATAGTCCGGGTCCACCGCGAGGCTCGCCGCAAAGGCGTCCGGGTCGGTGAACAGGGTCTCGGAGAAGTTCGCCGCGCCCATGCCGGGGTCGTCGCAGGTCATGAGCTGGGCGATGACGCCCTTCTCGGGGATAAACAGGGTGTTTTCCACCTCAATGACCGGGGTGCAGGCCTTGATGAGGAACGCCGCGCCGTAGGTCTTGAAGGTGGAGTCCTTCGCCTCGGTCACGCCGGCCTCGGCTACGGAGCCCACGCCGTCCGGGTAGCGGACGTTGGAGGTCTTGTGGTACATGACGCCGTACTTGGTGTTTACGACAGTGCCGTCGTAGAAGCCGACGCCCGCGTATTCGTTCGCTACCACCGCGGCATAGGTCAGACCGTACTCCACGGTGCCGTAGCTGTAGTCTACGCCATAATCCGGCAGCTTGGAGGCGTTGAGCTTGAACAGAGCGCTCTCCGCGCCGTTTCCGATCTGGCAGCCGTAGAAGCGGTTCATGCACGCGCCGATGGCGTAGGTACCGTAGGCGCTGGGATCGTCGGTGCCGTCCGTGGTCACGTCTACGACGGTGTTGTGCACATCCAGCTGGAGGGTGTACTCACCCCAGACGGGGTTTGCCGCCACGTCGTCGGTGGAGAGGATGCCCCAGCCGTCGGACAGGAGGATGCAGTCGTTGTAGTGGGCGATGCCGAAGCCGTCCGCCATGGTGGCGCGGGCGTGGCCGTCGGGGCTGATGCCCAGCATCCAGGGGCAGCCGGACATGCCGGTGGCGAGAGATTCATACTTGGAGCCGTCCGCCCGGACATAGGAGTTGTTCACGGTGACTTCCAGGGCGTCCTCGGGAGCGTTGCCGCCCATGAAAACGCCGTGGCGCTGGGGACCTGCGCCGAAGAACACGAGGCCGTTCACGGTGGTCTTGGACGCGCCGAAGCTGGCAACGCCCGCGCCGTAGCCCGTGAAGTCCGTGCCGCCGGAGCCGTCCGCCGTCATGAACATGCCGTCGATGGTGTAGGTGGAGTCATTCACCATCACGCCGTCGAAGAGAGGCGCGTCGGAGTCGATGACGATGCCGGAGGCCTTCTCCTCGCCGATGTCGCCGGCCTGGAGGGCGGCGGTGGCGGAGGTGGCGGCGTCAAACTTGCCGCCGTCGATCATGACCGCCGTGCGCCACTTGGTTCCGGCGGACTGGGTCATCGCGCCGATGTAGAGACCCTCCTCCGGATGGATGTAGTCCGTGGCCACGAGAGTCGCGTTTTTGTAGGTGCCGTCCGCCACGGGGACCTCCACGCCGTCCGCCACAAGGGTCAGGAGCTTGCCCTCCACGGGACCGACGTCCCGGAGGATCAGCGTGTCGGCGGAGATGGTCTCCGCCACGCCGCGGGTGACGGTGACGGAGCCGTCGGGGTTCTGGGTGACGGTGCCGAGCTCGTAGGCTACGGCCTCGTCGCTGCCGGAGGACGCCTCACCGGAGGCGTCGTCGCCGCCCATGAAGGCTTCCACGCGGGCGGCAACGACGTCGTAGTCGTCGCCCGCCGGGTCGCCGCTGGCCATCGCCGTAACGCCGAGGCTCAGCAGCATGGCCAGCGCCATAAGAACTGCCAGGAACTTTCTCATGTTTTTTCTCCTTCTGTTTTAGAATTGGATGACAGCATTATATAACATTGCGGGAGATTTCACAAGAAGTTTTGCTCCGGTTCGTTCAAATGGCTTCCGTTTCCTCTTCCGGGGGCGTGGCACGGGAATGACTGAGGCACCAGACCGTACATCCGAAGAAGAAAAGCAGCGCCAGCAGCATCGCCGCTCCGCCCCAGCGCATGGGCACGAGATACCGCATCCGCAGATAGGCGTGGTAGCCCAGGAAGGACCCGAAGCTGACGAGAGCCGCCGGCAGGGCCATGGCGGGCAGGGTCACGGCGAGGGCAAAGCTCAAAACGTCCGCCAGGAAGAAATAACGGTCGTGCATATGGGGCAGAAGATACGGCACCCCCAGGCACAGCACCAGGGCCGCGGCGAAGATCGCCCGGTCATCCACCTGGTCCTTCCGGAGCAGGAACCAAATATACATCCCGCCGCACAGCCCGAAGGCCAGGATCACGCCGATGGTGGCGGCGGCATCCGTGGGCAGGGCCGAAAAGTCAATAAGGGAATAGAGGGAGGAGGAGTTGTAGTTCAGCCCGTCCCCGATGGTGCTGGTGTTGTTGTAGTACAGCGTCAGAAGCTCCCAGAAATTCCGTCCCGCCAGCACCGCCGGCAGGAGCGTGGCGATATACACGGCGGGGAAGAGGAATAGATGCTTCACCTTCACCCGGCGGGTAAGGAGCAGGATGGGGTAGATGGGCAGAAGGAAAATGCCCTGGAGCTTGAAAGACACGCTGACCGCGGCCATGGCGACGCTCCATCCCGGGCGGTCCGACAGGGCAAAATACAGGGCG
>CAYNZM010000079.1:0-7967 GCA_964401725.1 uncultured Oscillospiraceae bacterium
TGGTGCGGATGACGGGACTCGAACCCACGACCTTTGGCTCCGGAGGCCAACGCTCTATCCAACTGAGCTACATCCGCTTGAAGCCCTGCCATTATACCCCATCGCGCCAAAAAGTGCAAGAGGGGATTTTCGGGCGTTTCGGATTGTCTTTTCCGGCGGGATGTGCTACACTGATCCTGTGAAAAAATGCGCAGACACGTTCACAAATCACAACATCGAAGGGAGACACTATGAAAAGCATTCGGAAATTTCTGGCGGTCCTGCTGACCGCGCTGATGCTGGCCTCGCTGGGCACGGCGGCCCTGGCCTCCGGCGAGCCCTCGGGTAAGGTCATCACCGGCGTGACCGTTGCCGCGAAGGACGCGAACTACGTGGATTCCGCTCTGTACAGCCAGGCGGAGACGGTGACCTTCTCCGACGGCACCTACCAGACCATCGACGCGGACAAGGAGACCTTCGTCCTCGTCCGGGACGGCGCGGTGGTGGATCTGGCCGATCCTGCGAACTGGACGGCGGACGCGGAGCTCTTCGTCCTCGAAAAGGGCAACTCTGACAGCGTCACGATGTCCATGAACACCGCCAACTGGGGCAACTTCTGGTTCACCGGCGTCGTGGACATCGAGGACGGCAAGTACCAGGCTGCCCGCTCCATTCCCGCGGCGGCCCACGGCGTCACCGTGACGGACAGCTCCGTCACCGGCGGCGAGATCGACATCGACGCGGACTACATCAGCGCCATCTACGTCTACAACGAAGACGGCTCCAAGGTCACGGTGGAGGATATTACCATCAACACCCGGGGCATGGGCGGCAACGACTTCGGTCAGAACGGCGGCTGGGGCACCGGCATCAACGTCGCCGGCAGCGCTGAGATGGACGTGAAAAACGTGGTCCTGAACACCGAAGGGCCCCTCCACGACGGCGTCTGGGCCGGCGGCACCTCCGTCGTGAACGTGTACGACTCCGCCATCTTCGCGGAGGACGCGGAGGACAATTTCTCTTACCGTCCCTATGCCTACGACCGCTTCTTCATTACCGACGCGCCTCTGACCGATGCGGAGATCGAGGCCCTGGGCATCTCCGGGGAATTCTATTCCGAGGACTACTCCGGCATGTTCGGCTCCGGAACACACTATTATTACACCAACGAAAACTACACCAGCAACTGGAGCGCGCCGATGCTGCAGTGCCCGCCCATCGCCCTGGGGCTTTACGGCTCCATGCGGGCGGCCATCTGCTATGGCAACGCCACTTTGAGCTTCTTTGACACCCTTGCCGTCTGCGACAACTGGGCGGTCCTCTCCACCGACTCCGGCAAGGGCGTTCTGAACGGCACCGACACCATTGCCATCATCGGCAAGGCGAAGGATTCCGCCGACGGCGCGGACCTCGCCGTGACCATGAATGACGGCACGGAGTATTACGTGGACGTGTTCAACACCAGCGAAGGCTCCGGCTACGTCACCTATTGCGACGGCTTCGACGACAACTTCTACGGCTGCCGGTTCTACGCCCCGGATTATCTCGCCATTCTGACGGGCGGCACCTTCGACTTCCTGGCCTCCGAGAATCAGCGCGGTTACGGCTGGTGCGACCGCATCGCTTTCATGAGCCACGGTCAGGCGTATGTCGCGAACATCGCAAACTCCGACTTTGACGTGGCGGATGCCCTCTATGCCGTCATGTCCACCGGGGCGGTGGACATCACCCTGGACGACGTGACCGTGAACTTCACGAAGGAAAATCCCTGGGGACACAAGCTCTTTCAGTTCATGGATACCGATGACGTTGGTACCGACGCCAATGACCTGGAGATGGACGTGGTGGACCTGACCTACGCCGAGTATCTCGCGAACACCCCGGGCGACGCTGCCGGCGCGTCCTCCGAGGGCACCACCAAGACCGTCACCATCAAAAACTCCGCCCTGGAGGGCGACATCTGGAACTCCACCGGCTCCTCCAACAACGCCTCCACCCTGGCGAAGTACGACGGCAGCACGAACGTTCTGTCCACCTGGTCCACCTCCACCGTGGACGTGACCCTGGACAACGCCACCCTCACCGGTCAGATCTCCACGAGCTACGCCCAGCACTGCGACGAAAACGGCGATCCCATCGTGGGTCAGTTCTTCTTCAACAAGACCGGCGAACCCATGGACGGCACCGCCGCGAACACCTATAACTACCTCGCTGCCCGCCGGGTGGTGAACACTCCCGCCCACAACGCCATCGGCCGGATGAACGTCACCCTGGTGAACGGCGCGGTCTGGAACGTCACCGGCACCTGCATCCTGGACAGCCTGAACGTCATCGACGGCACGGTGAACGGCATCGTCACCGAGAACGCCGACGGCACCATCACCGTAGAACCCGCGGCGTCCGACGCCGGAAACGCCTCCGGCGAGGCCAGCAATATGCCCGACGGCTCCATGCCTCCCGATCCCCCCGCGGACCTGGCTCCCGGCGAGACCCCTCCCGGCGGCTTCGGCGGCATCGACTGATTCGTTCCCTCATGGAAGGACGGCTCCCCGGAGCCGTCCTTTTTCGTTGACGGGGACGCGGGAAGCCGCTATAATGAAGGTACTTTGCATGAAAGGTCAGGGATATGAGAAAGCTCTTCCTCGCGCTTCTGGCGGCGGCGTGCTGCCTGCTCTGCGCCGGCTGCGGATCGGATGCGGCGGAGGTCCCGGCGGAAACGGCTTCGGAGACGCTCCCGGAGGCGTCCTATGCCGAGGCTCTGTTCGATACGTCCTACGTCCACACCATCGATATCCTCGTCCCGGAAGACGGCACCTGGGACGCTTTCATCCAGAACTGCGAAAGCAAAGAATATATCTCCTGCGACATGGTCATCGACGGGGAGCTCTGCGAGAACGTGGCCATCCGCGGCAAGGGCAACAGCTCCATGCAGCGGTCCCGGGCCACGGGGAAATACAGCTTCAAGGCGGAGTTCGACCACTACGACGAAAACGCCTCCTACCGGGGCCTTGATAAGCTCGGCCTCAACAACCTCGTCGTGGACGATTCCTGCCTTCGGGACTACATCACCTACCGCATGATGGACCGCTTCGGTGTGGCCTCGCCCCTGTGCAGCTTCGTGTTCGTGACGGTGAACGGCGAGGACTGGGGCTTCTACCTCGCAGTGGAGGCGGTGGAGGACGGGTTCCTCGCCCGGAATTACGGCCCGGAGCACGGAAACCTCTATAAACCCGACAACCTCAATAACGGCGGTGCCGGCGGCGGCATGGGCGGCTCCGACGACGTAAAGCTCAAGTACATCGACGGCGACCCGGACAGCTATCCCAACATCTTCGGCAGCGTCAAGACCGACATCTCCCGCAAGGATAAATATCGCCTCATCGACTCCCTGCGGCAGCTCTCGGAGGGCGAGAACATCCCTGCCGTCGTGGATACCGACGCCGTGCTGCGGTATCTCGCGGTCCACAGCTATGTCTGCAACGGCGACAGCTACACCGGCTCCTCCGTGCACAACTACTACCTCTACGAAAACGCCGGACAGCTCTCCTTCATCCCCTGGGACTACAACGAGGCCTTCGGGGACTTCGGCAGCAGCGGCATGGCGTCGGTGGTGAACTCCCCCATCGACACCCCGGTCACCAGCGGCACGCTGGAGGAACGTCCGCTCGTCGCGTGGGTCTTTGCGGACGAGGGCTATATCGCCCGCTACCACGCCCTGTACCGTATGTTTCTGGCGGACGTGTGGGATACCGGCTGGCTGGCGGAGGAGATCACCCGGGTAAGCCAGCTCATCGCCCCGTATGTGGAGCGGGACCCCCGGTCCTTTACCACGGCGGAGGCCTTCGAGGCGGGGGTAGAGGAGCTTTTGCTGTTTTTCGACCTCCGGACCCAGAGCATCGCCGGTCAGCTCAATGGATCCATCCCCTCCACCACGGCGGGCCAGAAGGAGGACAGCTCCACCCTTGTGGACGCCTCGGCTCTCGGCAGTGCCTCCGGCGGCATGGGTGGCGGCGGAGGGATGCCCTCGCCCCGGACCAGCGGCGAGGCCTCCGGCAAAACGGAAACCACCACCGCCTCCGACGAGGCGGATTTCTAAAGCAAAAGCACTCCCCGACGGTACGCAAAACGCCGTCGGGGAGTGCTTTGTTGTTCCGGGTTCAGCCGTTTTCCCTCGCGGCGAGGGCTTCCTCGTAGTCGATCTCCCGGTGCTGGCACCAGCAGCGGATGGCGTCCTCAATGAGCTCCAGGGCCTTGTCGTCCCCAAAGGCCCGGGTATCCACCGCCAGGTTATAGTATTTCGTGTCGCCCCAGGGACGGCCCGTGAAGTGTTCGTAGTGCCGCGCCCGGGAGGTATCCGTGGCGTTCAGGTCCGCCGCGGCCTGCTTCGTGGGGATGCGCATGCCCGAGGCGATACGGGCCACCCGGTAGTCCGTGGGGGCATGGATGAAGATGCGGAAGCTGTTGGGGTCGTCGTAGAGGATGTAGTCCGAGCAGCGGCCCACCAGGACGCAGGATTCGTCCCTCCGGGCGATGCGGCGGATGATCTTCACCTGGGCGGCAAAGAGCTTTTCCAGGGGCGTCAGCTCCAGGTTCATGGCGTAGCCGGCGTTCATGAAGTCGTACACCACGGCGTGGGACATATTGTGCTCGTGCTTCTGGATAAAGCTCTCCGGCAGGCCGGATTCTTCCACCTCCAGGGGGATGAGCTCGTCGTTGCCGTAGAATCGGACGCCGAGATGCTCCGCGAGCTTCCTTGCCAGCTCATATCCGCCGGAGCCGAACTCCCAGCCGATGGAGATAAGGAGCTTCGGCTTTCCGGTCCTGTCGAAGTAAAAATCCTCGTCCCCGATGAGCTGACGGAGCTTCGTATCCCGCTCCACAAAGCGCATGAGAGGCTTCTCGCACACGCGCATCATCAGCCGCATGACAAAGCCCACCAGCAGCGCGCAGATGACCGTGCCCTCCCGCACGCCCACGAGACCGTGAAAGTAGATGAGCGACGTGACGCACGAGAGCACCACCAGGGAGCAGTCGAACACCATTTTTGAGGAACCCACGGAAAGACCGGTCTTCTTCGAGATGGCAAGGCTCATGCCCTCGCCGGGGGTGGGGAGGATCTGCGGCGATAGATACAGCATCACGCCCGCCGCCACGAGGGGAATGCTGCAGAGAAGATACCCCATCTGGGCAAAGTAATTCCCCGGCGTCGGCAGAAACGCCAGCATCGCCGTGGCGAGGTTCACAAGCTGCCCGAAGAGGACCGACGCCACGAGCTGCAGGAGCATTTCGGGCCTGAAATCCCGGCGCAGCAGAAGAAATTCCGTGAGGATGTACAGGCAGTAGACCGCGATGGTGCAGTTGCCTAGGTTTACATAATCCGGAGCATTCCGGGCCAGACCGATCTGGTAGAGGACGTTCGCGAGGGACCCGACGGGGCTGACGCCGAGGCTCGACCGGGCGGAGAACACCACGCCCATGGCCATCATGTAAAGGCCCGCGGCGTATACCAGCAGCCGTTTGCCCCAGCGCAGGAAAAATCTCGCGTCGATCGTTTCGTTCATGGCGTGTCCTTTCGGATAAAGATTTGGCAGAGAAGGTCCGCGCAGGCCTCGGCGTCGTCGAGCCCGAGCTGGGGGGCGTCGGTGGGGAGGGGTTCGTCCGTCACGGCGGCGAGAAGGGTGGCGTCCGCGGTGATGAAGGGCTTTCCCGTAGCCTTGCGGTGGACTTCGATTTTCGGATAAGCGCAGTATTTATGGCCCTCCAGAAGGATCAGGTCCGCCGGGGGGAGCATCCGCCTAAGGTCCTCCGGGTCCATGGGCTCGTTTCCGAGGATGGCCCAGCCGCTGGGACCGGAGATCGCCGTGGCGACGGACCCGGCGCGGGAGAGGCGGTAGGTGTCCTTCCCGGGGGTGTCCATCTGGAAGCCATGGGCGTCCCGCTTCAGGACCGCCACCCGCAGGCCCCGGGCGGTAAGGATGGGCAGGAGCTTTTCGAGAAAGGTGGTCTTCCCGGAGCCGGACCAGCCCATGCAGGCGACGGTGGGCGGCGTTCCGGCGATGGCCCGGAGATAGTCCTCCCGGGTGTTGAGATTCTCCGCGGCGGCGGCAAGGTCCTCCGGCAGGGGGAGGTAGCTTGTCCGCAGTCGGTCCAGCAGGGCGGTCATTTTCCGCTGACCGCCTTGCAGAGCCTGTTCCAGCGCCGGCAGGCAGCTCCGGCGGTACACGCCGAGAAGCGGCTCCGGGCGGTCGTTTTTTACGTATACGCAGGCGTCCCCCGCCGGCAGCGGCGGCAGAAGCTCCGCCGTGAGAAACGGCATATCCACCGCGCTGACGTACAGCGCCTCCGCGTCGGACTGAGCAAACGCCCCGTGCAGGCCCGCCATGGGTCCGCCCCCGGGGAAGACGTCATACACCGGCGTCACCCCCTCCGGCAGGGGAATATCGTGCTCCGGGGTGCCCACGGCGGCGAGGATGCTTTCGACGCCGGGAACGCTTTTCCAGAAGGCCGCGGCCCGGGCAAGAAGGGACTCTCCGCCGAAGGGCAGCTCGGTCTTGTCCGTCCCCATGCGGCTGGACCGCCCGCCGCAGAGGATCAGGGCGTAGATATTACCGTTGGGATTTGGCACAGGCTCCCTCCTCTCCATGACCGCCTGCGTGCGTTACCGGGCGGCAGGGTTCCCTTCCGCGGGCTGGACGTGGGCTCGAAAGTTCTTTTTGCATACGTTTTCTTTCAAGAAAGCGTATGGGAGCGTTCCGGGTGGGCGAAGACGAGGCCCTCCTTCGGCTCCACGGGGAGCCACACCTCGAAATACCCTGTGAGGCGTCCCTCCTCCATAACGGAGCAGACGAGGTTGCCCCGGGCGTTTCCCGCGACGGTGAGGCCGTTTTCCCGGACGTAGTCCATGACGAAGGCCAAGTGCTTCGGGGAGAAATCCGTCTTGCCGGAGCTTGTGAACACCGCATGGACGCTGGGCTCAGAGCGCAGGTGCGTCACCGGCGGGTCCAGAGGAACCCCCAGCTTCTCCACGAAATCCATGCCCATGGAATAGCCCCAGGCGTAGTTGTCGGTGCGGTTTTCCAGGTCCTCCCGGTCGATCTCGAAGCTGCGGTTCACGAAGGGCATGTACTGCAGCCACTGGTGGGAGAGGTCCTGGAGCTCGGTGATGTTTTCGTAGTCGTAGTTGCGGCGGTTGAGGTAGCGGTAAAACTCCGGGCTGTAGACGAGATCGCACGTTCCCAGCATGGTCCGGGTCCGTCCCATGGCGGCGAAGTACTGCTCCGCCCGCTCCAGGAGCATTTTCTCATGGGCGATGGAGGCCTCGATCTCGGCGGTGCGGGCCTGCATGTCGGTCACCACGTCCTCATAGGAGCTGTCCGACACGAGCTTTGCCGTCTGCTCGATGCCGAAGCCGTAGTTTTTGAACCACAGGCAGTCGATGAGGAAGTTGATGTCCCAGGCGTCGTAGTAGCGGTAGTTGTTGTTCTCGCCCGTGGTGGGCGTGACGACGCCTTTCTTCTGATAGTAGCGCAGCAGGTCCGGGGAGATGCCGAGGATTTTTGCCACGTCGCCGATCTTGTATCGCATCCCGAAATTCACCTCACGACAGTAATACATGCCCATTATAACAAAAAACCCGGCGTTTTTCAACGAAAATGGCTTGACTTTAGCACCGTTCCAAGGTGTATCTTTAATGTGTATGAACAACGCCCATCCGGACGAAAAATATTTTGATAGGAGGATCACCGACATGGCATACATGCCTCTTGACAAGAGCAAGCTCTACCTTGAACCCGAGAAGATGCCCAAGATCTGGGACCTGAGCCAGCCCTGGGGCTGGGACACGCCCCTCTGGCCGTTTCCCGGCGCCCGCGCGGACCTGCAGTTCCCCCGCGGTCAGTATCTCGAGCGCTTCCATAAGCGCACCAACACCTATACCGGCACCCTGCACGCCGCCACCCACTGCGACGCCCCGAATCACACCCTCCACG
>CAYNZM010000080.1:0-7889 GCA_964401725.1 uncultured Oscillospiraceae bacterium
AGATTCTGGAGCTCATGAAGAGCCTGCAGGAAGAGCTGGGCATGGCCATCATCATGATCACCCACGACCTCGGCGTCGTGGCGCAGCTCTGCGACGAGGTGATCGTCATGTATGCCGGCTCCATCTGCGAGCAGGGCACGGCGGATGAAATTTTCTATAACCCACGGCACGAATACACCAAGGGCCTCATGCGCTCCATCCCCACGGCGGACACAGCCGGCACGAAGCTGCAGCCCATCACCGGCACCCCCATCGACCTGCTGAACATGCCCAAGGGCTGTCCCTTCGCCCCGCGCTGCGACGCCGCTATGAAGATCTGCATTCGCGAGCGCTGCGAGAGAATGACAATCAACGACGATCATATGGCCGCCTGCTGGATGAACGTGAAATCCGGCGTGGAGGACGGCTCCATCGAGATCGTCACCGAGGCGGAGAAAGGCGGCGATGCCGAATGAGTGAACTCGATACCCGCAACCTGGTCGAGGTAAAGCACCTCAAAGAGTATTTCAATATCAACGTCGGCATGTTCCGGTCAAAGCCTCTCAAGGCAGTGGACGACGTTTCCTTTTCCATCCGCCGGGGCGAGACCCTGGGCCTCGTCGGCGAATCCGGCTGTGGCAAGACCACCGTCGGCCGCACGATCCTGCACCTGTACGAGCCCACGGACGGTCAGATCTTCTTTGACGGCAAAGAGATCCGCACCAAGGAGGACATCCGTCAGTTCCGCGAGAAGGCGACGATGGTGTTCCAGGACCCCTATTCCTCTCTGAACCCGCGCATGACCGTTTCGGACATCATCGGTGAGCCCCTGGACATCCACAAGGTCTGCAAAAGCCGGGAGGAGCGCAGCGAGCGCATCCTGAAGCTCATGGATCAGGTGGGCCTCAACTCCGAACACGCCTCCCGGTATGCCCACGAGTTCTCCGGCGGTCAGCGGCAGCGCATCGGCATTGCCCGGGCCCTGGCCCTGGAGCCCAGCTTCATCGTGTGCGACGAACCCGTCTCCGCCCTGGACGTTTCCATCCAGGCCCAGGTCATCAACATGTTTGACGAGCTGCAGGAGAAGATGGGCCTGACCTACCTCTTCATCGCCCACGACATCCTGGTGGTGCGGCACATCAGCGACCGCATCGCGGTGATGTACCTCGGCAAGATGGTGGAGCTGGCGGACGCCGCGGAGATCTACGACACCCCGCTGCACCCCTACACCCGCTCGCTGATGTCCGCCGTTCCCCAGCCGGACCCGAAGGTGGCCCGGTCCAACCAGCGCATCGTCCTGTCCGGAGACATCCCCAGCCCGCTGAACGCCCCCTCCGGCTGCCCCTTCCGCACCCGCTGCCCCCACGCCATGGAGCAGTGCGCGGAGTCGATGCCCGAATTCCGCGAGGTGTCCCCAGGCCATTTCGTCGCCTGCCACCGGGTGGAAGCTCTCTAAGACCCGCTTCAAACCTATGCCGCCGAACACCGCGTCATAGTTTGAAAATACTATTTCTTTGAAAGGAAAACCAAAGATGAAGAAGATTCTTGCGCTTCTCCTCGCGCTGGCGATGGTGCTGGCTCTGGCTGCCTGCGGCAGTTCCTCCAGCAGCACCACCACGGCCGAGGAAGCCCCCACCACGGCCGAGGAAGCCCCCGCCGCGGAGGACACCGCTGCCGCCGAGGCCGCACCCGCTGCCGACGGCCCCAGCACGATCGCCGTGTGCCTGGCCTCCGAGCCCGACACCCTCGATCCCGCGCTGAACTCCGCCGTGGACGGCGCCACGATGCTCGTGCACCTGTTCTCCGGCCTTGCCAAGTGGGAAGAGGATGACAACGGAGCTCTCGTGATCGTTGCCGACGCCGCCGAGGAGCTGGTCGAGGGCGTGGAGAACGAGGACGGCACCGTGACCTACACCTACACCCTGCGCGACGGCCTGAAGTGGTCCGATGGTCAGGATGTCACCGCCGCCGACTTCGCCTATGCCTGGCAGCGTGCCGCCTCCGTGGAGCTGGCTGCCGACTACGGCTACATGTTCGAGGTCGTGGACGGCTACAATGACGTCTGGGCGGACGAGCCTGTGGAAGGCGCGGAGCTGAATGTCCACGCCATCGACGACAAGACCCTGGAGGTCACCCTGTACAACGCCGTTTCCTACTGGAACGAGCTGCTTGCCTTCCCCACCTACTTCCCCGTCCGCGAGGACGTGGTCGCTGACGAAGGCTGGGCCACCGATCCTGCCACCTACGTCTGCAACGGCGCCTACACCATCACCGGCTGGGATCACAACAGCCTGATCACCCTGGAGAAGAACGCGAACTATGTCGACGCCGACAGCGTCACGATGGACACCGTCGAGTTCTATCTGTCCGACGACGCCAACAACATGCTCTCCAACTTCCAGAACGGCGCCTGGCAGCTCATCGACGACGTTCCCACCAACGAGATCGCCAACCTCAAGGAGCAGTATCCCGATGAGTTCGTCGTTGCCGGTCAGATCGGCACCTACTATGTCTGCTGGAACGTCAACGAGGACATCCTCCCCGCGGACAGCGGCCTGACGGGCGTGGAGGCGGAGAACGCGAAGGCGGAGATCCGCAACGCCATCGGCCTGCTGTTCGACCGCAACTACATCGTCGAGGAGATCGGCCAGGCCGGCCAGGTCCCCGCTTCCTCCTTTGTCGCCATGGGCATGACGAACCCCGACGGCACCCAGTTCTACAAGACCGCCGGCCACAACGACGGCTTTGAGGGCTACTACGACGTCTCCGCCGACGCTTTCGAGGCCAACTTCGAGCAGGCCGTCGAGACCCTGAAGAAGTACTACGATTACGACGAGACCACCGGTCAGTTCTCCGGCTTCCCGACGCTGACCTACCTCTACAACACCTCCGAGGGCCACAAGGCCATCGGCGAGTACCTCCAGAGCGCCATGGCCGGCATCGGCATCACCATGAACCTGGAGAACCAGGAGTGGGCCACCTTCCTGAACACCCGTAAGAACGGCGACTATTCCGTCGCCCGCAACGGCTGGCTCGCGGACTACAACGATCCCATCTGCTTCCTGGATATGTGGACCACGGCCTCCGGCAACAACGACGTCCAGTTCGGCAAGGGCGACCATGCCGACGTGGCGGCTTACAGCCTGGATCTGACCCCCTATGGCTACGACATCCAGGTCGAGAACGGCACCTGGGCCGAGACCTATGACGTCCTCATCGCCACCATCAAGTCCTGCACCGACAACGAGACCCGTTACGAGCTCATGCACGAGGCTGAGGACCTGCTCATGTCCACCGGCTGCATCGTGCCGCTGTACTTCTACACCGATATCTACATGATCAGCAGCGACGTTGACGGCTTCTTCTCCAACCCCCTCGGCTACAAGTACTTCATGTACTGCACCGTGGGCTGAGAACACCTCAGCAGTCAATTTTCTGTCCCCCGTGACCCGGGCGGTACCCGCCTGCTATAACGGAGGATGACCGAAAGACCCCCCGTACGGATGCATTTCCGCACAGGGGGTCTGATTTG
Organism: uncultured Oscillospiraceae bacterium; assembly: GCA_964401725.1. Lineage (GTDB taxonomy): Bacteria > Bacillota > Clostridia > Oscillospirales > Oscillospiraceae > CAJOIG01. The sequence goes on from CAYNZM010000080.1 coordinate 3,512, forward strand.
TTGGACACCCCGAGACCTCTGCGGTCCCGGGGCGTTCGTTTAACTGATTTCAGGTCCGGCGGTGAGGCCCCGCACGTCGCAGATGAGCTCGCCGCCTGCCTCGTCCACGACGAGGGTCGCTCCGGCGGGGAGGTCCCCGGCGAGGATCTTTTTCGCGATGAGCGTCTCCGCCTTTGCCTGCAGGTAGCGCTTGAGGGGCCGTGCGCCGTACACGGGGTCGAAGCCGCCGTCGATGATGTGCTGCTTCGCGTTCTCGGTAAACTCCAGACCCAGGTCCTTGTCCGCGAGACGCTGCCGCAGGGACTCTGTCAAAAGGTCTATGATGTGGGTCAGATTCTCTTTCGTGAGGGGCTTGAAGAAGATCGTCTCGTCCAGCCGGTTCAGAAATTCCGGTCGGAAGGTGTTTTTGAGCTCGGTTTCCACCAGGGTCCTGGCCTCGTCCGTGATCTCTCCGTCCGGGCCGATGCCCTCCAGAAGATAGGGACTGCCGAGGTTCGAGGTGAGGATGATGATGGTGTTTTTGAAGTCCACCGTCCGGCCCTGGGAGTCGGTGATGCGCCCGTCGTCCAGAATCTGCAGAAGGATGTTGAATACGTCCGGGTGGGCCTTTTCCACCTCGTCGAAGAGCACCACGGAGTAGGGCTTCCGGCGGACAGCCTCGGTGAGCTGACCGCCCTCGTCGTAGCCGACGTACCCGGGAGGCGCACCGATGAGCCGGGAGACGGAGAACTTCTCCATATACTCCGTCATGTCGATGCGGACGATGTTGTGCTCGTCGTCAAAGAGGGCCTGGGCCAGGGCCTTGGCAAGCTCCGTTTTGCCCACGCCGGTGGGACCGAGGAACAGGAAGGAGCCGATGGGCCGGTTGGGGTCCGCGATGCCCGCCCGGGAGCGGAGGATGGCCTCGCTGACGAGCCGCACGGCCTCGTCCTGCCCCACGACCCGCTGATGGAGGATTTCCTCCAGGCGCAGGAGCTTCTCCCGCTCCCCCTCCATGAGCTTTGCCACGGGGATGCCCGTCCACCGGGCCACGATGCCCGCGATCTCCTCCTCCGTGACCGCGTCCTGCACGAGGGAATCCCCCTTCTTGCCGGGGGCGTTTTCCGCGTCCTCCAGGCGCTTCTGCAGGGCGGGGATCGTCTCGTACTTGAGCCTCGCGGCCTTTTCGTATTCATACGCCTGCTGGGCGCGCTCCATGTCCGCGGTGGCTTTTTCGAGCTCCGCCTTCACGGTCTTCACCGCGTCCACGTCGGATTTTTCCGCCTCCCAGCGGGCTTTCAGGGCGTTGAACTGCTCCTTATTTTCCGCCAGCTCCCCCCGGAGCTTTTCGAGGCGGTCCTGGCTGAGCCGGTCCGTTTCCTTTTTGAGGGCCATTTCCTCGATCTCCTGCTGCATGATGCGGCGGCGGATGTCGTCCAGCTCCGACGGCATGGAGTCGATCTCGGTGCGAATGAGGGCGCACGCCTCGTCCACCAGGTCGATGGCCTTGTCCGGCAGGAAGCGGTCGGTGATGTACCGGTTCGAGAGCGTCGCCGCCGCCACCAGAGCCGCGTCGTGGATGCGGACGCCGTGGAAGATCTCATAGCGCTCCTTCAGGCCGCGGAGAATGGAGATGGTGTCCTCCACCGTGGGTTCGTCCACCTGCACGGGCTGGAAGCGCCGCTCGAGGGCCGCGTCCTTTTCGATGTACTTGCGGTACTCGTCCAGGGTTGTGGCGCCGATGCAGTGCAGCTCGCCCCGGGCCAGCATGGGCTTGAGGAGGTTTCCGGCGTCCATGCTCCCCTCGGTCTTGCCCGCGCCGACGATGGTGTGCAGCTCGTCGATGAACAGGAGGATGCGGCCCTCGGACTTCTGCACGGCCTCCAAAACGGCCTTCAGGCGCTCCTCGAACTCGCCCCGGTACTTCGCGCCCGCGACCAGAGCACCCATGTCCAGGGAGAAGATGGTCTTGTCCTTGAGGCCCTCGGGCACGTCCCCGCGGACGATGCGCTGGGCCAGGCCCTCCGCGATGGCGGTCTTTCCCACGCCGGGTTCGCCGATGAGGACGGGGTTGTTCTTCGTTTTGCGGGAGAGGATGCGGATGACGTTTCGTATCTCCGCGTCCCGCCCGATGACGGGGTCCAGAGCGTTTTCCCGGGCCCGGGCCACCAGGTCCGTGCCGTACTTCTCCAGGGCGTCGTAGGTGTCCTCCGGGTTATCGGAGGTGACGTGCCCGGTCTTGACCTTTGCAAGCTCCCGGGTGAAGTCGTCCTTCGTGAGGTTCTGCTCCCGGAGGATGCGCTTTATGTCCGGGGTCTCGTGGGCGAAGATGCCCAGCATGAGATGCTCCACGGAGACATACTCGTCCTTGAGCTTCCCGGCTACCTTCTCGGCAAAATCGATGACCTTGCCGAATTCGTTGGAGGGGTACACGCTCTGGGCTCCCTGGACCTTGGGCAGCTTGCCGATGGCGGCGTCCAGGGCGGAGAGCATGGCGTCCACATCCGCGCCGCAGCGGGTCAGCAGCGTGGGGATGAGGCCGCCGTCCGCGTCCAGCATGGCGTAGAGCAGATGCTCCGGGGTGACGTACTGGTTTTCGTTTTCCCGGGCCATGGCGGTGGCGGAGTTGATGGTTTCGATGGTTTTTTGGGTGAGCTTATCGCTGTTCATATTCTCACTTCCATTCTGGATTTATTACAGGATGATGTTCCCCTGCCGGAGCCACTGGATATATTCGTTCCGCACGTCCTCGTGGCCGAGGCTCCCGGCGAGATAGCCCTTCATCAGCCGGTCGAAGAGGCGGACGTAAGCGCTGATGGCGGCAGCTACGTCGCCGGTGCTGTAGTCCCGTCCGGCGGCAAGGGAAATGGTGCGGGTGAAGCGTCCGGCGTAGAGGGCGTATTCCGCGGGCCGGGGCAGATACCCCGCCACCAGCTCGTCCTCGATCCGCTTCCAGAGTCGGAAAAACCGGTCCATCGCCGCGAGAAGCTCCTCCGACTGGGTGCGGAACACCACGGAGAGCTCTCCCAGGGCGGATTCCCGGTCCCGATAGAGCTCCACGGAGTATTTCACCGTCGGGCGATAGCGGTATTGGAGGCTGGATTTCATGCTCATGGTGGAGGCTCCCGGGGCCACGAAGGGAACCAGCTCCCGGTCCGAGCCCAGGATCTCCCCGATCTGGCGGAAGATGTCTCCGATGCGCCGCTCCGGGGTCATGAGGTTTGCGTACTCCGCGAGGATCTGATTGACCAGGGCGGAGCGGTTCGTCCCCCGGCGGTGGGCGATGCTGTCGATCTCCCGGACCACGTCGTCCGAGAGCATCAGACTGTAGAGCGTCTTTTTCATATTTGCTTTCACCTCATGCTCATCCTAGCACGGTATATTTAATTTGTCAAGCGATTTATATAAACATAAGCTAAAAATTTGGACTTGACCGGCTGAGACGGGGATATTTTCGTCAGGACCTCCAACTGTTCATTCGAAAAATTGTGTGGTATACTGGTTTCAGTCAAAAAATACGAAAGAAGGAGATATACACCCATGAACAACGAACCTGTCATCGTGGCCTATGGCCGCAGCCCCTGCTGCCGCTCCCGCAAGGGCGGTCTTGCCGGCATGCACCCCATCGAATACGCCGCCCAGACCCTCGTCGGCGTCCTCGCGAAGGTCCCTGCGCTCGATCCCGCCCTCATCGACGACGTGATCACCGGCTGCGCTTCCCCCACGAACGAGATGAGCATGAACGCCTCCCGCCTCATCGTGAACCGCGCGGGTCTGCCCGAGTCCGTCTGCGGCCAGACCATCAACCGCTTCTGCTCCTCCGGCCTGCAGGCCATCGCAACCGCCTCCAACGCCATCCTGGCGGGGCAGATGCAGTGCGTCGTCGCCGGCGGCGTGGAGTGCATGACCAAGTGCTTCGGACCCTATCCCGAGGAGCAGAAGGACCCCTGGTTCGACGAAAACTACATCGGCGGCTACATGACCATGGGCGAGACCGCGGAGCGGGTCGTGGACCGCTACCAGATCCCTCGCGAGCGCATGGAGGAGATGGCTCTGCGCAGCCACACCCTCGCCGCCCAGGCCCGGAAGGACGGCAAGCTCAATAAGTGCATCATCCCCATCCTCCGGGAGGACGGCAGCGTCGTGGAGTATGACGACGGCATCCTCGCCGACATGGACGGCACACTGAAGACCTCCATGGAGAAGATGGCGGGCATGAAGCCCTGCTTCCGCGAGGCCGGCAGCGTCACCGCCGCCACCTCCTCCCAGACCACCGACGCCGCGGCCTACGTCGTCATCATGGCGGCGGGTCTTGCCGAGCAGCTCGGCATAAAGCCCATCGCCAAGCTCAAGGGCTTTGCCGTCGCCGGCTGCGACGCCACCGTCATGGGCCTCGGCC
>CAYNZM010000081.1:0-7775 GCA_964401725.1 uncultured Oscillospiraceae bacterium
CTGCTGGCCCTCGCGACCTATTTTGCTCTGCTGCCCCGGCTGCGGGAGCTGATCGCCGATTCTGGCAGCGCTCTGCTCAAAAATATCGCCGGTCTGGACGAGCTTTCCGATCTGCAGGCGGACATCGCCGGGATCATCTCCGACGACCCGCCCTTTTCCGTGCGGGAGGGAGGAATCCTGCGGGACGGCGCGGACCCGGAGATCGACCGGCTTCGCTCCGTGCGGGACAACGGCTCCCAGATGATCCTGGACCTGGAGGCCCGGGAGCGGGAACGCACCGGCATCAAAAAGCTCAAGGTGGGCTACAACAAGGTCTTTGGCTACTACATCGACGTGCCTCGCTCGGCGGGGGAGGCTCCTCTGCCGGAGGAATACATACGCAAGCAGACCCTCGTCTCTAACGAGCGCTATTTCACCCCGGAGCTGAAGGACCTGGAAAACACGCTCCTCGGCGCGAAGGACCGCATCGCGGATCGGGAGTACCGCATCTTTGCGGAGCTGCGGGACCGGGTGGTGTCCCAGGTGGACCGGGTGCAGCAGACCGCCGCCGCGGTGGCGGAGCTGGATGCTCTGTGCTCCCTCGCGGAGGTGGCCTTCCGCAACCACTACGCCATGCCGGAGATCGATCTGACCCGCACGCTGGACATCCGGGAGGGGCGGCATCCCGTGGTGGAGGCGGCGCAGAAGGACGTCCTTTTCGTGCCGAACGACACGTTTTTGAACGACACCACGGACCGGGTAGCCATCATCACCGGTCCCAACATGGCGGGCAAATCCACCTACATGCGCCAGACCGCCCTCATCGTGCTCATGGCCCAGATCGGCAGCTTCGTTCCGGCGAAAAGCGCCGTCATCGGCGTGGTGGACCGGGTGTTCACCCGCATCGGCGCGTCGGACGACCTGGCCAGCGGGCAGTCCACCTTCATGGTGGAGATGGCGGAGATGGCGAACATCCTGCGCCACGCCACGGGGGCGTCGCTGCTGATCCTGGACGAGATCGGGCGGGGGACCTCCACCTTCGACGGCATGGCTATCGCCCGGGCGATGCTGGAGCACTGCGCGGACAAGCGGCGGCTCGGTGCCCGGACCATGTTTGCCACCCATTACCACGAGCTCTCCGCCCTGGAGGGCAGCATCGACGGCGTCAAAAACTACAACATCACCGCCAAAAAACAGGGCGGGAACCTCATTTTCCTGCGGAAGATCGTCCCCGGCAGCGCGGACGACAGCTACGGCATCGAGGTGGCGAAGCTGGCCGGGGTGCCGGAGGGCGTCATCAAAAAGGCGAAGAGCTATCTTGCCGAGCTGGAGGCCGGACGCAGCGCCTCCCCGGCGTCCGCCGCGCCAATGCCCAGCGAGCAGGTGAGCCTCATGGACGTGGCGGGATCGGCTCTCGCGGAGGAACTGACGGGCCTCGACCTCAACACCGTTACTCCCATCGAAGCGCTGAATCTTCTCTATAAGCTCAAGGCCATGGCCGAGGGCCGGTAATAATCTACTCCACGAGCTCCGCAAAAACGTAACCCGTCTGTCCGTTGAAGGTGACCTTGTACCAGTCGCCCTCCCGGCCGGAGCTGGGCAGGGACGAGCCGCCCTCCGCGAGGCCCAGGATGCCGTAGTCCGTGCCGGGACCCGAGCGGACGTTGGCGTTCATGGCGAGGGTGACGGTCTGAGCGGCCGGGGCGGGGGTGTTCTCCGCTGCCGGCGCAGGGGTGGGAGCGGCGGAGGCTTTCGCCTCGATCAGCGTTTCGGAGATGTAGAGCTTTTCGCCGTTGTAGGAGACCTGGCTCCAGCCGTCGTAGGTGCCGGTGCGGGAAAGCTCCGTGCCGGCGGGGACGTTCGTCGCCACCTCGAAGTCCAGGCCCGGACCCCGGCGCAGATTCGCCGTGGAGCCGGTAACGACTACGGTATCGGAAAGGGGCGTGACCGCGAAGTCTCCCGGGACCGGCGTGGGCGAGGGGGTGGGGGTCGGCTGGGTGAGGGTGATGTCGGAGTTTGCGATGAAGCCCTCCCGGCCGTTGTATTCGATGCGTGTCCAGCCGTCCGTCACGCCGGTGCGGGCAAGCTCCGCGCCCTTCATGGCCGTGCCGATGACTTGGTATTCCCGGCCCGGTCCGGCGTAGATGTTCACGTTGTCCGCCAGGGTGTAGGCAATGCCGCTGGCGTCGTTCACCGCGGGACCCGTGGGCGTGGGAGCGGCGGTAGCCGGCGCAGGAGTGAGGGTGGGCCGGGGCGTCGCCGTGGCCGGAGCGGGGGCCGCCACGCCATCGCCTGCCGCGACGACGTGCATCGGCTCCGCGGTGGCGGAGACGGTAAGCTCCGGGACATCCTCCGCCTTGGGGCGGGTGTTCACCCGGATGACGAGAACGATGGCGACGACGAGAACGATCACCGCTGCCGCGACCACCGCCGCGATCTTCCAGAAGCCGTCCGAAAACAGCGGATCGCCCCGCTTGTCCGAGGGCATCCGATCCTCCTCGGGGAACAGGGGCTTCTGCTCCCGACCGCGGTCTGGGAAGGTCCGGGCCGTTTCCACGGGCCGGGGAGTGTAGTCGTTTGCGGGGCGTTCCTCGGTGTCGCAGCCGCATTTTCCGCAAAAGCGGGTGGTCCCGGTGAGGATCGCGCCGCAGCGGGGACATTTTTTGATAAGATTCATAGTAATCTCTCTGTGGTAAGGTGGGTTGATTTATTTTCCGCCGCTGACGACGTGGACGATGCCGTCCTCCACCCGCAGGCTGTCCTGGCAGAACAGGGCGAGGGCCTTCGGCAGGAGCTTCCACTCCGCTTCCTCGGTGATGCGCCGCTGGAGGGTCTTGGGGGTGTCGCCCTCCCAGACCTCCACGGCCTGCTGGAGGATAATGGGTCCCACGGGCTCCGCCGTGACAAAGTACGCCGTGGCGCCGGAGAGCTTCACGCCCGCCCGGATGGCCTCCTCGTACGGCTCCAGCGTGGCGCCGTTGCAGTGGCTGAAGGCCGGCAGCAGGCTGGGGAAGGTGTTCACGATGCGGTTCTCGTACGTCCGCAGGATGGTCCCGCCGATGGGGTGGACGTATCCCGCCAGGACCACGAGCTCGATGTCCAGGTCCTCCAGCTTCTGCAGGAGGGCCGTGGAAAAGGTGGCCTGGTTCGGGAAGAGAGAGCGATCCACCACGTACGCGGGGATGTTCGCGCTCTTGGCCCGGATGAGGGCGTAGGCCTCCGGGTCGGAGGAGATCACCGCCGTCAGCTCGCAGTTCGGAATCTCCCCGAAGAGATGAGCGTCCATGATGGCCTGGAGGTTCGTGCCGCCGCCGGACACCAGGACCGCTGTTTTGACCATCTCGTCACCGCCTTTCGCAGGGTCGTTGCCGCCGATGCTTCGGCGGTCCTATCATTGTACCACATCCCGCGCCGCATCACAAGCGATCCCAGGGCATTTTACAAAGATTTTGTTTACATAAGATTACGTTCGTGGTATACTGACGGCAACTGAACAAGAAAGGACGGATACATCCATGGCAAAGGAACCGATCTTTGTTGGCAGCGGCACGGCTATGGTCACTCCCTTCCGGGAGGACGGCTCGCTGAACCTCGAAAAAATGGCCGAATTCATCGACCTGCAGGCCGCGGGCGGCACCGCCGCCATCATCGTGAACGGCACCACCGGCGAAAACGCCACCCAGCCTCTCGACGAGCACGAACGCCTCATGGACTTCTGCGTGAAGCACAACGCCGGACGCATGAAGGTCATCATCGGCGTCGGCAGCAACGACACCATGACCTCCATACGCCTTGCCCGCAGCGCGGAAGCCTGCGGCGCAGACGGCATCCTGATGGTCACCCCGTACTACAACCGCTCGAACCCTGCCGGTCTTGTGCAGCACTTCACCTACGTTGCGGACCGGGTGGGCATCCCCATGATCGTCTACAACGTCCCCAGCCGGACGACGGTTTCCCTCACGGCGGAGATCTACAAGACCCTCTCTCAGCATCCGAACATCAACGGCGTGAAGGAGGCCTCCGGCGATTTCAGCCTCTTTTCCCGTACCCGGGCCCTGTGCGGCGACGACCTGAACATCTGGTCCGGCAACGACGACAACACCGTCCCCATGATGGCCATGGGCGCGAAGGGCGTCATCTCCGTAGTCTCGAATATCGCCCCCGACCGGGTGGCGAAGCTCTGCCGGCTCTGCCTGGACGGCGATTTTCAGGCCGCCACGGCGCTGTACTGCGAGAACGCGGACCTCTTCGCGAAAATGTTCATCGAGGTGAACCCCATCCCGGTGAAGACCGCCATGAACATGCTGGGCATGGGCGCGGGTCCCCTGCGTATGCCCCTCTGGCCCATGGCGGAGGCGAACGAGGCAAAGCTCCGGGCCTGCCTGGTGGAAAGCGGACTTCTCAAAGCATAATCGAAAAACAAAACGACCCCCTGCATCGGACCTTTCCGGCGCAGGGGGTCATGCTGTGCGGGCATATCCCCCCGGGAAATCGCATAGAATCTCTCCGCACGAATTTTACGGGGGGATTTTATGGCAGCATACAACATGATCGCCGCGGCTATGGCCTGTCTCGACGAGGATATCCGCTCCGACGAGAGGTTCCGTCAGCAGGCGGTGTGGGAGCGTCTCGCCGCGCCGGAGCTGCGGGGGGAGTTTCCTGTGGCCTGGATGGGCGACGGCGGCACGGCACGGGTCTGCCCGGGATATTTTGCCGGTGTTCCGGACGCGGATGTCCTCGTTCTGTTTCGTCCCGGGCTCGACCCGGAGAGGGTCCATGCCCTGAACTTTCTGCACCGGCTGCGGAGCGCGCTGCTGGGAGTGCAGCCGCCGGCCATTGCCGCCGCGGCCGTCGACCCGGATATCCTCTCCCACCGGGAGAGCATGGCCTTCTGCCGGTCCTTCCGGGAGAGCCTCCCCACCCGGGGAAGGCTCGATCTGTCCCATGTGCCGCGCCGGGAGCGGGGGTATCTCGCGAGGCGGGGGGAGGTCCTGACGGAGCGCACGCTCCTGCCGGCTGCGCAGGCCGGGGGACAGGGTCTCGCGGAGCTGGCGGGGCAGACCCTGCGGCTGCTGACCGGGCGGCGCATGGAGGGACGGCGGGTCCTGGTCCCGGGCCGAGGACCCCTGGCCGAGGCAGCGGCGGCAGCGCTGGTCCGGCGGGGCTGCGAGCTCGTTCCCCCTGGGGCGGCGGCGGAGCTGGCGTTCCTCGCGGGGACTTCCCCGCTCACCGCCGAGGATGCGGAGGAGCTCTGCAGCCGGGGCATCCGGGCCGTGTTCGAGGGGGAGCTTCTCGCCGTGTCAGACGACGGCGTTCGGCGTCTGCGGGAGTGGGGCATACTGTTCGTTCCGGGCCTTCTCGGCGGCGCGGGGACCTCCATGCCCCTGCCGATGGAGGACCGCTGGGAAGCTCTGCGGGTCCTGCGGCGCACCATGGGGGAGCTTCTCGAAGTTTCCCTCCGGGCCGGGGAGGGGGACCTGTGCCGGGGTGCCTATGCCGCCGCCCTGACCGCCGCCGGGGAGGAGCTTCTGCGCCGGGGGATATGAGACGCGAAAAGGGCAGCACCAAGAGGTGCTGCCCAAACCCGCCCTGCCGTGGGGGCTCGATATGCAACCTGCACGACTCTGCAGGTGGGTCGCCTCATGGCCGCTTCCGTGCTTCCAACGTCCGGCAAATGCCGGGAGGCCTGCGCTCCACGGCCGTATATGGCGTCCCTTATTCAAAATGTGGGTCCAACCGAGCCCTTGCGACCACGCACAGCGCAGGCGGAAACCGCCCGCAGGGTATTCTATGCGGCCGAAGGGGAAAAGTTACTCCTCGTCCCCGAAAATCTGCTCCATGAAGAGCTCGTAGACCGTCTGCAGGATGTCCCGGTCCTCCACGTCCTCGAACTGCTCCATGCCGTCGATCTCCACGACGTGCAGGATGACGTAGCCATAGTCCGGGTCGTCCTCGTCCATGTCGGCGGGGAGGAACAGGACATAGTCCTCCCCCTGGTATTCCAGGGTGTCCAGGACCTCCAGCTCGATCTCGTGGCCCTCGTCGTCCTCGATGGTGATGTAGCTCGCGCCGAATTCTTCGTCCATGGTGCGCCTCCTGTGTGGATTGATCTGTCTGCATTGTACCATTTTCCTTCCCCCAACGCAAGAGGAAGCGCCGCAAATCTACGCGCCGTAATCTTCCAGGAGCCGTGCCGCGGCGTCCTCATCCGACACCCGAACCCCCGCCGCGAGAGCCATGCGGTCCCCCGTCGGCAGGTCCGCCACCCGGATGTCCGTGATCCGGGCCGGTTCCGCTGCGTCCGCCGGGTAATAGACCCCCACCCGGCCATCCACCTCCCGGAGAAGATACCCGTCCCCCACGGCGTCCGCCGGCAGAGCTCCCAGGCTCCCCAGCACCGCCGCGAGGCTCACCGCCGCCAGCAGCGCGAGGGCGATGCAAAGCGCGATCTTGACCTTCTGCGTCAATTCCATGACCTCCCGTGTTTTTCGGTACGCTCAGTATGTCCCGGCGAGGTCCGATCCATGCGCGGACGGCGGCGTTTTCCTGGGATTTGGAAAACGGCAGAAAAGCGAAAAACATGCTTGCAATTCGATATAAGGTATGATATGATGCAATGTACCTGCCGTCCGGACGGGTCGACCCGTTATGGCCGGAATAGGGAGGCAATAATACAAGGAGGTGCCGAAAAAATGGCAGCAGACGCTAGAATCAAGGTCGTGCTACGCTGCAGCGAGTGCAAGCAGAGGAACTACAATACGTTCAAGAACAAGAAAAACACCACGGACAAACTTGAGCTGAAAAAGTATTGCCGGTTCTGCCGCAAGCACACGGTGCATCAGGAAACCAAGTAAGGAGGAGCATCATGGCTGAAGAAAAGAAAAACAACGCCGCTCCCTCCACCGCCAAGGAAGCCGTCAAGAAGACCGACGAAAAGCTCGGGTTCTTCAAGCGCGTTGGCAAGTGGTTCCGCGACATGAAGAGCGAACTCAAAAAGGTCGTTTGGCCCACCCCCAAGCAGACCGCCAAGGGCACGGCCGTGGCCATCGTGATGATGGTCCTGTGCGCCATCGTCCTCTGGGGCTTCGACAGCGCGGCGCAGGCCGCCGTCAAGGCTCTCATCAACATCTTCGCGTAACATCATGGCAGACAGCGCGAAGTGGTACGTGGTCCACACGTACTCCGGGTATGAAAACACCGTATCCGCCTCCATCCTGAAGGCGGCGGAGAACCGGCACATGGAGGACCTGATCCTGGAGGTCAAGATCCCCATGGAGACCGTCACCGAGCACACCGACAACGGCGACAAGACCTACGAGCGCAAGACCTTCCCCGGCTACGTGCTGGTAAAGATGGTCATGACCGACGAGAGCTGGCACCTTGTGCGCAACGCCCGCGGTTCCACCGGCTTCGTCTCCATGGACGGCAAGCCCGTCCCTCTGACGGAGGAGGAAGTCCTGGACCTGGGCGTGGAGCGTCACGAGATCGTGGTCGGCTTCGAGGTCGGAGACTCCGTGAAGGTCACGGACGGTCCGCTGGAGGGCTTCTTCGGCACGGTGGACGAGATCGACCCCGAAAAGGATCGCGTTCGCGTCATCGTTTCCATGTTCGGTCGCGAGACGCCGGTCGATCTGGAGCTTGACCAGATCGAAGCGATCAAAGAAGACTGATTTTTTAACGACCTCTTTCACAGAGGAACATAGGAGAAGATATTATGTCTCAGAAAGTAGTTGGATACGTTAGATTCCAGGTCCCGGCGGGCAAGGCGACTCCCGCTCCCCCCGTGGGCCCCGCGC
>CAYNZM010000082.1:0-7651 GCA_964401725.1 uncultured Oscillospiraceae bacterium
GCGGGTATGAACCGCGTGCTCTAGCCAACTGAGCTACGCCGCCAAACAGCTTGTTTATTATAGTCTATCTTCGGTTGGGTGTCAAGTTGTTTCTTTGCTTTTCCGGAAAAAATTTCGCGGAAAAAAGGGGGAGCCGAAGCTCCCCCACAAATCTATTGGTTCGGAAGAAGGATCCGAAAACTCAGGCCATGGCGCCCTGCACCTGGCTGGCATTGGCCTGACCGGCCTGGAATTCCGCCCAGGTGCTGATGCCGACGGTGGTGAAGAGCATGTCCCAGGGGCTCTCGTCCAGGGGCATCTCGTCCCAGGAGTTGATGGCGTAGACCTGGCCCTTGAACTCGTCGAGGTCGGGAGCGTTGCCGCCCGCCGCCGCGATCAGGTACTCCTGATAGTCAGCCCAGGAGACGCCGCCGGCCGCGGGAGCCGCAGCCGCTTCCTCGCCGCCAAAGAGGGAGGTGAGGTCCGCCAGCTTCACGTATTCTTCGCCGTCGATGACGTACACGGTGAGCTTGTACTCCTTGCCGCCGATGACGATGGTTGCCTGGTCAGCGTCGTCCGACGCCTCGCCGGAGGGTTCGCCGGAGGGCTCCTCGGAGGCCTTGGGCTCGTTGGAGAGGGAGGTAGCGATCAGGACCGCGGCGATGGTGTCCACGGAGGTGGAGTTCGCAGCGGGCTCCGCGGAAGCCGCGGGCTCGGAGGAGGCAGCGCCTTCGTCCGCGATGGCCGCAGCCGCCGCAGCAACGTCGAGAGTGCCGTCCGCGGTCACGCCGCCGCCGACGTTCTCGCCGCCTTCGACAGCCGCCACGCCGCCTTCATAGGTGCCGGCGGGGATGGCAGCGGTGCCGGCCTTCAGAGTGAGGGAGCCGTCCGCGTTCTGGACGAGGGTACCCTTCACGACGGCGCCGTCCTCGATGGTGAGGCTGGTCAGCAGGGACTCGCCGGCCACATCCCACTCACCGCCCTTGGCGACGGTGACAGCCAGGGTGGACACGCCGTTGAAGTGCAGCATGTTTTCCACATGACCCTGCAGGAAGTACTCGGTCATGGTGTAGTCGGTGATTTGGATGTAGGCAGCCTTGGAGGCGTCCTTCGTGACGTTGCCCTGGGCGTCCAGCAGGATGTACTGGATGTCGTCGCCGTAGTACTCGATGCCCTCGATGGCTTCGGCGGAGTAGGGAACGCCCTTGATGGTGGAGGTCAGAGCGATGTCGCCGTTCAGGACAGCGCCTTCACCGATGGTGATGACGAGGTTATCGCCGGACTGGCCATAGTAGCCGGTGCCGTTGAAGATGTCGCCGGTGTAGGTGCCGTTGGTGTAGCTGACATTCACGGTGTTGCCGCCGGACTTGGTTTCGACCGCGTAGTTGACGCCGGGGAAGCCCTCGCCGTGAGAGGTGATCTTGCTGTCGGAGTAGGTTTCGTCGAAGCCCACGAGGACGTTCATCGGGTTGCCGCCGATGCGGGAGTCGTCATCGTTGTCCATCATCTGGAAGAGAACGCCCTTCGCGGAGTTCAGGACGGCGTTGTCGAAGACGAAGTTGCCGTTCGCGGCCTTCTGGATGACGATGGCGTCGGCGGAGTTCACGATGGTGCCGTCGATGACGTAGATGGCGTCGGAGATGGAGTTATGCTGCATGAAGCCGAACACGCCGTTGATGACGGTGGGCTGACCCTTGCCCTGAACGGTCTCGATCTTGCTGCCGTTGGCGTCGTAGAGGTCGATCGCGCCGTTGGAGGAGGCGTAGACGCCCTTTTCCGCGCCGGTGATGATGGCGGCGTAGGTCACGCCGTTGAAGGTGACGCCGTAGTAGTTCTGGGTCGGGTTACCAATATAATAGGCACCGTAGGCGGAGCCGTAAGCGTCTTCATCGTAACCGAAGATGCGCCAGCCGGAGTCGGAGCCGCCCTTGCTCTCAGGCAGGGAGGAAAGCTCGGAATCCACGATGTTGAGCATCATGTTGGAGCCGGAGTCCGTGGACAGCAGGCCCCAGGTCTGGCCGCCGGTGAGGACGGAGTCCTTGATGACCAGGGTGGGGGTGGAGCCGATCATGTTGAGGATGCGGGCACCGCCGTACAGGCCGAGGCACCAGGGGGGAGAGATCATGAAGTTCTGGTCAGCGGAGGAGTGATAGCCGTCCCACGCGTCGTGCAGAGCGTCCGCACCCATGACGGTGATGTCGGAGTCCTCGATGGTGACCTGGGCGTTCTCGGAGACGACGGTCACGCCGCGCTCGAAGCCCTCGGAGTAGTACTCGAAGTCCTTGATGTCGAGCTTCGCGCCGTCATAGGCGACGGTGGCGGAGCCCTGGCCGGAGAAGTCGGAGGTGTTCTGGCCGTCGGAATCGTCCAGGACGGTCAGCTTGCCGGTGACAGTGACGTCGGCATCCTCGCCGTGGGCATAAACGGCGGTGAAGCCTTCGCCGGCAACGGTCTCGTCGAGCTCGATCTCGCCGGAGGCGGTCATATCGTACTCAACGAAGATGGAGCCGGGGGTCTTGCGGTTGGTGTAGTTTGTGAGGTACTCATACTCGGAAGCCTCGAGCTCGCCGACGGAGCGGTACGCCACCGGGGCGCTCTCAATGGTTCCGGGCTCGGCAGCGGCAGCGGCGGTGGCAGTGCTGCCGGAGGCTTCGCCGCTCGCGAATGCGCTGACGGACAGCAGCATGCACAGAGCCAGAAGCAGGGACATGAGCTTGCTGAGTTTCTTCATGGGTTTTACTCCTTCCAAAAAATTGTCTTTATGACTGTTCTATACTAAATCATATGTGTGCGCGATTTCAACTACAATTCGTGTCAAATATAACAAAAATTATACTTTTGTACAAGATTTAGTGATTGCTGATCGTAATATTTTTATGGCAACCTGCTGTTCTATTTTGTAATCTTTTGTGCCTAGCGTTGTTACCATATATTTTTTTATAATGGTCCTGCGTACAGAACATACGCATACCGGCGTATTGATTTGGACAGAGCGCTTTGCTGAGCCTTCCTTCCAAAGAACCAACAATGCTCTGTCCAATCGCCATAGCTCCCCTCCCACCCGGAGGGGAGTTTTTTGTTTGTTTTTGTTCGCGATAAATTCACAAAATGTTCAACACAAACGGGGAAAAGAGGTTTATTTTATTAGGAGACAGAAACTTCCGTGAGGGGATCGCTCCATGAAACTCAGACAAAAGCTGGCTCAATTTATGTACGGACGCCGGGGGATGGACGAATTCGCCTGGTTCCTGCTGGTCGCTGTGTTGGCCCTCGCGCTGATCAGCGGCTTTATGCCGGGACTTCTCCGCACCCTGTTCAGCCTGTTGGAGCTGGCTGCTCTTGTGTATTGCTATATCCGCGTTTTTTCCCGGGACATCTACAAGCGTCAGCGGGAAAACGCCTGGTATCTCCAGCGTCGGAACGCCGTGGTGAACTGGTTCCGCTCCCTGCGGGACCGCTGGCTGCAGCGCAAGGACTACCGCTTTTTCCGCTGTCCCTCCTGCCGCGCTCTCCTGCGCGTACCGAAGAACAAAGGCAAGCTCCTGCTCACCTGCCGCAAATGCGGCAACCGCTTCGAGCGCAAGACCTGACCGCTATGCAAAGACCGCCGCGAAGGTTTTTATGTCCTTCGCGGCGGTCTTTCGGTGGGGGGAGGGTCATCCCCGCATTTCCAGCAGCTTCTGCTTCAGCTCGCCCTCGAGGCGTCCCAGCTCCTGCTCGGCCTGGGCCCGGCGGATGCGTCCGTCCTCCTGGATCTGACGCACGTCCTCCAGGGTGGCGATGAGCTCGGCGTTGGTCTGGGTGAGGGTCTCGATGTCCACGATGCCCCGTTCGGCCTCCTGGGCCACATTGATGGAACCGGTGTGGAGAGCGGCGGCGTTTTTGCGGAGCAGCTCGTTTGTGACCTCGCTGACGTGGTGGGAGGCTTCCATCGCCTGCTGGGAGTGGTACATGCTCATGGCCAGGACCATCTGGCTCTTCCAGAGGGGGATGGTGTTGGCGATGGCGGTCTGGATCTTCTCCGCCATGAGGGAGTCGTTGTTCTGGATCATGCGGATCTGGGGACCCATCTGCACGGAGATCATGCGGGTCAGCTCGAGATCGTGGACCTTCTTCTCGAAGCGTCCGATGAGGTTTGCGAAGTCGTTCGCGGCCTGGGCGTCCTCGGGCAGGCCGGATTCCTCTGCCTTCCTCAGCAGGGCGGGAAGCTCCACCTCCCGCAGCTCCTGGATTTTGAGCTTGCCGGCGATGATGTACATGGAAAGCTCCTTGTAGTACGCCTGGTTCATCTCGTACATCTGGTCCATCGTCACGATGTCCTTGTTCAGGGTGATGTAGTGCTGGTCCAGGGCGGCGGAGATTTTGTCCACGTTCACCTCGGCCTTGTCATACCGGGTCTTCAGGTCGGAGATGCTCTTCGCGGCGCGGTTAAAGAGCTTCTTGAGGCCCTTGGCGTCGGCGTCCGGGGCGTCGAGGCCCTGGAGCTGCCCCACGAGATTCGTGAGCATGGTCCCGACCTCTCCGAGGTCCTTCGAGCGGACGGACTCGAGAGCCTGACCGGAGAAGGTGGCGATGTTTTTCTGGGCGTTGGCGCCGTAGGAGAGGACCTGAGCGGAGTCCGTGATGTCGATCTTCTTTGCGAATTCCCGCACGGCGGCCTGCTCGGCGGGGGAGAGGGAGTCGATGTCCAGCTTCTCCACCGGGGCGAGGGCGGCCTGCACCGCGGGAGCGGCGGGAGCGGCCTGGACGGCTGTGGCGGTGGGCGCGGGCATGTTCGCCTCCGCGGCGGCGATGGCGGCCTCGGCCTCGGGCATGGCCCGGTCCAGGGTCGGGTTCGACGCGGGGCTGGAGGGCTCCAGGGTGAGATTTATTTCATATTTCGGTTCGTCGGCCATGATGCTTGTCCTTTCTCGTGTGGATTTCGGATGCGCGACGCATGTGTTTATCCTGTAACGCATATATTTTATGCGAAATGCCCGCCATCGTCAAGGTCCACTTGCGTTTTTTGCTGTTTCTATGGTATACTGTCCTGCGCCCATGGGCAATGGGGAGGAACCGAACGAGCGAACGATCCCTCCCCTATGAAAAAGCCTGCCTCGCGAGACACGGCTGACACATTCTATGCGCCAGGAGGCAGCTATGACAAACCTCAAAATCGCGCCATCCATCCTCTCCGCGGACTTCACCCGCCTGGGGGACGACGTCCGGGAGGTCCTGCAGGGCGGCGCGGACTACATCCACGTGGACGTGATGGACGGGGAATTCGTCCCCAACATCTCCATCGGCGTGCCGGTGGTGAAGAGCCTGCGCAAGGCCTTTCCGGAAGCGTTTCTGGACGTGCACCTCATGATCACAAAGCCTGTTCGCTATATCGACGCCTTTGCCGACGCCGGAGCGGACCTGCTGACGATCCACGTCGAGGCGGACGAGCCCCAGAACATCACCGCCGCTCTGGATGCGATCCGGGCCCGGGGCATCCAATCCTGCCTGTCTCTGAAGCCGAAGACCCCGGCGGAGATGCTGCTTCCGTGGCTCCGCCGGCTGGACATGATCCTTGTCATGACGGTGGAGCCCGGTTTCGGCGGCCAGAGCTTCATGGAGGACCAGCTTCCGAAGATTCGGGAGATCCGCTCCATGCTGGACCTGGCGGGCCTTGCCTGCGACGTGGAGGTGGACGGCGGCATCGCGGCGGACACCGCGCCTCTCGTGATCGAGGCGGGAGCGAACGTTCTCGTGGCAGGCAGCGCCGTCTTCGGAAAGTCCGACCGGGCCGCGGCCATCCAACAACTTCGTGGTTAAGAGAGATAACATCCATGCCATTTTTTCCCG
Organism: uncultured Oscillospiraceae bacterium; assembly: GCA_964401725.1. Lineage (GTDB taxonomy): Bacteria > Bacillota > Clostridia > Oscillospirales > Oscillospiraceae > CAJOIG01. Next base: position 5,809 of record CAYNZM010000082.1, read on the forward strand.
CATCCTTTGAAACTCTGATCGACCGCTTCGCGGCTCTGCCCGGCATCGGGCGAAAAAGCGCGCAGCGGCTGGCGTTCCATGTCCTTTCTCTGCCGGAGGGGGAGGCGGAGGCCTTTGCCGAAACCATCCTGGAGGCCCGGCGCAGCGTCCACACCTGCCCGATCTGCCAGAACCTCACGGACGCCGAGGTCTGCTCTGTCTGCGCGGATTCCCGGCGGGACCGCTCCGTCATCTGCGTGGTGGCGGAGGCCCGGGATGTGGCGAGCCTCGAGCGCAGCCGGGAGTACCATGGCGTCTACCACGTCCTCCACGGCGTCCTGTCTCCCATGAGCCGGGTGGGTCCGGATGACATCCGGGTGGCGGAGCTTGTAAAGCGCGTGGCGGCCCCGGAAAACGGTGTGCGGGAGGTCATCATGGCCACGAACCCCGACACGGAGGGCGACACCACCGCCCTCTATATCGCCCGTCTCCTGAAGCCCTTCGAGGTCCGGGTGACGCGCCTTGCTTACGGCATCCCCGTGGGCTCGAACCTTGAATTCACGGACGACGCCACCCTCATGCGTGCGCTGGAGGGCCGCCGCGACATGTAATATTTCCCACCCAGGTGGGTAAGATGTGAACAGGTGCTTTTTGCGGACGGGTCCTCATACCGGTCTGCTTTCAAACTGCTTGAATACATAACCAAAGGAGAATTCTTTTTTACCATGGCACAAAAACTGAAAATCATGGCTCTCGGCGGTCTCAACGAGATCGGCAAGAACCTCTACGTGTACGAGTACGGGAAGGACATCCTCATCGTCGACTGCGGCATGGGCTTCCCGGACGAGGACATGTACGGCATCGACGTGGTCATCCCCGACATCACCTACCTCATCGAGAACAAGGACCGGGTGAAGGGAATCGTCCTCACCCACGGCCATGAGGACCACATCGGCGGCGTTCCGTATGTGATGCGGAAGCTGGACTGCCCGATCTACGCCACCCGGCTGACGGCGGGCCTCGTCCGCCTGAAGCTGGAGGAGCATGGCCTCGCGAAGAAGGTGAAGATCCACACCAAGTCCGCCGGGGATGTGTTCAAGGTCGGCGTGTTCCAGATCGAGCTCGTCCATGTGACCCACTCCATCCCGGACAGCGTCGCCGTCGCCATCACTACCCCCGTCGGCACCGTCATCCATACCGGCGACTTCAAGATCGACCTGACCCCCATCGAGGGCGGTGTGTTCGATTTCACCCGCTTTGCCGAGCTGGGCCGGGAGGGCGTTCTCGCTCTCCTGTCCGACTCCACCAACGTGGAGCGCCCGGGATATTCCGCCTCGGAGCGGCATGTGGGGGAGAGCATGGACGCACTCTTCCGAGGCTGCGACAAGCGCATCATCGTCACCACTTTCGCCTCCAACGTCCACCGCATCCAGCAGATCATCGACTGCGCCCATCGCTATAAGCGCAAGGTGGGCATCACCGGCCGGAGCATGGAAAACGTCATCAAAATGGCGGTGGAGGAGGGATACATGACGATCCCCGAGGGGACCCTCGTGGAGATGAACAAACTCTCCGGGCTTCCCGCCTCCAAGACCGTCATCGTCACCACCGGCAGCCAGGGCGAGAGCATGTCCGCCCTGTACCGCATGGCCTTTTCGGAGCATCGGCAGGTGAAGATCACCGCCGGCGACCGGGTCATCATGTCCGCCTCGGCCATCCCGGGCAACGAGCGCTCCGTCACGAAGGTCATCGACGAGCTCATCTGGAAGGGAGCGGAGGTCATCTATGACCGCTCCATGGACATCCACGTCTCCGGCCACGCCTGCCAGCAGGAGCAGATGACCATGATGGCCCTGACGAAGCC
>CAYNZM010000083.1:0-7460 GCA_964401725.1 uncultured Oscillospiraceae bacterium
ACCAGGGCCGCACCCAGGAGATCCGCGAGCGTGTGCTGCACGTGTCCGTGCCCTGCGCCTGCTGCGAGTAACGCATTGAATCCGAATACACAATCAGCACGCTGCGGTATTTGCCGCAGCGTGCGTTTTAGTATTTTTCCCGGCTTTTGAAAAGAAGCGCCGCGAGCAGCGAGAAAAACAGCGCCGCGCCGATGCCGCCCGCCGCGGCGGTGAAGCCGCCGGTGAAAGCGCCGAGGATGCCTTTTTCTGCCACCGCCTCCCGTACGCCTCGGGCCAAGAGATTTCCGAAGCCCGTGAGGGGCACCGTTGCGCCGGCCCCCGCCCAGTCCGCGAAGGGCTGGTATATGCCCAGCGCCCCGAGAAGCACTCCCGCCACGACATACGCCGTTAAAATCCGCGCTGGCGTGAGCTTGGTCCGGTCGATGAGAAGCTGTCCGATGAGGCAAAGCATCCCGCCGACGAAAAAGGTTTTGAGAAATGTCATAGCCATGCCGATACCCTCTTGTTTTCAATGCTGACCGCGTGGCAGATGGCGGGGATGCTCTCGCCCTGCTGGTTCACGGTGGTAGACATCAGCGCGCCGGTGGCGGCAAAGAGCAGGGTGTTCCAGAGCCCTTCCCGCATGCCGGAGAGAAAATGTCCGCACAGCACCGAGGCGGAGCAGCCCGCGCCGGAGCCGCCGCTGTGCACGTCCTGGCCCTCGATGTAGTAGATGAGCCGTCCGCAGTCCATATATTTTACGCCCAGGTCGATCCCGTCCCGGCGGAACAGCTCCCGCAGGAGCTCCGAGCCCAGCACCCCCAGGTCCCCGGTGACGATGGCATCGTAATAGTCCGGGGAGCGTCCCGTTTCCCGGAAGTGAGCGGTCAGGGTGTCGTACGCTGCCGGAGCCATGGCTGCGCCCATGTTCGCCATGTCCTTGAGGCCCGCGTCCGTAATGATCCCGGTGGTGACGCCGGTGATGTATGGTCCGGGACCCTCCCGGGTGAGGATCAGCGCGCCCGCGCCGGTGACGGTCCGCTGGGCGGTGGGAGCGCGCTGGTTGCCATAGGGGAGGGGGAAGCGGTACTGCCGCTCGGAGGCGCAGAAATGGGAGCTGGTCGCCGCCGCGGCCGTCTCGCAGAAGCCGCCGTCGATGAGCATGGCGGCCAGGCCGATGCCCTCCGCCATGGTAGAGCAGGCGGCATAAAGGCCCAGATATGGCGCGCCGCAGTCCCGCATGGCATAGGTGGAGCCGACGCACTGGTTCAGCAGGTCCCCCGCCAGGACATACTGCACGTCCCCGGGCTGAAGATCCGCCTTCTCGCAGGCGGCTTGATAGCACCGGCTGAGCATGGCGGATTCCGATTTTTCCCAGCTCACCGCCTCGAAGCGGGAGTCGGAGCTCGTCAGGTCGAAGCTGTTGCGCAGGGGGCCTTCGCTCTCCTTTTTTCCGCCGGCGCAGGCCGCGGCGAGGACCGAGGGCTGGGATGGCAGAAATACGGTCTGCCGTCCGGTTCGTTTCGTTTCCATGCTTCCAGTATGCCCGCGGCAGGTGCAAAAATGCACCGACGATAGGTTTTCCATCGTCGGTGCATTTGATTTTACAGGTATATCTCCGCTTCCAGAAATAGCCGATCCTTCCGGGAGCGTCCGCCCACGTCGGAAAGGATGCCCTTGCCGTGGCCCCGGAGGGACAGCACGTCCCCGGGCTTCACCGGGGCGTCCGGCTTCTCGCAGGGAGCATAATTCAGCGTCGCCGCTCCCAGCCGGATAAGCTCCGCCGCCGCCGTGCGGGACAGACCGAACATGGACGACGCCACCGCGTCCAGCCGCAGGGATTTCACCGTGAAGCTCACGCGCTTCACTCTGTGTTCCGGCATGGGAACCGCCCCCAGCGGGCAGGAAAACGTTTTCACGCCCACCCGTCCGGCCCGGTCCAGCTCCTCCAGCAGCAGAGGCTCCACGCTGGGCAGACAAAAGACATACGCCTCCGGGCCCTGCACGAGAATATCCCCCAGGCTGTCCCGCTGGATGCCCAGGGCCAGGATCGCGCCCATGTAGTCCCGGTGCCCCGGCTCTCCGAAATGAGCCTCGATCCGCACAGCGCGGATGTGCTCTGCAAGGTCCAAATCCTCCGGTGAGAGCCAGTCGGGTAGAAAAAACGCCCGCTGCCGCTCGCAGCCCTCCGCACCGCCGGACAGGAGCATGCATCCCTCCGGGAGACGCTCGCCCCAGCGATTGAGCGCATACACCTCCGCCGGGGTGAGAAAGCCCGTGGCCGTCACGATGTTCTGCCGGTCGCTGCGGCTGTATAGGTCCTCCGCCCGGCGGATAAGGTCACTCATTTCCATGGTCACTCCTGTGTCTTTTTCACGATTTCCCCGATGCGGTCCAGGACCCATCGGACCTCGCCCTCGAATTCCCCGGAGGAACAGCGCAGAACGCCGCTCCGGAGGGCCGTCAGCCGGATAAGGCTGTCCGAGGTCACCACCCGCACGGCTTCGTTTTTGCCGATCTCGCCCACCAGCCGCTCGATGTACATATCCGCCGTCTCGCCCTCCTTGGTGAAGGCGATGCGCAGCCGGGCATCGGTGTATTTCGAGCCCTGGCCGCCGGGGACGTTGTAGGCGTCGAAGACGAGGACCACCTCGTTTTTCGTGTAGGCGCGGTAGTTCACCAGCATGTCCGCGAGGCGCTTCCGGGCCAGGTCGATGTCCCTCTCCGCCAGAGTGCGGAGCTCGTCCCAGGAGAAGATGACGTTGTACCCGTCCACGATGACCCATTCCTTCCGCTTTCGGGCCTGCATCTGGATGCCGACGGCGCTGTTTATCTGCGGCGTGGAGTAGACCTTCCGCCGGATGGGACCGAACTCCCGCTCCATGATGGCCTCCAGCTCTTTTTCGTCGATGTCCAGGTTGCGGGGGATCACCCGGGGCGTCGGCTCGCCGCCGTCTCTGTCCCGGCGTCTGCTGTCCAGGTGCATGTACTCCGGCACATCCTTCCAGCGGACCGCGAAGCCGGCCCCGTGAGCGCAGAACACGCTGTCCGGGGTGTTTTCCACGTCGGCCTCGGGGTCGTAGCCCATGGCGGCTATCACCGCGTCGGCGTTCCGGCAGGGCTGGTATCCCGCGACATGGCAGGAAAACCGCCCGCGGCCCCGGGTGTACGCCGCGACCTCCGCTCCGTAGTCCGCCATGGCCGATACCGGCGCGGTGCCGGTGAGGATCATCCGATCCCTCAGGGCCTCCGGGGCGTCGTGGGTCCCGCCCATGCCGTGCACGTCGCTGATGGCCCGTCCGATGCAGTCCCCGGGCAGGTCAAGCCGGAAGGAGTAATAGGGCTCCAGCAGGACGCTCTCCGCCTGCATGAGACCCTGCCGCACGGCCCGGTAGGTGGCCTGCCGGAAATCTCCGCCTTCGGTGTGCTTGAGGTGTGCCCGGCCCGCGATGAGGGTGATCTTCACGTCCGTCAGCGGCGAGCCCGTCAGCACGCCGATATGCTGTTTTTCTTCAAGATGGGTGAGGATGAGCCGCTGCCAGTTAAGGTCCAGGTCATCCTCCCGCACTTGGGAGCCGACGACGATGCCGCTGCCGGGTTCTCCGGGCTCCAGCAGGAGATGCACCTCCGCGTAGTGCCGCAGAGGCTCGAAATGCCCCACGCCCTCCACGGCGTTCGCGATGGTCTCCCGGTAGAGGATGCGTCCGGCATCGATGCCCACCTCCGCGTCGAAGCGGTCCCGCAGGAGGCTCTGCAGGACCTCGATCTGCACCGCCCCCATGAGCTGCAGGTGTATCTCTCCCAGCCGCTCCTGCCATACGACGTGCAGCAGGGGTTCTTCTTCCTCCAACTGCCGCAGCTTCGGCAGCAGCGTCCGGGCGTCCACCTCCGGCGGCAGGAGCAGGCGATATGCCATGGCAGGCGCCAGCAGGGGCGGGAGAGTGTCCGGTTCCGCGCCGAGACCCTGTCCCGGCCAGGTGGCGGAAAGTCCCGTCACGGCGCAGGTCTCTCCCGCGGCGACGGTGTTTGCCGTCTCGTATTTCGCGCCGGAGTACAGCCGAAGCTGTGCGACCTTTTCTTCGATGAGCTCTCCGCCCGGGGCCGGGGGATAGGCGAGGCTGTCCCGCACAGACAGCGTTCCGCCCGTCACCTTCAGATACGTCAGGCGTTCGCCTCGGCTGTCCCGGGCGATCTTGTAGACCCTTGCGCCGAAAGCGTCGGGATAGGCCGGGACCGGCGTATAGGCTTCCAGCAGGTCCATTAGCTCCTCCACGCCGGTGAGCTTCAGCCCGGAGCCAAAGCACACGGGAAAGAGCTTCCGCGCTCCGATAAGACGGGAAATATCCCCGTCGGACACCGTTCCGGTTTCCAGGTACCGGTCGAGGACATGTTCGTCCAGCATGGCAACGGCCTCGTCCTCCCGGTGAGACAGATCCATGCAGCCCTCCCCGAACCGCTCCCGCAGTTCTGTGAGAAGGGCCTCTGTCGGACGGCTGGCGGCATCCATTTTCGTGACGAACACGAAGGTGGGCACATGATAGCGCTCCAGAAGCTCCCACAGGGTCTCCGTGTGGGCCTGGACGCCGTCAGTGCCGCTGATGACGAGGATCGCCGCGTCCAGCACCGGCATGGTGCGCTCCGTCTCGCCGGAAAAATCCGCATGGCCCGGGGTGTCGAGAAGGGTCAGGTCCAGCCCCTCCGTGTGCAGACGCGCCTGCTTCGAGAAGATGGTGATGCCCCGCTCCCGCTCGAGGGAATGGGTGTCCAGAAAGGTGTCCCGATGATCGACCCGTCCCAGCTTTCGGATGGTGCCGGTGACGTAGAGCATAGCTTCGGAGAGGGTGGTCTTGCCCGCGTCCACATGGGCCAGCAGGCCGACGGTGAGTTTCTTCATGGCGGTCCTCAAAAAGTCGCCGCCGCGGTTTTTTCGCGGCGGTGAGGGTGGATGTGTGGGTTTAGATGCGGGCCACGCCGGTGTCCCGGGCGGCCTTGGCCACGGCGGCGGCCACGGCGTCCTTTACCCGGGAGTCGAAGGGCTTTGGAATGATGTACTCCGCGGAGAGCTCGTCGTCGTCCACAAGTCCCGCGAGAGCGTGGGCGGCGGCGACCTTCATGGCGTCGTTGATGTCCGAGGCCCGCACGTCCAGCGCGCCCCGGAACACCCCGGGGAAAGCCAGGACGTTGTTGAGCTGGTTCGGCAGATCGCTCCGGCCGGTGGCGGCCACGGCCGCGCCGTTTGCGAGGGCCTCCTCCGGGAAAATCTCCGGCGTTGGGTTCGCGCAGGCGAAGATAACGGCCTTTTCCGCCATGGTGCGGACCATCCCGCCGGTCAGGACGCCGGGACTGGATACGCCGATGAAAACGTCCGCGCCGCGCACGACGTCCGCCAGCGTTCCGGTCTTGTTCTGTTTATTCGTGATCTTCGCGAGATCGGCCTTGGCCTCGTTCAGCTTTTCCCGGTCCCGGGCAATGGCGCCGGTGCGATCACATACGATGACATCGCCGGCCCCGGCGGAGACGAGAAGCCGTGCGATGGCGGTCCCGGCGGCACCCGCGCCGTTGATGACGACGGTGATGTTTTCCAGCGTCTTACCCACCACCTTCAGCGCGTTCAGAATACCGGCCAGGGCGATGATGGCGGTGCCGTGCTGATCGTCGTGGAAGATGGGGATGTCGCAGATTTCCTTCAGCCGCCGCTCGATCTCAAAGCAGCGGGGCGCGGCGATGTCCTCCAGGTTCACGCCGCCGAAGCTGCCCGCCAGCAGCGCCACGGTCCGCACGATATCATCGACGTCCTTGGACCGAACGCACAGAGGAATGGCGTCCACGCCGCCGAACTCCTTGAACAGAACACATTTGCCCTCCATGACGGGCATGCCCGCCTCCGGGCCGATGTCCCCGAGGCCCAGGACCGCGGTACCGTCCGTCACCACGGCGACGGTGTTCCAGCGGCCCGTGAGCTCGTAGCTCTTGGCGACGTCCTTCTGGATCTCCAGGCAGGGAGCCGCCACGCCGGGGGTGTAGGCGAGGGACAGGGCTTCGGCGTTGTCCACCCGGGTCTTGGAGCGGATGTCCAGCTTTCCGCGCCATTCATAATGCTTTTGCAGGGATGCAGATAGATAGTCCATGATCGTCCTCTTTTTTTGTATTTATAAATACGGGGAGTAAATGCCTCCGCGGCAGTCGCAAAATACCGTCACCGGGAAGCTTTCCACATTCAGCCGGTGGATGGCCTCGGTTCCCAGCTCCGGGAAGGCCAGGACCTCTCGGGATATTACATAGTTTGCCAGCAGTGCTCCGCAGCCTCCCTCGGCGGAGAAATACACCGCGCCGTGCTCCACGATGGCGTCGATGACCTCGTCGCTGCGCCGTCCCTTGCCGATCATGCCCCGCAGACCGGCGTCCAGCAGGGCGGGGGTGAAGCGGTCCATGCGGTAGGAGGTGGTGGGTCCGCAGGAGCCGATGGGCCGTCCCGGCGGGGCGGGGGTGGGACCGGTGTAGTAGATGATCTGGTCCCGCAGGTCCACCGGCAGGGCCTCGCCCGCCTGCAGAAGATCGAACAGCTTCTTGTGGGCGGCGTCCCGGGCGGTGTAGATGGTCCCGGTGATGCGGACCTCGTCCCCGGCGCGGAGCGTCTCGATGACCGCCGGTGTCAGGGGCGTTGTGATGTGATGCGTCATGCCAGCACCTCCGATGCGACGCGCAGGCTGTGGCACCCGATGGACACGGCGCAGGGCAGTCCCGCGATGTGCGTCGGCGCGGCGAGGATGTTCACGCCGAGAGCGAATTTCTTCGTTGCGGCGTAGAGCTCCGCCTCCAGGTCCGCATAGAACGGGTCCGGGTTCGGCGTGGGCCGCAGCACGGCTTTTTTGGAGAGGTATGCCGCCCGGTCGAAGTTTCCGCCGAGCCCCACGCCGATCATCACCGGCGGGCAGGCGTCCGGCACCGCGAGACGCGCCGTTTCCAGCACGAAGGCCTTTACGCCGTCCAAACCGTCCGCCGGGGCCAGCATGGCGATGCGGGCTTTGTTCTCGCATCCGAAGCCTCGGGGAGCGACGGTGATCTTCACCCCGTCGCCGGGGACCAGGTCATAATACAGAAACGCCGGGGTGTTGTCGCCGGTGTTTTCCCGGCGCAGGGGGTCCGCCACGATGGAGGCGCGCAGATACCCGTCCCTCACGGCCCGGCGGATGCCCTCGTCCACGGCCTCCGGGATGGAGCCGGTGATATGGGCGTCCTGACCGATTTCGAGATACACCGCCGCGAGGCCGGTGTCCTGGCAGAGGGGGATGTTCCCGTTCGTCTCGAAGTTTTCGATGATGTAGGGGTTCCCAAAGGTCCGCAGACGGTCCTCCACCCACGACGGCAGATGCAGGCAGGCGTCCACATACAGCCGCGCCACGGCGTCCTCCAGCTGGTTTGCGGAATACTCTCTCATGGGTTTGTGTAGGTCGAGGCCGGACGGCGTTTGTGCTCGCTCC
>CAYNZM010000084.1:0-7381 GCA_964401725.1 uncultured Oscillospiraceae bacterium
CGCGCCACCCACTCCGCGATGAGGGCGGAGAGGACGCAGGGAACGATGGCGGAGTAGTACATGACGCCGACGCTCACGATCTCCATGGAGAGGATCGCCGCGGCGAGGGGCGTTCCGAACAGAGCGGAAAAGCCCGCCGCCATGCCGCACATGGTAATGACCCGGCCGTCCTTGTCGTCCAGGCGCAGCAGCCGCCCGATGGAGCTGGAGATGGACCCGCCGAGCTGCAGGGCCGCTCCCTCCCGTCCGGCGCTGCCGCCGACGAAATGGGTGATGGTCGTACTCACGAAAATGAGTCCCGCCGTCCGCAGCCGCAGACGCTTGCCGTCCCGCACAGAGGAGATGATGTACTCCGTGCCCTTGTCGTCCTCCATGCCGGTGACGCGGTAGAGCCACACGATGATAACGCCGGCGATGGGCAGCAGGTACAGCGGCCAGCCCGCGTCCATGCGGAAATCCGTGGCTCGGTCGATGGCCATGTGGAAGGCCGCGCCGATCCCGCCGATGATGCCGCCGGTCAGGACCGCAAAGAGCAGCCATTTCGCCAGGGCCGCGCCGTAGGCCGCCACGAGATGCAGCCAGCCCCGGAGCCGGTCATGGAAGCGGATATACTTGTCGCCCATAAGCCTCCTTCAGCGGGATGCCCGCGCCTGTTTTTCGATCTCTGTCTGGGGCCAGATTCGGCTGAACAGCCAAATGGTCACGCAGGCCAGGACCACCCCGAGGTAGGTCTCGGAGATGGCAAAGCTGCCGATATACAGGGGATACCGGCCGGTGATGATCTTCGCCGCCACCCAGCCGATGCAGCACACGAAGGTCACGAGGACCGCCGTACAGACCCCCCGCTCGGAGGTGCGCTTCCAGTACATGCCGAAGAGGATCACGATAAACAGCACGCCCCGGAGCGTGTACGCCGCGTAGACGAGGTCCAGCACCGCCGAGGATTTCACGAGAGCAATGGCCAGCAGGCAGCACAGCACGCCGGAGACCGCGGTGCCGATGCGGGCGTTTTTCGTGATCTCCGCGTCCGTGGCGTCGGGCTTGATGCGCCGCTGGTAGATGTCCTTTGTGAACATCGTCGCCGCGGCGAGGATGATGGGGGAGACGGTGGACAGCACCGCCGCGAGAATGGACGCCAGGATAATGCCGCCGACGACGGGCGGGAAGTGCATGATGAGGGTGGTGTAGGCGAGCTTTGCGTCCGTGATGGTTTCCAAAACGCCCATCTCGCTCATGGCTCTGGCGGACATGCCCAGCATACAGGTGAACAGGCCGAAGGGCGCCACCACGAGCACCGAGAGAAGGCAGGCTTTTTTCGCCACCTTCGGGTCCTTCGCCGCCAGGACCGGCTGGATGCTCGCCTGGGCCGCTCCGGCGGAGAGGACGGAGGCCACGATCCAGCTCGTCACCTTCGACGCGCCCACGCCGAACATGGAGAAGTGATGGGTACCCTCCGCGGCGTCCACCGCGTCCAGAGTAGCCTTGAAGCGGTCCCAGCCGCCCATCTCCCGCAGGGCCAGGATCACGGCGAGGATCATGCCGAAGTACATGAACCCGATGTGGAGCTTATTGGTGGCCTCCACGGAGTCCATGCCGCCGGACATGGTGTAAATGATGAAAATGACGGCGAAGAGGCAGCAGGAGAGGGTGAAGTCCATGCCCAGCAGGCTCTGTCCCAGCTTTCCCGCGGCGATCATCTGGCTCAGGCCCACGGCGATCATGACGAAAATGAGCAGGAAGCTGCACACCGTGCGGGATTTGGGTCCCACCACCTTTTCGATGATGCCGGGGATGGTGACCTCTCCGTATTTGCGGTATTTCTCCGCAAAAAACAGGCCCATCATGAGCATGCCGACGCCGTTTGCGATGGTGTACCACCAGCCGGAGATGCCGGAGGTGAAGCCATATTCCGAGCAGCCGGTGGTGGCGGTGCCGCCCAGCCACTGACCGCAGGCCACGCACACGATGGCGAACACGCCCATCCCCGCACCGACGAAGGAATCGGAGGATTTCGTCTTGCGGGAGGCCAGGATGCCGATGGCCATGGTGGCGGCAAAATACACGAGGATGATGATGAGCTGCCAGTTCATACGCATACCTCTCTCTTTTTTGATGTTAAGATTGTAGCATAGCTCGGACCCGAAGTGCAACAACGCTTGATTGTAGCCTCACAGCCGCGGGAACGGATGCCAAAAGACCGCCCGGATGTGTCTCCGGGCGGTCCTGGTATGCGGTTATTACGCGAAAGCGCGGAGCATTTCACCGATCAGGTCCACTCCGGCATCCGCCAGGGCGTCGGAGGTCAGCATGGGCAGCCGGGCGTTTAGGTCGACCACCTTCCAGACCCCGTGGTCGCACATGGCCTCCACCTCCAGGATGCCCCGCATGGACAGCGCATCCGCGCAGGCGGCGGCAGTCTTTGCCAGGACCTCCGCCTCCGGCGGGGCGGCAAGCTCCGCTGCGACACGCTGGCGGCGGTCGTCATAGGTGAGCTTCGCGGCGGGATGGGCGGTATACGCCCCGGGTCTTCCGGTGACCGCCACGGACCACACGCCGCCGGTCAGCTCCTCCTGGGTGACGAACCCGGCGTTCACCGCGCCGCCTACCTCGCAGTAGTCGTCCGTGACCCAGATGCCGAGGCCGAAGCTGCCCCGGTCGGGCTTCACAATATAGGGCTCCGATCCGCCGGGGAAGTACTCCGGGGCGGGGATGCCGCGCTCCCGCAGGAGGGCGTCGGTCCGCAGGCGGCTGGAGGCAATGGCCCAGGCCGCGGGGTCGTGCAGGACCCTTCCGGTCATGGCAGCCAGGACGCCGTCGTCCTCCGTGGCGGGCAGGGTGATCTCTCCGTCCGGGGCGGTTTCATAGCCCAGAGTGTCCGCGAGGCGCTCTGCCTGGTCCGCCAGAGGCCCGGAGCCTGCGATGCGCAGTTTCATCCCTGGAGTCCGTCTTCCTGCCGCTGCATATTCTCCACGACGACGTCGTAGATGTCGCCGAGGCTCGCGGCGTACTCCAGCACGCGCCAGGGGAAGTTGGTGTGGTAGTGGATCTTGATGAGGTCCTCGTCGCCCACAGCCAGCAGGCTGTCCCCGGGGATGTTCTCCGCGATCCAGTCGAAGATGGCGTCTTCGTCCAGGTCGTGGCCGTCGATGAGGAGCTGTGTGTCGAATTTGAATTCCAGCATGGGGAAACTCCTGTTACTTGATGATCTGCTGCGGCTCGTTCTTGTCGGGGTCTTCCTTGGCGAGCATGACGTTCGTCAGGATGCCCAGGATCAGGGCGCAGGCGACCTCCGTGATGGTGACGGAGCCGAAGGAGACGCTCATACCGCCGACGCCGGCGATGAGGATGACGGAGACCACGAACAGGTTGCGGTTCTTGCCCAGGTCCACGTTCTGGATCATCTTGAGGCCGGACACGGCAATGAAGCCGTACAGGGCGATGCAGACGCCGCCCATGACGCAGCTTGGGATGGTAGCCAGGAAGGTGGCAAAGGGTCCGAAGAAGGAGATCAGCATGGCGAGGATGGCGGTGTAAAGGATCGTGATGACGGAGGCGTTGCCGGAGATGGCGACGCAGCCGATGGACTCGCCGTAGGTGGTGTTGGGGCAGCCGCCGAAGATCGCGCCGATGAAGGAGCCGATGCCGTCGCCCAGGAGGGTGCGGTGCAGGCCGGGATCCTCCAGCAGATCCACGCCGATGATGGAGGACAGGTTCTTATGGTCCGCGATGTGCTCCGCGAAGACCACGAAAGCCACGGGGATGTAGGCCACGGCGATGGTGGCGATATAGCCGCCGTCGAGCTGGTTGATGCCCTTCGCGGCGGTGAGGAAGGTGAAGTCCGGGACCCAGGTCATGCTGGCGAAGAGGCCGAAGTTCACGATCTGCAGGGCGGGGTTGCCGGTGGCATTGCCGATGACGGTGAAGATGGAGGCCACGATGTAGCCCGCGAGGATGCCGATGATGAAGGGGATGAGCTTGAACATCCGCTTGCCGAAGACGGAGCAGAGCATGGTGACGGCGAGGGTCACGAGGCCGCAGATCATGCAGACGTAGGTGGATGCGCCGTTTGCCACCGCGCCGGAGGTTCCCATGAGATCGCCCACGGCGTTGCCCGCCAGGGACAGTCCGATGATGGCGACGGTGGGTCCGATGACCACCGCGGGCATGAGCTTATCGATCCAGCCGACGCCGCAGGCCTTCACCACGATGGCGAGGACGACGTACACAAGACCGGCGAACAGCGCGCCGACGATCAGGCCGACGTAACCCGCTTCCATGGACACCGCGCCGGCGAAGGCCGTCGCCATGGAGCCGAGGAAGGCGAAGGAACTGCCCAGGAACACCGGGCTGCGGAACTTGGTGAGCAGCAGATACACAATGGTGCCGACGCCCGCGCCGAAGAGAGCCGCGGTCTGGGACATGCCGTTGCCGATGATGGCCGGGACCGCGATGGTCGCCGCCATGATGGCGAGGAGCTGCTGCAGGGCAAACAGGACGGTCTGTCCGAAGCCGGGCTTGTCTTTGATGCCGTAGGTAAGATTCATGCTTTCTGTCTCCTTCTGTATGTAATTTTTTTGGGTGGATGAGTGGATCGGGCCGAAAAAAAGCCCTGCCCGGGACGGCAGGGAGGGACAAGGGCACAGAGGCTCTGCACGCTATGGTCCGATCTCCCGCCGGGGGCTCGGAGGTTATTTTCTAATCGCTAATGATACAGGACCGAGCCGTGAATGTCCAATTACATTTTGGTTACAAAATCACTCCGGCATCCGATTGCTCGGACGCCGGAGCGTTTTCGCTGTTATTTCGTTTCTTTTTTCCTGCGAAGGGTCAGGACCGCGCCGGCGGTGCCGGCCAGCAGGACCACCATCCAGAGGGCGATGGCGCTGTCGTCGCCGGTGTTCGGGGCTTTCTTCGGGGTGTTGTCCGCCGCCTTGTCCGCCGCCTTCTCCGCGGCCTTCACGGTAAGCTCCGCGGAGACGATGCCGTTGTCAAAGAGGATGTCCACGTTGTGCTTGCCGACGCCGAGCTTCTGCACGGTGGCGGCCTTGAGGGTCACGATGGTGCTGCCCTCTTTAACGGTGTAGTCTTTGTCGCGCTCAAGGGCAACGCCGTCGATCTCCACGCCCACGAAGTGGTCGAAGGATTGATCCGGCTCGGAGACCTTCACGGTGATGACCACATCGTCGCTGCTGCCCTTTGTCCAAACATGCTCAGAGGCACCCGCTACACCGGTCACGCCGGTGATGTTGTAATCGTCGGGCGTCCACTTGGCGTAGACCGTCACGTCCGCCGTGATGGGTTTGTTGAAGTCAAAGGGATCGGAGAAGGTCTCGTCCTTATACCAGCCGGAGAACTCGTTGCCGGTCTTTTCGGGATCGTCGGGCTTTGCGGCCTTTTCGCCGTCCACGACGGTCTGATCCTCGATCTCGTTGCCGCCGTTCGTGTCGAACTTCACCGTGTACACAGCCTTGATCGTTACGGGGATCGCTTCGCCCTCAAAGTCCGCGTGATTGCCGTCGCCCGCGACCTTATACCAAACGTAGTAGGTTCCCGCGTTGGTTTCTGTAGGGATGGATGTGGTATAAGGTTGTGTTGCGGCGGTTTCGGTGCCAAGGGCATACTGCATTTCGCCGCCGATGGCTTTACCAGCGGTCACAAGCTCCTGTGCGGAGCCGGTGTAGGTCAAAGTCTTCGCTTCAGGCGCTTTTGTTACGGTTGCTGGTTGTTTCTCGCTGATCGTCAGCGTGCCCTTTGTATATTTGATGGTGTAGTTGTCCCCTGCGCTTGCACCGGAAGCAACGATGTCATAGGTTCCAGCCGTAGTTTTATCCGGGGTGACTGCGTTGCCGTCCTTCTGATAGGCCAGCGTCGGGTTGGTCGTCAGCGTATCCTCACCCACTAGTCCGGTGACAGTGTAGAAATCCGGGCCGGAGAGTGTCGGAACCGTGCCGCCAACCATGATGCTCTGATCTTTAGCTGTGACAGTGGCTTCCGCTTTGCTGATCGAAACAGTAACTTCCTTAGTCGTTTCCGCGTAGTCATCGGTTGCCGCTGCCTTTACGATAACATAGGCCTTGCCGTCCGTCGGAGGGACCTTCTTGATTGTCAGCTTGCCGTCGGAAGCAACGTCAATGTAGTCCCCACTGCCGTCCTTCACCGTGTAGCTGATTGCGCCACCGCCTGTGGCCGGTGTAGTCACGCTGGCGGTGACGCTCTTGTCCGTATCGCCGTAGGTGGCAGCAACGTCTTCTGCTGTGATAGTCTGCGGGGCATTGTCAACAGTAACAGGTACATCAATGTCGGAACCGGGGAGATAGTTATTATCTCCGGCAAAGTTGGCCTTGAAGGTCGCCGCCGGGGAAACGATTTCTCCAACGGACTGTGAGCTGTCTACCCATGTCCAGCCTTCAGGCAGCTCCACATCAGCCAGTGTCTGCCCCAATGCGCCGGTTACATCAGTCGGTGCGACGGGTTCAGCCCTGTTCACAGTCACAGTGATGGTGGAATACTTACTCTCGTTATAAGAGTACTTCTTGCTATCGACCCAAACGTTTTCTTGAGCCTCATATCGCCCATAGAGGTTGTTATACTCCGAAGGCCAATATTGATCGTTGCCTAAGGCCAACGCTCTCACTACCAATGTATAGGTACCGGCAGGAGTATTTGCGGCGATGGTCAGGGTTGGATCCGTACCTCTATTCCACTTATACGGATTGTTACTGAAGTAAGATACAGCCGTGCCCTCGCTGTTCTTCTGACTGTCGATGAAATAATTAAAATAATCGGTATAGCGATCGTCAGGAACAGTTGCACGGGCAAACGTCATCGTTTGTGCCGATGTGCTATTATATGTCAGGTCGTTTACTCTCTGTTCTTCAGCAAAGTCCATTGTCAACTTCCACCGGGCTGTTCCAGTAATTCTAAAATCAAAACTTAAATCGTCATGGCCAGCCGCTTTAATGGTAATACTTCCTATTCCGGTATGGATAAACGTAATGTTGGTTTCGGAAATCGTTACAACATTTCCGCTTGGAATTACTATTGAATCTGCGTCCCATTCATATCCATAGTGATTCAAAATATCCTTACCTGTGACGGTATACGGAAAATTAACAAATGCCAGAAGTGAATATGCGTTATCGCCAGTTCCAGCCGGCTTCACCTCTATTATTTTAGCTTTTCCGTGGTTGTTATCCACCTCCGCATACGCCGTCAAACTCATCGCCGGCAGCAGCGAGAACAGCATCACCAGCGCCAGCAGGATGCTCCATGTCCTTTTCCGAATGTGTTTCATAAAGGTTTCCTCCTTACCGCCGCCCGGATGGGCGGCAATTGTTTATTGTGTAACGCTCTGCGAAAGAACGCAAAAAGGCGCAGCGCG
>CAYNZM010000085.1:0-7372 GCA_964401725.1 uncultured Oscillospiraceae bacterium
CATGGCTGGGAGTATATCTTTCACTCATAACATAGTCCTTGTAAACACAAAGGGAGCGTTGCCAAATGGATTTTTTGCATCGCGCTCGTTTTTGGGCTTGTTGGGCACAATAGCACACAAAAAACGCCCAGAATGTGGAAAATTTCCGCATTTTGGACGCACTGTCATAGACGCCGGCCTGCCGGATAGCGTCAAATGTTGAGGTCTTTCAGTTTTTTCGTAAGCGCTCAAGGTTGAAACAGTTCCACGGAAAGAAATGGGCAGCCGGTGCGCTGGCTGCGATTCTGACCATGAGCCTCGGCTCCGCGGCGTTTGCCTCCGGCGAACCCGGCGGCATGGGTGCCCCGGCAGAATCTTCCCCGGAGGACAGAATGCTCTGTTCCCCGGGGATTTTTTCGTCCGGGTTTGACATCCGCGCCTGTCCGGCGGTAAAATGAGAATCCGGTCGAAAGGGACCGAAACCCCGCGGAAACGGAGGCATCGCACATGGCGGAGTGGTACAAGGACATGACGTTTTATCAGATCTGGCCCCGGAGCTTTCTCGACGGCAACGGCGACGGAATCGGGGACCTGCAGGGGGTCATCGCAAAGCTCGACTACATCCATGACCTGGGCTGCGACGGCATCTGGTTCTCGCCGCTGTACCCCTCGCCCAACGCGGACTATGGCTACGACGTGGCGGACTACCGAAACATCCACCCGGACTTCGGCACCCTGGAGGACTTCAAGCTCCTGCTCCGGGAGGCCCATGCCCGGGGCATGAAGGTCCTCATGGACCTCGTGGTGAACCACACCTCCGACGAGCATCCCTGGTTCCGGGCCTCCCGCCGACGCATCGAGCCCTATACGGACTATTACATCTGGCGTCCCGCCCGGAAGCGGGGGAGACGGCCCAACGACTGGGACAGCATCTTCGAGGGAAAGGCCTGGGAGTTCGACGAGGTCCGGGGGGAGTACTACCTGCATCTTTTTGCCAAGAAACAGCCCGACCTGAACATGGATAATCCCGCCGTCCGCCGGGAGGTGGAGGACATCTGCCGATTTTGGCTGGACCTCGGCGTGGACGGCTTCCGGGAGGACGTCATTACGTTCATCTCTAAGGCGGAGGGGCTTCCCAACGACCGGCTCATGCCCGCCGTGAAGGGCCTGCGGCACTACTCCAACGGTCCGCGCCTCCACGAGTATCTCGCCCAGTTCCGGCGGGTGACGAATGCCTACGACTGTGTCACCATCGGGGAAGCGCCGCGGATGACCCCGGAAAAAGCCCTGCGGTTCATCGGCGGGGAGGGCCGGGTCCTCGATATGTTCATCCACTTCGAGCACATGGCCGCGGACTGCTTCATGGTGGACTACCTGCGCCGACCCTTTTCCCTGCGGAAGCTCAAAAAACCCCTGAGCCGCTGGCAGACGGGACTGTACGGACGGGGCTGGAACGCCCTGTATCTCGAAAACCACGATCATCCCCGGGTCATCTCCCGGTATGGCAGCGAGAAATACCGCGTGGAATCCGGCAAGATGCTGGCGGCGATGTATCTTCTCCAGCAGGGGACGGCCTTCGTGTACCAGGGCCAAGAGATCGGCATGACGGACCTGGACCTGCCCACCATCGAAGACTATCCAGACGTATCCACCCAGCAGAACTACCACCGCCTTGCCCGGATGGTGGGCCGGAAACGGGCCCTGCGCTGGACGAAGGCCGCCACCCGGGTCAGCTCCCGCACGCCGGTGCAGTGGTCGGACGAGGAGAACGCCGGCTTCTGTCCGCCGGGGGTGGAGCCTTGGCTCCGGGTGAACCCCAACTACCCGGGGATCAACGCCGCGGACCAGGAGAAGGACCCGGACTCCCTTATGAACTTCTATCGCAGGCTGCTGCGCTTCCGCCGGGAGCCTGTCGTGCGGCACGGGACCTACCGGGAGTTTTATCCCCGCAGCCGCTGGTTCTATATCTACGAGCGGGCGTACGAGGGCGAAAAGCTCCTCGTGGTCTGCTCCTTCACGGAGCTGCAGGCAGCCTTCCGCCCGCCCTACGACCTCCGAAACGCGGAGCTGGTGTTCGGGAATTACCCCGGCGTCACGGAGGCCATGCGGCCTTACGAGGTCCGGGTCTATCGCCTGCGGGGGTCTTCCACGGCGGAGGAACCTGTGGTATAATGCCGCGAGAGGAAGGGAGAGATGCAAATGCCGGAGCTTTTTGAAGACAAAAGCGAAAAAAAGGTACGCTATATCGAGCTGATCTACGACCTCATGTTCGTATATCTCGTCAGCCGCAACGCGGACCTGCTGGAGATCGAGGAGGGCTTCCTGAGCCTGGGGCAGTACGCCACGTATATCGCCTCCACGCTGGTCATCCTGGAGATATGGTACGTCAGCACGCTGTATATCAATCGCTACGGCGACGGCAGCGTCCGGGAGTATATCGGTCTTTTCGTGAACATGTTCCTGCTGTATATCCTGGCCGACGGCATCCGGGCGAACTGGGGAACGTCGTACTACCAATACAACACCGCCTGGGCGCTGATCCTGCTCAATCTCGCGCTGCAGTTTTTTATGGCTATGGGGCGGCGCGGTGCGGCGGTCTGGGAGAAGTCCCGTGCCAGACAGCAGGGGATATTCCTCGCGGCGGAGGCGGTGCTCGTCCTGCTGACGATGCCGATCTACCGCTTCACGGGCGTTGCCCTGGCGCCGCTGGCGCTGGTGCTGGGCTTTTCCTCCAGCATCTTCACCCGCCGGACGGATGCTCTGCTGCCCGTGGATTTTCCCCACCTTGCCGAGCGGGTGATGCTGTATATCGTCTTCACCTTCGGGGAGATGCTCCTCGGCATCACGACCTACTTTGAAAACGGCTTCGGCCCGGAGGCACTGTACTACGCGCTGATGGCGTTTCTCATCGTGGTGGGTCTTTTTTCGGGCTACGGTCAGTTTTACGAGCATCTCCTGGACACCGAGCGGACCACTGCCGGTCACGGATACATGCTCCTGCACATCGGGATGGTCCTGGCGCTGAACAACATCACCGCCGCCCTGGAGTTCATGCACAACGCCGCGATCTCGCCTCTGCCGAAGACCGTTTTTTTGGTGGGGTCCATGCTCGTGTACTTCATAACGCTTCTTCTGACCCAGCGATTTGCGAAAAAGCACGTCGCCTCAAAAAAGACCTATGCCCTCATCGCGGCGGGGTTTGCGGCTTTCTGCCTGCTGACGGCGGCGTTCTACTATCAGCCCATGGCCAGCATCGCCGTGACGGTGGTGTTCATCTTCCTGCAGCTTGCCGCCCTGCGTCACGCGGGGAAGGAGTGTTCGTAACATACTATAAAATGTACCTCTGTGCCGATTTCGTTTCTTTACAAACGAAGTCGGCACCTTTATACTATATCTGTAAATTAACAAACGGAAAGGAACAGCGATCATGAAAAGGACCCGCAGGCTTCTGGCGCTCGCGATGACCCTCGCGATGCTGCTCTCCCTCAGCGTAACGACCCTTGCCTCCGGCGAGGCCGGCTCCTCCATGCCCGGGGAGGCCCCTCCCGCGCCTCCCAGCGCTATGGCGCAGAACACCGAGGACATGAAAAATACCGCCGCCATCTCCGTGGTGGACGGCGTGGCGGCGTCGGACGAGGCCGCCATCCTCTACAACGGCGTGATCGGCCCGGAGGGTATCTCCGGCGTGTACGCCAAGTACAGCGAGATCGGCGACTGGGACGGCTCCTCCGTCTTCGGACATTACGGCCTCGTCCTCTCCGGGGCGGAGGACGCCTCCTTTGCCATCGGCGGCGGGCAGGATGTATACCAGGACGACCGGTACGGCGATTTCAACACCGTCATCGCGCTGAAGGCGGAGGACCGGGACGCGGAAAACGCGCTGATCCCCGGTCAGACCCGGGACTATAAGGACGCCCAGGAGGGCGCGGAAGGCGCCGGCGTCTATGCCGATGTGCCGTACCTCACCGTGGATAACACCCTTATCTACACCGAGGGCTACGGCCGTTCCGCCATTCACACTACCGCCGCCGTCCAGGAGACGGTCATCCGGGACTCCGCCATTGTGGCTCTCGGCTCCATGGGTGCGGATTCCTCCGCTCCCGGCGTCATCTGCATGTACGCCAGCTCCCGGCCGCTCCTCATCGAGTCCTCCGGGAACACCTATATCTACAACAGCGACCTCATCTCCAGCGACTGGGGCGTGTACTCTCTCGACGGCTGCTACGGCGCGAACGTTTACATCGTGAACGACTACTCCCTGAACACCGTCGGCGGCTACAGCATGTACGCCCTGGGCTTCACGGACCCCAACAGCACGTATTTCTACGGCTCCTACGCCGCCTCGGCTCAGTACGGCACGATCCTCTGCGCCGCGGGACGCACCTACACCGGCGCTCTGTCCGACGCTCCGGCGGAGGCCCTCGCCAAGCTGGGTGACGGCGGTCTGCGGGGGTCCATCCTGCAGAACGGCTGGAGCTACATCGGCGGGCGGGAAAACGCCGTTACCATGCAGGCGGATATGTCCGGCGCGGAGATCGTGGGCATCCTGGACGCGAAGCACACCGTCTTCGACACTAT
Source organism: uncultured Oscillospiraceae bacterium (assembly GCA_964401725.1). Classification (GTDB taxonomy): domain Bacteria; phylum Bacillota; class Clostridia; order Oscillospirales; family Oscillospiraceae; genus CAJOIG01. The sequence goes on from CAYNZM010000085.1 coordinate 4,558, forward strand.
GGGGGTCGTGGACCTGCGGACCGGTACGCCTCTCGTGGACACCATGGACATCTACGACTACAAAAACGATATGGCCTACGGCGCGGCCCATTATTTCCTGAGCTACATCCACGGCTCCGCTTTCGCCATTCGCAGCGAGAACGTGGACATGACCCTGGAGGACTGCCTCGTCTATTCCTCCACCGGCACCGCCATCCACTCCGTCATCGGGTACGACAACATGGCCTCGAACATCAAGGTCCCCGACGGCACGGAGTACCACGGCCACGACATTCTCGTGAAGGACATGGACCTCGCGGGGGACGTGCTCCACGAGGACTACCAGCGGAAGATGGTCCTGGGCCTCGAAAACGCCACCCTCACCGGCGCGGTGGTCTCCGGCACCTGCGCCGCCTGGAACCGCAGCGTTTCCGACCTCATCGACGCCCAGTGGACCGGCTGCGACGACGAGCTGGGCCACACGAAGGACGTGGTGTACGCCACCCTGTGCCCGGATGCCGCCTATGAGACCATCTGGGGCGTGCGCATGAGCCTGGACGAAACCTCCGCCTGGACCGTCACCGGCAATTCCAGCCTCTACAGCCTCACCCTGGCAAATGGAGCGGTGATCGAGGCTCCGGCGGGACACACGCTGGAAATCTACGTCGGCTGCGATATGTCCGGCGCGGATGAGTTCTATGACTACACCACCGGCACCCAGGTCACAAATCTCGCCCCGGGGACCTATGAGGGCGTCGTCATCCTCGTGAAATAAGCGAAATCCATGGGCTGTCTTCAGCGAGGCAGCCCATGTTTCATGGTTTTTAATGTGTTTTGTAGTACTCCCGCAGGTGATCCGTCAGCTCCGGCAGGAGCGGGTTTTCGTTGTCCCGCCGCCAGAGGCAGACTACGTCGTCCGTGATGCCCACGGGATGCCCGGTCAGAGAGCGCATCTGGGTGAAGGGAGTGAACCGTCCCCCGGCCAGGGTCACGCTCCGGGTGTGGACCATTTCGGTCAGCAGGGACTGGTAGTTCGGCATGCTCACAAGCTCCGGCGGGTGGAGGTTCGCCACGAGACGCTCCCGGAAGCCCAGCAGCCGGTATTCCGTGCGGATCCAGTTCCATGCCAGGGTCATCAGCAGGGGAAGCCCCCAGCAGTCCTCCCGCATGGGACCGTTCCCCAGGTCCGCCGGCGCGAACAGGAGGATGTCCTCCGTTGCCACGGCGCGGCATTCCAGGTCCCGGCGGTCCGGCTGCTGTGCTCCGGAGAAAAAGGCGCAGTCCATCTTCCCGGACAGGAGCCGCTCGAGAAGATCGTTGTTGGAATAGCAGTGCAGGGAGAAATTTGTGTTTTTCTTCGTCTCAAAAAAAGCGGTGAGGCCGTCTCCGAAGGGACCGAAGGGGTCCAGCCACTCGGACACGCCGATGCGCAGGCTCATGGTCAGGCTGATCTGGTGGAGGCGGATGTCCTCCTGCAGAAAGGCGTATTGCCTTGCCTGCCCCTCGAACAGCCGCCGGTACATGGCGCCGGAGTCTGTCAGAGACAGCCGGGGGCCGTTCCGGTCGAACAGGCGGGTATCCAGCTCGGTTTCCAGGGCGATGACCTGCTTGGACACGGCCTGGGGGGAGAGGTATAATGCCGCCGCCGCCGCGGAAAAGCTCAGCCGCTCCGCCGCTTCCAGAAAGCAGTCGATCTGGTTCGAGTTCATGCCTCTTTCCTCCTTTGCCGGACATAGCTCTCAAAGAGAGATACCCAGGGGCTGACCCGGCCCTGGGGCGTCACGAACACCAGCCGCAGTTCCCGTCCCGGCAGGGGCAGGCGGTGCAGCCGCGCCAGGATACCCGCCGCCGGGGCCATGGTAAAGCAGTTGCCGCACAGAAGCTGGGTGAAGGAGGACCGAACGTTCGGCACCAGCTCCAGGTTTTTCGGCGTAAGGCCGATCTCCGCGCAGAACATGCGGATCCGCCGGCGGGTGGCCTCCTCGCTGGATTCCCCCATGGGGGCGGCAAGCTGCCGCATGGCGGATAGCTCCTCCAGGGAGGGAAGCTCCGTCAGATCCCGGGAGATCACGTACAGCGGCAGCGCCATGAAGGGCGGAGACACGATGACGCCCCGCATGTCGTGGGTGCTGTATTCCGGCAGGACGGCAAGGTCCGCGTTTCCGTCCGTGAGCATCTCTGCCAGCTCCTCCGTGGAGCCCTGCCGGGTGTGGAGCCGGACGTTGGGGTAGGTGTGCCGGAAGCTGAGGATGTCTTCTTCCAGCTCTGGGGGACAGCCCGTCCAGTCGTTCCAGGCGACGTAGAGCTCATCCGCACTCTGGGCGGACATGCGCCGACTCTGCCGCTCCAGCGCGGAGAGCTGGGCGTCATGCTCCGTGCGCCACTGCATGAAGCGCTGTCCCGCCCAGGTGAGGGAAATGGCGCTGCCGCCGCGGTTGAGCAGGGGAAAGCCCAGCTCCGCCTCCAACGCCTGGATGTTCCGGCTTACGGCCTGCTGCGTGCTGGAAAGCTCCCGCGCGCTGATGGTGAAGCTCCCCGTCCGTGCCACGGACAGAAAGCACGCGATCTCCATATCGTTCATGAGGTCACCCCTCTTTCCATGCTATCATACCGGATTTTTTGGTTTAAGGCAATACAAATTTGTGTGGTGATTTCGCAATTTTGTTGTTTTACAACAAAGGATGGGTGTTTTATAATTTTTACAGCCTGGCAGAGTCCGGGAGGATGCGATCGAAAAGGAGCGACCATCTATGTATGAACATCTTCTCGCGCCGCTGAAGGTCGGCGGCATCACGGTGAAAAACCGCATGTTCTCCTCGCCCACGTCTCTCGCGGA
>CAYNZM010000086.1:0-7304 GCA_964401725.1 uncultured Oscillospiraceae bacterium
CCGTGGACGATGGCGTCCGCGCCCTCCGCGAGGGCGATCTCCGCCAGCTTCTTGCCGATGACGGGACGGGCAAACGCCGTGCCGAGAAGATAAGTCTCGTACTTTGCGTCCATCTTGAGGGCGGGGATGATGATGTCGTCCACCATCTCGTCCACGAGGTCCGCGACGATGAGCTTCGACGCGCCGGTCTTGAGGGCCTTTTCCTCGAGGCCGTCAAGCTCGTCCGCCTGACCCACGTTTCCGGCCACGGCGATGATCTCGCAGTTGTCGTAGTTCTCCTTCAGCCAGGGGATGATGATGGACGTGTCGAGACCGCCGGAGTAGGCGAGGACGACTTTCTTGATGTCAGACATGGCGTGTTCCTCCGTATATGGCAAAGAAATTTGTTTACAGCGATTGGCATTGTACGCCATCGGCCGATGAATATCAATAGCTTTATTCACAAAAACATGAATAAAGCTATAAATATTTTGTTAACGAGCGAATATTTTCAAAAAGAATGAATATTTTCGGGCTTATTTCAGCATCTCCTCCGCTGCCAGCCGTCCCCCCGTGAGGGAGAAGCCGAAGGCGTGACCGGAGAGGTTCACGCTGTAGTCTCCGGAGTCCACGCCGGAGATGTCGATGCCTGCGGCGTAGAGGCCGGGAATGGGATGTCCCGTGGGATCGACGACCTGCAGGCGGTGATTAACGGCGATGCCCCCGTGGGTGGTGATGATGTCTATGCCTGCACGGACGGCATAGAAGGGGGCCTCCGCCACGGGGATCATGTTCCGCCGGTCCTTTCCAAAGAGCCGGTCCGCGCCGGCGGCGCTGTCCGCGTTGTAGGCGTCCACCTCAGCCAGGAGGGTGGATACCTCGATCCCGGCGGCCTCCCCCAGCGCTTCCAGGGAATCGGCCCGGAAGATGTCGCCCTTCTGCAGACCCAGTTCAAGAGCGCGGTTCAGCTGTCCCATGCCGTTGTCCGTGGCCTCCGGCGGCGCCATCAGCCCCGGCAGACCGCTGCCGGCCCGGCGAATGGAGGCCGCGTCCAGGATCGCCCAGCACATCTGCCCCGGCTGACGGGCTACGGCGTTCTGTCCGTAGACGAAGTCCGCGGCGATGCTCTCGTCGCAGAAGCGCTCGCCCAGGGCGTTGACCCACAGGCAGTCCGGACGGCGGATCAAAGCGGTGATCTCGCCCCGGCCATAATAGACCGGAGCGCAGCCCTCGATGGCGATGTCCATGGGTCCGTCCGCGCCGACCGACTGGGCCAGGCGGAAGCCGTCTCCGTCCAGGGGGATGCCCTTCAGCCGGGCATAGGCCTTCGGATCGCAGCCGGGAATCATCCGGCGCAGGAGCTCCGGATTTCCGCCGAAGCCGCCGGTGCAGAGCAGTACCGCGTCCGCGTACAGCGTCCGGCGCTCTCCGTTCAGGATCGCTGCCGCGCCGCCGACGGCGCCGTTTTCCGTAAGAAGCTCCGTGACCTCCGCTTCGGTCCGCAGCTCCACTTCCAGCTCCCGGCAGCGAGCCTCCAGCACGGTCATTACCCGCAGGCCCGTGGGGGCGGGGTAGGCCATGTGGAAGACCTCGGGGGTCTGGTTGGGCATGTGATGCAGCAGCCGGGAGAAGGGCACGCCCCGATCCGTCAGCCAGTCCACCGTCTCGCCGCTGCGGTCGATGAGCGCCCGGGTGAGGCGGGCGTTTGCCCGCCAGTGGGAATAGTCCATGGCCTCCCGGAAAAGCGTTTCGGGGTCGGCGTCGATGTTGGTTCGTTTCTGCAGGCGGCTGCCGGCGGCAAATACCCCCTCGGCATAGCGGCCGTTGCCGCAGAGATATTTCCGTTTTTCCAGCACGGTCACCTGTGCGCCGGCCTCCGCGGCAGTGGCGGCGGCAGACAGCCCGGCGGCCCCTCCGCCGATGATGAGGATTTTCTTCATAAGTCCACCTATAGATTTACATAATTTACATAGCGGTTTCGCCCGTCGGATCACAGGCCCTTTTCATAGAGGTCGAAGACAGCGTCGATGACGGCGTCGTCCGTGACCATGGCGAGGTAGGAGCCGGAATCCTCCGCGCCGTCCCCGTCCACCTGGGAGACGGAGAACACGAAGGCGTCGCCGTCCTCCGCGCCCTCCATGGGAGTGACGGGACGGAGGATGAGATAGGTGCCGTCGTTGTACGGGACGGTGGCGACGGGTTCGAAGCCTACGCGCTCGCCGCGGTCGTTCGTGAGCAGGATGATCTCGGGAAGCTCGGTCATGGATGGACCTCCTTACTGCATGCCCATGCGTTCCCGCAGGGCGTCGGTGATGGCGGCCTCGAAGACGGAGACCGCGGCCTTGTGGTAGTCGTCCAGCTTCGCGGGGACCTCCGCCGGCATCAGGGAGGTCTGGCAATAGGCGTCCACGTCCAGGATGAACTCCCGCCGGCGGTTGGGTTTCGGGTATTCGCCGTTGAAGATGCCGTATTTTACGGTGGCCCGGTCGGTGCCGTAGTTGAGCTCCGTGGAGCACATATGCCGGGCGAGGGCTCCGTCGTTGGCGGCAAAGCGCAGGCCGCCCAGGAGCCAGGGATTTACATACTTCTCCCAGAAATCCGCGCCGAGGCCCGGACCGGCATTGGCCTCCGGGAGCTTGATCTCGTTTATAAACCGCATGCCCAGCCGCCGCAGCTCCATCCGCGGACATTGGGAGGCCAGGGCGTCCAGGGTGTCCATGAACTGCTCCCGCAGAGGTCCGTAGCCCTCGTAGCGCTTCTCCTCCAGGAAGAGATACTCCCCGCACAGGACCACCCGGCGGGACTTGTCCTCCGTCCAGAAGCTGTGCTCCACATAGTTCGACGTGCGGGTGTCCCTCACGGGACCCTGAGGCGTCTTGCGGATATGGACCTCATTTTTCTGACGGTTTAGGCTGTTGCGGACAGGATAGCCCTCCAGCGTCGTCAAAACGCCCTCCTCCGGCTGGGACATGGGCATGCTCTCCGGGACGAAATCCGCCCGCAGGACCACCTGGGTGATGAAATTTCTCGCGTAGCGCGGCATACGAACGCCTGCCTTTCCAGAGTGATTATGGTGGGGTCACGCCTCGTCGAGGTAATAATCCTCCAGCGTCTCGATCTCGTCCGGGCCGAGGCCCAGCACCAGCTCCATGTACGCCGGCACGGAGCCGTACTCGATCTCTATATAGTTTACATAAGACCGGAGGTTTTCCTCGAACACGACAAACACCTCCCGGGCCATGTCCGCCGGAAAAACGGGATCATCCGCGGCGACAGCGGCGTCCAGAAGCCCCTGGGTGAACTCGTTCGTGAGAAGATAGTCCTCGAAGATCACGTCCTCGTCGAAGCCCAGGGCCGTCAGCAGCAGCAGCGTCGCCACGCCGGTGCGGTCCTTGCCCTGGGTGCAGTGCCAGAGGACGGGTTTGCCCTCCGACGCCAGCAGTACCCGGAAAAACCCGGCGTAGGCCTCGTCCGCCTCAGTGGAGCGGGCCAGCAGGCGGTAGATGCGCTGAAAATCCCCGTGGACCTCCGCGGCGGTGTAGGTGGGATCGTCCGCCGGCTTGAAATGCTTCGACAGGTCCGGCAGGGCGGGGAGATGATGATATGCCGCGCCGGGGACCTCCCGGTCCGGCTCGCGCTGCACCTCATGTCCGTCCCGGAAATCCACGATGGCCGAAAGACCCATGTCCCGCAGGCGGGAAATATCCCGGTCCGTGGCCTTTTCGAGCCGTCCTGTGCGCAACAGACGACCGGCTTTTACGCTCCGTCCGTCGAACCGGCGCAGCCCGCCCAGGTCCCGAACATTCTCAATGCCTTCAAAATCCAAAAACATATTATGTAAACTCTCCGTGTTCATAGCTCTGGCATGCCTGCCGGACGCAGCAGCCCTCGCAGGCCGGTTTCCGGGCCGTGCACACTGCCCGCCCGTGCAGCACCAGGCGGTGGCAGAAGTCGTTGGACCGCTCCGGCGGCAGAAGCTCCCGAAGGATGACCTCGATCTTCGGCGGGTCTTTCATATCGTCCACGAGGCCCATGCGGTTCGACAGGCGGATGCAGTGAGTGTCCACCACGACGCTGCCGGGAATGTTGTATACGTCCCCCAGGATGAGGTTCGCGCTCTTTCGGCCCACTCCGGGCAGGAGCAAGAGGTCCTCCATATTGTCCGGCACGACGCCGCTGAAGTCGGCTGTCAGCATCCGGGCGGCGGCGACGATGTCCCTGGCCTTGCCGTGGAAGAAGCCGCAGGAGCGGATGTATGGCTCCACGTCCTCCGGCTCCGCCTGGGCCATAGCTGCGGCGTTGGGGTAACGCTCGAAAAGGGCGGGGACTACCTGGTTCACCCGCTCGTCCGTACATTGCGCCGCAAGACGCACCGCCACAAGAAGCTGCCACGCCTCGTCGTAGTTCAGGGAGCATTCCGCCAGGGGGTATTCTTTCTCCAGGCCGTCCAAAATCGCCGTGATCTGTTCCGCTGTTCGCATGATATGTCTCTCTTTTCGATGGATGGTGCTTAAATATTATCACGTTCGGTTGAAAAAACCAAGAGGGAGCTATATAATTAATGTGCTATGGATTTTATCAAAGACGGAAAAACGAACAGCGCCTATCGGCCTTTGGCGGATGAGCTGCGCCCGGAGGAGCTGGACGAGGTAGTCGGTCAGGAGCATATTTTGGGCGCGGACGGCATGCTGCGCCGCATCGCGGACAGCGGACGCATCCCCAACATGATCTTCTATGGTCCCTCCGGCACCGGCAAGACCACCGTGGCCCGGATCATCGCCCGGCAGTCGAATCGCCCTCTCCGGCGGCTGAACGCCACCACCGCCGGCATCGCGGACATCAAGGCTATCATCGACGAGCTGGACACCTTCCTGGCCCCGGAGGGCGTGCTGCTGTATCTGGACGAGATTCAGTATTTCAACAAAAAACAGCAGCAGTCGCTGCTGGATTTCATCGAAAACGGCAAGATCACCCTCATTGCCTCCACCACGGAGAACCCGTATTTCTGCGTGTTCAACGCGATCCTCAGCCGGAGCACGGTGTTCGAGTTCAAGTCCCTGGCTCCGGCGGACGTGAAAAAAGTCCAGGAGCGGGTCCTGCGCCTGCTCAAGGAGCGGGACGGCGTCGCGGCGGAGCCGGAGGACGGCGTGCTGGACTATATCGCCCAGGCCTGCGGCGGCGACGTCCGCAAGAGCCTGAATACCCTGGAGCTGCTGTACTCCACCGCCCTGCCCGGGGCGGACGGCGTCCTGCGCTTCACCATGGCGGACGCCAAGGCCATCACCCAGCGCAGCTCCCTGCATTACGACCGGGACGGCGACCAGCACTACGACATCCTCTCCGCCCTCATGAAGTCCATGCGGGGCTCCGACCCGGACGCGGCGCTGCATTACCTCGCCCGGTTCCTGGAGACGGGGGACCTTCTCGGCGCATGCCGGCGCATCCTCTGTTCCGCCAGCGAGGACATCGGACTGGCGTATCCCCTGGCCGTGCCCATCGTGAAGGCTTGCGTGGATTCCGCGCTGCAGCTGGGTCTGCCAGAGGCACGGCTGCCTCTGGCAGAGGCCGTCATCTTCCTTGCCACCTGCCCGAAATCCAATTCCGGGTATATGGGCATCGCCGCCGCCATGCGGGACGTTAAGGCGGGTAAGGCTGGGGATATTCCCCGGGAGCTTCAGAATGTCCACGCCGACGGCGCGGGCTTTGAGCGGGAGCAGGGGTATCTCTATCCCCATGATTATCCCGGCCACTGGGTCCGCCAGCAGTACCTGCCGGACACACTGAAGGACGCGAAATACTACGAATTCGGCGAGAACAAGACCGAGCAGGCCGCGAAAAAATACTGGGACCTGGTCAAAGGGCGGGGTTAAAGCACCCGGCCCTTGACGGTGGCGAGGATCTCCCGAGCGTGGAGGACCTGATCCGTCCGCACATTCAGGGTCAGCCTTGCCTGTCCGGCCTTTGCCGCGGAGCGCTGGTTCACCGCCCGGGAACCCAGCACCGCGTTATACATCTCCCCCGGCGCGATGCCCTCCGTGGCGAGAAGCCCATACCCCGCGCTCATGTTCAGCAGCGGCATGTCGCTCTGGGCCTTTCGGTCCGGGGCGCGAAGCTCCGCGATGGAGTACTCGATCCCATTTCGGCGCAGGCGCATAAGTGCCAGGTCCGCGCCGTCCCGGTCGTCAAAGACCGCCGTGATTTGTGTTGTCATGCACGATCACCCCTTTGGCCTATAGCATACCCCGTTTGAAGGAGGAACATACCATGCGATACGAAGGCGACATCTACCGCCCGCCCGGGGAGTGGAAGAGCTACCTGCTCCAATGCACCGTGGGCTGCTCCAACAACACCTGCACCTTCTGCTCGATGTATAAGTCGAAGCGCTACCATGTCCGCCCGCTGGAGGAAGTGCTGGAGGACATCGAGATGGCGAAGGGCACCTGGTACAGAAACACCGAGACCGTATTTCTCTGCGACGGCGACGCCATCAACCTGCCCATGGAGTACCTCCTCACGGTGCTGAAAGCGCTGTACGCGGCATTTCCCCGCCTGCGCCGGGTGACCACCTACGCCGGACCCCTCTCCACCCTGCGGAAGACTCCGGAGGAGCTGAAAACCATCCGCGACGCGGGCCTCAACCGCGCCTACCTCGGCGTGGAGACCGGCGACGACGCGCTTTTGAAGCATGTCCACAAGGGCGTCGGCGCGGATGGGATGCTGGAGGCGGGACAGCGCCTCGTCGCCGCGGGCTTTGACCTCTGGGCCATCATCATCACCGGCCTCGAAGGCGGCGGCCGGGAGGCGCTGGAGCGAAACGCCCAGCTCACCGCCCGGATGATCAACGCCATGGGTCCGAAGCATCTGTCCTCCATGACCCTCATGGCTATCGAGGGAACGCCTCTCTACGACGAGGTGCAGCGGGGCGAGCTGACCCTGCAGACCCCCTTCGAGACCCTGCTGGAGACCCGGGAGCTGGTCCGGCAGATCGAGCTGGAGGGCTTGCACTACACCTCGAACCACGCCTCCAACTACCTGCCCATCAAATGCACCCTCAAGCAGGACCGGGATCAGGTCATTTCGGAGCTGGACGACATCATCCGCAGGGAGGACCCCTCCGTCCTCCGCCCGGATATCTACCGGGGACTGTAATATTATGTAAACTGATACAGAACACAAAACCAGCGGGCTTCGGCTCGCTGGTTTTTGTGTTAATAGGAGGCGATGTCGAGGGATTCGTCGTCCACGCCTTTTTCGATTTTACGAATCTCGGCCCAGTATCCGCCGTCGCCGATCTCCACGAACACCCGTTCCCCCACCCGATGCCC
>CAYNZM010000087.1:0-7302 GCA_964401725.1 uncultured Oscillospiraceae bacterium
GTTCAGCATCCCCTTTGTGAAGGACGCGATAGGCATATTTAAAGGCTGGGGCGCGGAGACATCCAGGAAATTCACCGCGGAGGACATCGGCAAGGCGCTGGACGCCCTGCAGGACGAGGCGAAGTTCGGCTTCGTCGTCCGGGCGAAGGGCTATGTTCCCACGCCGGACGGCACGTGGGTCCACTTTGACTACACCCCCGGCGAGAAGGACGTCCGCATGGGTCCTGCGAACATCGCCGGCCGTCTGTGCGTCATCGGCGCGAACCTGCAGGAAGCTGCGGTAAAGGAGCTGTTCGGACTGTGAGCCAGCGAGATATTCCCGTCTATCTGTTCACGGGCTTTCTGGAGGCCGGAAAGACCAAGTTCATCCAGGAATCCATGGAGGATGCCCGGGTCAACAACGGCGAACGCACTCTGATCCTCCTGTGCGAGGAGGGTGTGGAGGAATACGATCCCTCCGCCTTCGCGGGCCAGAACGTCTGGATCGAGGTCGTGGAAAACGAGGAGGACCTCACCCCCCGGAACCTCCAGCGCATGCTGGACGCCCACAAATGTGTCCGGGTCATCGTGGAGTACAACGGCATGTGGATGCTGAACACCCTCTATAACCAGATGCCCGAAAACTGGGTCATCGCCCAGGAATACATGTTTTGCGACGCGCGGACGTTCCTCTCCTACAACACGAACATGCGCCAGCTCGTGTACGACAAGCTGCGCTCCTGCGAGCTCGTGGTATTCAACCGCTGCCCGCCGGAGATCGACCGCATGGAGTTTCACAAGATCGTCCGGGCCGTTTCCCGCCGGACAGACATCGCCTACGAGAAGCCCGACGGTACGGTGGAATACGACGAGATCCAGGACCCGCTGCCCTTCGATCTCGACGCCCCGGTGGTGGACATCGCGGACCGGGACTACGCCCTGTTTTACGCCGATCTCTCGGAGGACTACCGCAAGTACGACGGCAAGACCCTGCATTACCTGGGCATGGTGGTGAAGAGCGCGAAGCTGCCGGAGGACACCTTCATCTTCGGCCGCCAGGTCATGACCTGCTGCGCCAACGACATCCAGTTCACCGGCCTTGCCGCCACCTGGCCCCAGGCCAAGACCCTCGCGAAAGGCGAGTGGGTGGAGCTGACGGCGAAGGTCCGGGTCAAGTGGCACAAGGCCTACGGCAAGCGCGGACCCGTGCTGACGGTGACGAACATCGAGCACCGGGAGGCCCCGGAGGACCCCGTCGCGACCTTCTACTGATTATTGTTCCTGTAACACCCGAAAAGGGGTATCCCCACCGTTCCCATGCAACTTTTTCGTAAAAAGTAACGAACCGGAAGTTGCGTCCACGGTGGGGATACCCCTTTTTGGGCTGTTTATTTACTTATTCGGTTATGATTTTCCGGCACTCCAGATACCAGCGTTTATCCAGCGAATGCCCCACGGAGAAGCTCTTTTTCGGGTAGTTCCCGGCGGCCTGGATGTGAGGGAATAGCTCCGCCTTCGGCAGCGTCGGCAAAAGCAGCGCCGCACATCCCGGCTGAGAGCCCATGCGCCGGGCCTCGGCCTCGCCGTGGATATAGTCCACCGTGCCGCCGTGCTCCGCGATATACGCCTTGCAGAAGGCATCCGCCTCCGCCACCAGCTCGCCGGTGTCCTTGCCGCTCAGTTCCCGGATGAATCCGCCGGCGTCGGTACCGAACAGGACCCGGTGGATGGGATAGAAGTCTACCGCGTCGTCCCGGAGGTTTTCCAGCTCCGCCAGGGCGTACCGGGCGGGGTGGTCCATGGGTGCGCCCGCGGCCTTCAGCTCCTCCCAGAGGTTCTTTGCCGCCGCGAGGCTGTGGTTGCCGTCCCCCATGGCAAACTTTATCTCTCCCGGCAGAGCGTCGATGGCCGCCTTCACCCGGGCCGCAGCGTTCCCTGTGAGCCGACGCCCGCGAAGGTGTCCGCCCTCGCCATAGAGGTCAAAGTCGTACAGCGTCTCTCCCGGTTCCGCCGCGCCGAGGACCGTGTCCGCGGGGTCGTCGATGAACAGGACGATGTGGGGCATCTCCAGCACCGCCCGCTTCCGCAGCTCCACCCGGGTGGGAAGCCGCTCCGGTACCGTGGCCTCCGTGGATCGGACGGGGGAGGTGGAGCCGGGGACCCAATCATAGGCTTCCAGGTCCAGTTTCCCCACCAGACCGCGCCGGGTCTTGCCATTCGGGAGCGTGCGCTCCACAAATATATAGGAATTCGGGATATTCTGAAAAATACCCCCCACCAGATAGTCGCGCATCGCCTGCTCCATGGCGGATTTCCGTTCTTCCAGGTCCGGCGCGCCGAGGTATGCCTCCGGCAGCATCAGCCGCAGGGCGGAGGGTGCGTCCGCCACGTAGTCGGACAGGGTCTGCCAGTATTCCGGCTCGGCGGAGAACTGGTCGCAGGCCACCACGGCCCAGCGGCTCATGTCCGTGCCGGGCTTTGGCAGGAGGATGTCGGCGGGGGTAAAGATGTCGTTCATGGGGTTTCTCCTCTCGTGTTCTTTGTCAATTCTACCCCATCGCCCATAGAATGGCAAGAGGTGAAATCTATGGAGTTTACACTGATCGGCACCGATCCGCGCTTCCGGTATCTGAAGCAGCGGCTGGAGGCGGACGGACACCGCCTCGCGCCGGACGCCGAGCATGTCATCGCGCCGCCGTCCCAGCGGGAGGGCGTGCCATATTACGACGACGCGATCTTCGTCGAAGATAACGCGGAGCTGACCGCCGAGGGAGCGCTGGAACTCATCCTGCGCCGGACGGACCGGGCGCTGTCGGAGCTCTCTGTCCTCGTAGCGGGGTATGGGCGCATCGGCCGCCGTCTCGCGGCAAAGCTGGCGGCTCTCGGCGCAAAGGTCACCGTCGCCGCCCGCCGCCCCGAGAGCCGCGCGGAGGCCGCGGCGATGGGGTGCCGAGTGGTTGACATAAAAAATATCCCCGGAGCATACGACGTGGTGGTGAACACCGTTCCCGCCCCGGTGCTGACGGGGGACTACGGGGCGTCCTTCTGTCTGGAGCTTGCCAGCGTTCCCGGCGGCTGGACGGATAAAACGACGGCTTTTCATGCCCCGGGGCTGCCCGGGACTTATGCTCCCCGGTCCGGAGCGGACATTCTGGCGGAGGCGGTCTATCGCGCTTTGGAGGTTGACATAATATGAACAAACTGCGCTTGGGACTCGCGCTGACGGGGTCCTACTGTTCCTTCGGGAAGCTCATGGCGGTGCTGCCGGAGCTGTGCGCAGCGTACGATGTGCTTCCCATCCTGAGCGAAAACGCCCAGCGGGACAGCCGCTTCGGGGAGGGAAAAGTCTGGCGGGAGATGTTGGAGGAGCTCTGCGGACACCCCGCCGTGACGGACATGGGCGGCGCGGAGCCGCTGGGACCGAGCAACGCCCTGGATGTTCTCACCATCGCTCCCTGCACGGGAAACACCCTCGGCAAGCTGGCTCACGGCATCACGGACACCGCCGTCACCATGGCGGCAAAGGGGCATCTCCGCAACGGAAAGCCGCTGGTCCTCGGCGTCTCCACGAACGACGGCCTGGGGGCCTCGGCGGAGAATATCGGACGCCTGCTCACGCGGAAATACGTCTATTTCGTCCCCTTCGGTCAGGACGATCCGGCGGCGAAGCCCACGTCCCTGAGCTTGGATTATTCCCTTCTCGTCCCGGCGGTGGCGGCGGCGTACGAGGGGCGGCAGCTTCAGCCGATTTTAGCGTGACACAAAAAAATCACCTGCCGGAGGCAGGTGATTTTTTTAGGTTTTGCAGCTTACGAAGCCTCGCCGGAGGGTTCGCCGGAGCCGGTGTCCGCGATGGCCGCCGCTGCCGCGCCGACGTTCAGCTCGCCGGAGGCGTCCACGCCGCCGCCGACGTTGATGCCGCCGCCCTGAGCGGTGATGGTGCCGCCGTAGGTGCCCGCGGGGATGACGCTGTTGCCTGCGGTGAGGGTGAGGGTGCCGTCCGCGTTCTCCACGAGATTGCCCTTCACGAGAGCGCCGTTGGCGACTACGAGCTTTGTGATGAGGGACTCGTCGGTGACGATCCACTCCGCGCCGTCGCCCACATTCACTTCGATGGTGGAAGCGCCGTTGAAGTGGAGCATATTCTCAACGTGGCCCTGGAGGAAGTACTCGTTGATGGTGTAGTCGGTGATCTGGATGAAAGCGGCCTTGGAGGCGTCCTTGGTCTCCGCGCCGTTCTTGTCCAGCAGGACGTACTGGATATCGTCGCCGTAGTACTCGATGCCCTGGATGGCTGCGGCGGAGTAGGGGATGCCCTTGATGGTGGAGGTCAGAGCGATGTCGCCGTTCAGAATGGCGTTCGCGCCAAGGTTCACGACCATGTTGTCCGCGGACTGGCCATAGTAGCCGGTGCCGTTGTAGAGGTTGCCGTTATAAGCGCCGTTGGAGTAAGAGATGGTGACGGTGTTGCCGCCGGCCTTGGTGGTGACGGCATAGTTCACGCCGGGGAAGCCGATGCCGTGGGAGGAGAGCTTGCTGTCGGAATAGGTCTCGTCGAAGCCCGGATCCACCGCCATGGGGCTGCCGCCGATGCGGGAGTCGTCGTCGTTGTCCATCATCTGGAAGAGAACGCCCTTCTTGGAGTTCAGAACCGCGTTGTCGAAGACGAAGTTGCCGTCCGCGGCCTTCTGGATGACGATGGCGTCGGCGGCGTTCACGATGGTGCCGTCGATGATGTAGAAGGCGTCAGAGATGGAGTTGTGCTGCATGAAGCCGAACACGCCGTCGATGACGGTGGGGTTGCCCTGGCCCTGGACGGAGCCGAGAGGCTCGTCGGAGGCGTCCACCATATCGATGGTGCCGTTGGAGGAGGCGTAGACGCCCTTTTCCGCGCCGGTGATGATGGCGGCGTAGGTCACGCCGTCAAAGTGGGCGCCATAGTAGTACTGGGTGGGGTTGCCGATGTAGTAGGAGCCGTAGGCGGAGCCGTAAGCGTCCTCGTCGTAGCCGAAGATGCGCCAGCCGGAGTCGGAGCCGCCCTCACTCTCGGACAGGGATTTCAGCTCGGAATCCACGACCACGATGGTCATGGAGGAACCGGAGTCGGTGGACAGCAGGCCCCAGGTGCGACCGCCGGTGAGGACCGAGTTCTTGATGATGAGCTTCGGGGTGGTGCCGATCATGTTGAGGATGCGGCCGCCGCCGGTGATGCCCAGAGGCCAGGGGGGAGAGATCATGTAGTTCTGGTCCGCGGAGGAGTGATAGCCCTCCCAGGCGTTGGTCAGGGGGTCGTTGCCCATGACGGTGATGTCGGAGTCCTCGATGGTGACCTGGGCGTTCTCGGAGACGACGGTCACGCCGCGCTCGAAGCCCTCGGAGTAGTACTCGAAGTCCTTGATGTCGAGCTTCGCGCCGTCATAGGCGACGGTGGCGGAGCCCTGGCCGGAGAAGTCGGAGGTGTTCTGGCCGTCGGAGTCGTCCAGGACGGTCAGCTTGCCGGAGACGGTCACATTCGCGTTCGCGCCGTGGGCGTAGACGGAGGTGAAGGCCTCGCCGGTGACGGTCTCGTCATTGAGCTGGATGGTGGAAGAACCGGTCTCGTCGAACTCAATGAAGATGTTGCCGGGGGTCTTGCGGTTCGCGTAGTTGGTGAGGTACTCGTACTCGGACGCGGTCATCTGGGATACGTCCTTCGTGCCGGACGCCGTCTTGGCTGTTGAAGCCGCCTCGCCGGACGGTGCGCCGGAGGGATCGCCGCTCGCGAAGACGCTCAGGCTGAGAAGCATGGCGAGAGCCATCACGAGAGCAAAGATGCGGGATGCGTTTTTCATGCGTGGGACCTCCATAAAAATTGATGCGATCAGAGGGTGTCTGATCGTCAAATTGTACTAAAATTATAGTATCCTCGGGCCTCTAAGTCAATAACAAATCTGTGACAAAATGCGAAACGGACGCCGCGGCGTCCGTTCGTTCAGGAAATTGTCTGCGTCCGATGCCTTGCGCTGCCTGAACCCCACCGCAGAAGAAGCGCGAGGCCCCAGGTCACGAGGAAGATGCCCGCCGCCGTAAATATGGAACCGACCACCCCACCTGAGGCAAAGCCGTACCAGTCCGTGTCCGGGAAATGCACCCCCGCACCAGCAGGAGATTGGAGTCCACCGTGAAAAACTGCAGGTTCTGCACCCCGTTCACCAGGAGGAGTCCGTCGTCGTTGTGGGTGAGCATCGTATAGACGCCGATCCCTGCCACCAGGACCATCACCCCGGCAAAGCCCAGCCGCAGACCGTTCAGCTTCTTATTCATCATGGTACCCTCTTTTCGATTCTGCCGCTCATCCGGTCAGGTGCTTTCGGCCATCAGAGCCAGCTTCTCTTCGCGGCTCATGCGTTTGATGTGCCATTCCCGGCTCATGGCCTCGTGCTTGTCCGCACATTCTTCGTAGTAGACCAGCTCCACCGGCCTGCGTGACCGGGTATATTTTGCACCGACTCCGCGGTTATGGGCTTCCACACGGGCGGACAGATCGGTTGTCCAGCCGCAGTAAAGTCTGCCGTCCGAACAACGCAGCAGATACACAAAGCAGCGCATTTTTCTCCTCGCCAGATGCCGGTTATCAACTGTATTCTACAACACAACTGCCAAAACGCCGCGATCGGGCGGATCACGGCGTTTTTTGGCACCCTGGAAGGGACTCGGACCCCCGACCTGCCGCTTAGGAGTAAACTCAGGCGTTTCACGCCATATCCCCCGGGATGCCTTACAATACCCGCAAACACGCATGGGCACTGGGAAAATAAGTGAACCGTTTGTTGTGCGATGTTATCGAATAACGTGCTAATACATCTCGTTTCGAACTCTCGTATTAGCCGCCGTATTAGCCAAATCCGATCTGTCGAGCGGATCGAAGCGACCATGAAATCGTGGATTTCATACCTATCTTATCACATTGACAGCTTTCGAGGAAGGGCTTTTTGCCCTTCCTCGTTGACTATACATTCATCAGCAGGTATCCCAGGAGCCATTCTGTGCTGCCTGCTTTTTTGTTTTTCAGCTCATCATACAAATCATATTTACAGGAGGACAGAATCAATGTCACGTCACGGAGTTTACCTCTACCACTATGACGAAAACGGCCAACGGGTCGAGAGCGAACTTCCAAAGTCTCCCGAGGAGAAGGTCGCAGAGAAAGCGGTCGAGGAATGGAATGAATATATGCTCTTTACCATTGAACCAGAGCTTGCGGCTATTGCCATCGCTGCCGCAACTATGTTATTGATATACCAATTAAATCTTGAATTTTAGCTCGATTTGTGGTATAATCAA
>CAYNZM010000088.1:0-7163 GCA_964401725.1 uncultured Oscillospiraceae bacterium
AACGCGCAGGGCATCAACAAGAAGATGTGGTCCTGGGAGATCGACACCGACTTCTTCAAGAAGATGCTCGAGACCAACATCACCTCCCTGATGCTCACCTGCAAGCACTTCGGCAACTGGATGAAGTCCAACAACATCGAAGGCGCCGAGAAGGTCGCTGAGGCCGATTTCGAGCACGGCAAGGCCAACCCCAACCAGGGCTACGGCAAGATCATCAACTTCGGCTCCGTCCGCGGCATCCGCGCTGTCGCCAACGGCGGCAACGGCAACGTCCCCTACAACACCACCAAGGGCGCTGTCGAGATGCTGACCAAGGCCTACGCCGCTGACCTGCGTCCCAACATCCAGGTCAACGCCATCGGCCCCACCATCACCTACACCCCGATGATGGTCGGCCTGCTGCCCCCCGACGAAAACGTCCGCAACGGCATCGCCGGCGCTCTTCCCGCGCAGCGTATCGGCTATGAGATCGACGTCGTCGGCCCGGCCATTTTCCTTGGCTCCGCGGCTTCCGACATGGTCACCGCCACCACCATCTATCCCGACGGCGGCCTCGTTGCCACTTCGTGATCTGACGGTACACAATCATCTTCCGTCCCTCGCGTTTTATGCGGGGGACGGAACATCTCGTATATAGGGAGCTTATCCGATTATGAAAGTTTCTGACATCAAAACCATCGCCATGTACGGCGCCGGCACCATCGGCGGCGGCTTCGCGGCGTACTTCGCCCTGAAGGGCCTGAATGTGAACGTCTTCGTCCGCAGCGAGGGCTCCATCGAGCGCTCCAAGCCCAAAGTACAGGAGGCCATCGACACCTACGTCAAGTACGGCATCATCGAAAACGGCGACGACATCTGGGCCCGCATCCACTTCACCACCGACCCCGCCGAGGCCTTCACCGGCGTCTACTTCGTCCAGGAGAACGGCCCGGAGAACACCGAGGAAAAGCACAAGATGGTCGCCGTCATGGAGCAGTATCTGCCCGTGGACGCCATCATCGCCTCCTCTTCCTCCGGTACGCCCGTGACCCAGATCGCCTCCGAGGCCAAGCACCCCGAGCGCATCATCGTGGGCCATCCCTTCAACCCCGCGTATCTACTGCCCCTCATCGAGATCTGCGGCGGCGAGAAGACCGCCCCCGAGACCATCGAGCTGGCCCGCGAGTTCTACGCCAAGTACGACAAGGCCCCCGTGGTCCTGAACATCGAGAAGAACGGCTTCATCGCGAACCGTCTCATGCACGCCCTGTGGCGCGAGGAGATCGCCCTGGTGTGCGAGGGCGTCTGCTCCATGGAGGACGCGGACAACGCCTGGACCTTCGGCCCCGGCCTGCGCCTGGCCGCCTTCGGCCCCGCCATGAACTACGAGCTGGGCGGCGGCGATCTTGGCCTGCGCGGCTGCGCCATCAAGTTCGGCGCCATGACCGACGCGGTGTTCGCTGACATCTCCGACATGAAGAAGGTCCCCGCCGAGTGGGCCGACCTCTCCGGCGATCAGATCATCCCCGAGATGGAGCACTTCCCTCCCGTCATCGGCAACACCAAGCCCCAGATCGCGTCCTTCCGCGACAACATCATTATCTCTCTGCTGAAAATGCATGAGAGACTGTAATCTGTAACAAGGAGTTATTTCAATGGCGAAAAGAATCATTACCGTTGCTCTGACCGGCGCCGTCACGCCGCACGGCTACAACGTTCCCGAGACCCCTGAGCAGATCTGCGAGCAGGTCCTTGAGTGCCGCAAGCTGGGCGCCTCCGTCGCTCACCTTCACATGCGCGACGACCAGGGCGCGGGCATCATGGATCCCGTGAAGTTCTACAAGACCATCAAGCTCATCCGTGACGCGGGCTGCGATATCATCGTCAACTGCACCTCCTCCGGCGACAACCGCGTCTCCGATGACTCCCCCTACGGCAACGCCATGCGTATGCTGCACCACAAGAACGTCCCCGGCATCGAGATGGGCACCTTCGACGCCTCCTCCTTCAACTGGGGCATCCCCGGCGGCGTGTTCCACAACAGCCCCGCCATGCTGATGCAGCTCGGCACCCTGTATCAGGAGCGCGGCATCAAGCCCGAGTTTGAGGTCTTTGACCTCGGCGCTCTGCGCGCCATCGGCGCTTACTGGAAGCAGGGCTACGTCAAGGCTCCTCTGCACTTCCAGTTCTGCCTGGGCATCATGGGCGGCATGGAGGCCACCCCTGAGCAGCTGCAGATCATGCTCACCGAGATGCGTCGGCTGCAGGCCGAGGGCCAGCTTCCCCAGGAGATCACCTGGTCCGGCTTCGGCATCGGCAAGGGCCATCTGCCCGTCATGTTTGCCTGCATCGCCAACGGCGGCGGCGTCCGCGTCGGCATGGAGGATAACGTCGTCTTCGGCAAGGACAAGGACGGCAAGAAGATCATGGCCACCAACATGATGCTCGTCGAGCGCGCCGCCAACGCGGTCCGCGCCTTCGGTGACGAGCCTGCCACCCCCGATGAGGCACGCCAGATCCTCAGCCTTCCTCCCGTCGATTATGAAGACATCAAGGCCAAGCTGGCCGCGATCAAGGTCGCGGACCTCGAGGCTGCGAAGCAGGCCGTCAAGGATGAGTTCGGCGGTCCGTACTTCTCCGCCAAAGGCATGGGCGGTAAGTAAGTTCGGCTTGCTAAATCGCGCGAATGCTGCGTCCGGTCCTCCGCGGGCCGTCGTCACATACACAAAGTATGCTCCTAGGCCCACGAAGGCCCGGCCATCGCCTCGCACGATTTATCTGCGCCTTACCCTTATAAATAAACAGAGTTCTGATCGACAGGATCGGAACTCTGTTTTTTCATTTTCGCAGGATGTTCGAGGAGATTTCCGAGAGGGCTTCCGCCGCCTCCATGGAGAAGTATTCGCTCCGGGCCAGGTCCCCCAGGCTCACCATGCCTACGAGCTTCCCCCCGTCGGTCACCGGCAGGCGCCGGACCTGGCTTGCGCTCATGGTGCGCAGGACCTCCTCCGCGTCGTCCTCCGCGCGGCAGGTGGTGATGCCGCGGCTCATGATCTCCCGCACGGGGGTATCGTCCGGGTCGTCGCCCCCGGCCACGCAGCGGGTGACGATGTCCCGATCCGTCAGGATGCCCCGGAGCTTTCCCCCGTCGTCGCACACCGGCAGCGCACCGAGATTTCCCCGCTTCATGAGCCGGGCGGCATGGGCCACCGTCTCCCCCGGCCCCACGGACACCACGCTGTCCGTCATGATCTGCTTTACCTTCATGGCTGTCCTCCTGTGTCGTCATGTACACAGAAAGCATACCCATCCCGGCGGAAGATTATTCCACCCACGACGCCAGAATCGGTCCCACCACCTCCGCGAAACGCTCCACCCCCTCCACAGCCTCCTCCAGGGTATTGCCGCTGGTGCCCACCTCCAGCAGCAGAGATCCCGGCGCGAGCTGCTGGTTGTAGCGGTTGTCGCACAGCACCGTCGGCCGCATCAGCGTGGGGTATCGCTCCGCTACCGCTCGATGCAGGGTCAGCGCCAGCCGCAGGTTCTCCCGCCAGTTCGGGTGGTCGAGATTCACGTCCGACCCCATGACGAACATAAGCTGCGCCGCCTCCACCCCGTCGATGTCCGCCAGGGTCTTGTAAACCGTCTCCCCGTCGGAGAGAGCGTCCCGGTGCAGGTCGATGACGAGCGCGATGCCCGGATTCTCCGCGAGGCGGTCCTCGATGGTCTCGCCGCTGCGGGCGTAGGAACCGCTGTAATTCGGGTAGTCGTGAATGGTCGGGTCGTGCAGGACCCGCAGACCGTACGCCGCCAGAGCCTCCGCCAGCGCATCCCCCACCCGGACGACGCTGCAGGCCGGATCCGTAGTGCGGCAGTCCCCCTCGTCGTCGTAGGGCATATCCGGCGTCGGCCAGTAGGCCTCGGTGGTGTGGGTATGAACGATGAGTATCTGATACCCCTCAGATGGCAGGGAAAGCCGGAAGTCCTCGTCCAGCATATCCCCCTCCGCTACATTATAATATGTATCGTTGTCCAACAGATCGCTTCCCGTGATGGTGGTGGCGATCACCGGGTCCCAGGAAGTCGGTTCCGGCGTTTCCGGAGGCGGTGTTTCCATGACCACCGTCGGAAGAATGAGCATTTCCGGCTCCACCGGTTCGGCCTCCATAGCTGCTTCCGGCTCCGGCGAGGGAACCCATTCCGCGCTGACCGCCGCCGCCGGGGTCCACACCGGCACCGCCCCGGACAGCACCGAGAGCCACGCAAAGCACACCACCAGCAAGGTCGCCGCCGCAAACTTTAGTTTCACCTTTCCGTCCTCCGTTTCTTCGCAGTTCCTGGGTATCAATACAGTATATGCGCGGATACCCGCCTTTATGAAGGATTTGGTCCGGAATCGCATATGCGAAACCGACAAAATATGAATCAGTTGACATAATTTGCAGGAAAAATTCGATTTTTTGTATACATAATCATTTGTTACGGTAATTAACTCCCCGGTCGATCTTGGTAATTTTTTGTAATATTTCAAATTTATTGGAACTATTTTCCATAACCCAACCACAAGATATTGATTTGACTTCGGCTAAAACGCGCAATAAACACACAATTAGTTGTGCATTTGTGACAAATTCCAGTTTAAAATGCCGTCTTTTAGACACAATGCCGATTGTTTTCGACCTTTCGCCTTCGATATAATGAAATCACTGATAATTTAGTTTTCACGCAGTAAAACTTGCAAAATCAGACGAATTCGGTCGAGAGGAGGTCGGACGAATGAAGAACCGCATACCGGAAAAAGCCGCGGCAGTCACCTGTGCGCTGGTCCTCGCCATCGGCGTGATGAGCGGCGGCGTGCTTGCCAAGGACAGCGATCCTCTCGAGACTCCGGCAATTTTCCCCGAACCGCCGGAGGCAACCTTTGTGGTGATGGACCTGGATCTGTCTTCCTCCCCGGCGGACGCGGAGACCACTCCCGATGCCCTGCCCGCCAGCGATACCGAGGCCTCGGACACCTCCGCTCTGGAGTTCACGGACAACCGTTCCTCCGTTCCTCTGCTCATCGCAGGCGAAACCGTGGGCGACTGCCCCATCATCGGCGGCATCCCCTACGCGGACGCGGACGCTTTTTGCCGTGCCCTGGGTCTCGATGTGAATACCAGCGTGACGGACGACACCTTCACCATCACGGGCGCTGTGAACCTCACCGCCCATGCCGACGACATCTACTTTATCTGCAACGGCCGCTATATCCCCGCGGAGAAGGGCGTGCGTCTGCAGAGCGGAAAGGCTCTTCTCCCCGTCCGCGGGCTGACGAAGTGCCTGGGCGTCACGGCTTACTGGGACCGGGTGCAGTGGACCGTCTCCATCGACGACACGGATGTTTCCCTGCTCACCGGCGGCGCGGACTTCTACGATGAAACGGACCTCTACTGGCTCAGCCACGTGATCTATGCCGAAGCCGGGAACCAGTCCCTGCGTGGCCAGGTCGGCGTGGGCAATGTGGTCATGAACCGCCTCGCCAGCGACTCCTTCGCCGGTCAAGACACCGT
Organism: uncultured Oscillospiraceae bacterium; assembly: GCA_964401725.1. Lineage (GTDB taxonomy): Bacteria > Bacillota > Clostridia > Oscillospirales > Oscillospiraceae > CAJOIG01. The sequence goes on from CAYNZM010000088.1 coordinate 5,532, forward strand.
GTACGACGTGATCTTCGCGAAGAACCAGTTCGATGTCGTGTCCAACGGCATGATCTACATGGAGCCGGATTCCGTTGCGATGATCGCGGCTAGGCTCGCCCTGGAGGGCTTCGACGTCACCGGCGGTGCGACCTACTTCGCCACCTTCGACTTCGGCGAGGGGTATGAGTGCCTTCTCTGGATCGAGGACCACTGCTTCATGGTGGAGGCTTGATGCCGGACCGCGGCTGTGCTACAATAGCACAGGACATACAAAACACAAGGGTATGCCGCAGGGCATACCCTTTTTTAAGGAGATTCTATGGAGGAAATTCTGCGCCCCGGCTTGCAGGCTATGGGCATCGAGCCGCCGGAAGGCGCTGTGGCGGCACTGCGGACCTACGGCGAGCGTCTGCTGGAGAAAAATGCCGTCGTGAACCTCACCGCCATCCGGGAGCCGGAGGGGGTTGCGCGGCTGCATCTTCTGGACAGCGCCGCCCTGCTGACCCTCACAGACTTCGCGGACAAACGCGTGGTGGACGTGGGCTGCGGCGCAGGCTTTCCGGGGGTGCCGCTGAAGATCCTCTGTCCCACCCTCTCCCTGACGGCGGTGGACAGCATCGGCAAAAAGCTGGATTTCATTCGGGAGACCTGCGCGGCGCTGAGCATTCCCGTCGAGTGCGTCTGGGGCCGGGCGGAAGAGCTGCCGGACCGTCGGGAAAAATACGACATCGCCGTGAGCCGCGCCGTCGCGGAGCTGTACCTGCTGGCGGAGCTCTGTCTGCCTCTCGTGAAGGTCGGCGGGCTGTTCATCGCCATGAAGAACCCGGACTGCGACGCTGAGGTGAAGGCCGCGGAGTTTGCCGTGAAAGCCCTGGGCGGGCTCATTCGGGGCATCGCCCGGTATACCATCCCCGGCACGGACGTACATCACGCCGCGGTCCTCATCGAGAAAACGAAGCCCACGCCGGCCCAATACCCCCGGCGCTTCGCCCAAATCAAAAAACATCCCCTTCTCGGATAAACGAAACCCCCACCGCCTCGGAAGGCGATGGGGGTCGGTCTTTGTGGAAACTCAGCAAATGCCCTGCCAGAGCATCGCGTCCGCGACCTTCAGGAAGCCCGCGATGTTGGCACCGGCCTGGATGTCACCCTTCATGCCGTACTTCTCCGCGGCGTCAGCGCAGGCGGCATAGATGCCCTCCATGATGCCCTTGAGCTTCGCGTCCACCTCTTCGAAGGTCCAGCTCAGACGCTCGGAGTTCTGGCTCATCTCCAGGCCGGAGGTGGCGACGCCGCCGGCGTTGGAGGCCTTGGAGGGGCTGTACATCAGACCCGCTCCCTTGATGGCGGCGATGGCCTCGGGGGTGCAGGGCATGTTGGCGCCTTCAAAAACGCCGATGCAGCCGTTCGCGATGAGGGCCTTGGCGGATTCCTCGTCGATCTCGTTCTGGGTGGCGCAGGGCAGGGCGATGTCGCAGGGGACGGTCCAGATGCCCTTGCAGCCCTCCACATACTTCGCCGTGGGGACGTAGTTCACATAGGTGCTGATGCGATCACGCTTCTGCTCCTTGATGACCTGGATGACCTTATAGTCGATGCCGTTCTCGTCCACGATGTAGCCGTTGGAGTCGCACATGGCGATGACCTTGC
>CAYNZM010000089.1:0-7136 GCA_964401725.1 uncultured Oscillospiraceae bacterium
TGCTCTCTCCTAACTATCTCCTAAAGGTCTTTGCTTCGTAAGCGATTGCCCTGGGGGATTTCCCCTTGTTTTATGCGGCGGGATTGTATATAATATAACGTGATTTATTATGCGCAGAGGGCAAAGCCGGATGCGCACCGCCACACAGAAAGATCGGACGAGAACCATGCAGCTACTATCTCCCGCCGGGAGCGTCGAAGCCGTCATCGCGGCGGTGCAGAGCGGCGCGGACATGATACATATCGGCTTCGGCGCCTCGGAAACCGGGCGGAACGAGCAGGGCTTCGGCAGCGCGGAGCTGTCCCAGTGCCTGCGGTACTGCCGCGTGCGGGGCTGCCGGACCGCCGTCGCCATCGGAGAGCTTCTCCCGGACGACGGCTTTGACCAGGCCGTGGAGCGGGCGGTGTTCGCCGCCCGGGAGGGGGCCGACGCCATCCTCCTGCAGGACCTGGGCCTCATCGCCGCCCTGCGGAAAGCCCTGCCGGACACCCCCCTTTGGGGCGGCGTACGCCTGGGCATCCACGATCTGGACGGCGTGAAGACCGCCGCGGCCATGGGCCTTTCCCGGGTCATGCTCATGCCGGAGCTCACCCGGGACGAGATCGAAACCATCGCGAAAAACGCCCCCATCGAGGTGGGCGTCTGCGTCCACGGACCCATGTGCTTTGCCCGGATCGGACAGTGCTACATGAGCGCCATGTGCGATCCCGACCACCGCAGCGACAGCACCCTGCGCTGCGCGGAACCCTGCCGGGAAAAGCTGTCTCTCGGCGGACGGCTGGACGAGCGTCCCCTATCCATGGCGGACATCTGCCTCATCGACCACCTTCCGGAGCTGGAGGCGGCGGGCGTCGCCTGCGCCGTCATCGGCGGGCGGGGACGGCGTCCGGAATACGTGGCCTACACCACCGCCCTCTACGCTCGGGCCATGCGGGAAGGCGTTCTCCCCACGGAGGAGGACCGGGCCAGGCTCCTGGACCTCTTCGCACCCTACGGTCTGACGGACGAGCCCTTCACCGGCGTGCCGACCCCCGCCAAGGTCAGCGAGGACCCGCCCGCGGGCCGTGCCGCCGAGCGGGGATATGCCGAGATCCGAAAAACCTACATGGACGGCGAATACCGCCGGGTCCCGGTGACCTTTTACGCCGTGCTGACCCACGGGCAGAACGCCCGCTTCGCCGCGGAGGATGCCCGGGGCCATCGGGCGGTGTACGAGGGCTTCATCCCCGCGGACCTGGGCCGCCGGGGCATCACCGAGGCCCGTCTGCAGGACATGCTGTTCCGCACCGGCGGCACCCCCTATAGCTGCGCCGGGATAAAATGCTCCGTGGAGCCGGGTCTGGACTACCCGGACGAGGCCATCGAGCAGGCCCGGCGAGCCCTTCTCTCCCAGCTTACGGACCAGAGCCGTGCTCCCGCGCCGATCCGCACGGGAGAGCGTCCCGCGCCGCCGGAGACGGCTCACGTCTTCGACCGGCCCCGGGTCATCCTGCAGATCACCCGGGCGGACCAGCTCACCCCCGCCCTGGCGGAGACGACGCCGGACCTGCTGTACGTTCCGGCGGAGCTTCTCGCCGCCGGCGCGGAGGGCATCGAGGCCTTCCGGGACCGGGGAGCGACCATCGCCGCCGTGCTGCCCCGGGCAGTGACGGACGAGGAGCGTCCCGTCCTGCGGGAGCTGTTCGCTGCCCTGCACGGCATGGGCGTGAAGGAGGTCGTCGCGGGAAGCCTGGGGCTTCTTCCCATGGCCATGGGCGAGGGCTTCACCGTCCGGGGCGACTTCGGCCTGAATCTCGCAAACTCCTATGCCGCCCGACGCATGGCGGACGTGGGTCTTGCCTCGGTGACGGCCTCCTTCGAGCTGTCCGCCCGACAGGTCCGGCGTCTGGCTGCCGCCGCGCCCACGGAGATGATCGTCTACGGACGGGCACCGGTGATGGTCACGGAAAAATGTCTCATCCGGGCAAGCTCCGGACGCTGCTCCTGCGCCACCCCCACCAGCATGAGCGACGCCACCGGCGGCGTCTGGCCCGTGGAAAAGGAATTCGGCTGCCGGAATGTGATCTACGACCGACAGAAGATTTTCCTGGCGGACAGGCCCGAGGTGTACGAAAACGCGGGACTCTGGGGCATCCGCCTGCTGTTCACCACGGAGAGCGCCCGGGAATGCGCGGACATCGCCCGGCGGTACCGGGGCGAAAACGACTATCTTCCCAACAACACAGGCCGCGGCCTGTACGTCAAAGGAGCCTTATGAACACCATCCTGGCCTCCGCCTCACCCCGGCGGAAAGAGCTTTTATCCCATTTCCTCTCTGGCTTCACCATCGAACCCGCGTCGGGTCCCGAGACGCCGCCGGAGCATGCCGCCCCGGAAGAGATCGTGAAGGCCATCGCCGCCGCCAAGGCCGACGAGGTCGCCGCCCGGCATCCGGAGGATCTCGTCATCGCGGCCGACACCATCGTGGAGCTGGAGGGGCGCATCCTCGGAAAACCCGCGGACGAGGCCGATGCCTTCCGTATGCTCCGCGCCCTGTCCGGCCGGGAGCACCGGGTCTACACCGGCGTCGCGGTGCGGATAGGGAACACCCGTCTCTGCGAGGCGGAATGCACGCGGGTCTTCTTCCGGGAGCTCACGGACCGGGAGATTGCCGCCTACATCGCCTCCGGTGAGCCCATGGACAAAGCCGGGGCCTACGGCTACCAGGGCCTGGCCGGGGTGTTCGTGGAGCGCATCGAGGGAGACTACTTCAACGTCGTCGGCCTGCCCCTGTGCCGACTGGGCGCCATGCTTCGATCCATAGGAGTCACACTGCTGTGAAAGAGTACATAAAACATTACGGCCTGCGGGTCGGTCTCGCGGTGATCGCCGTCGTGCTGGTCGGCGTACTGGCCTCGTCCCTGCTGCACGGGCGGGCGGGCCTCGTCACCGACGCCGCGGGAGGCGTTTCCGGGCCGGTAGGCCGGGCGGCCTCCTCCGCCATCGAGTGGCTGGAGGGGCTTTACGGCTACATCTACGAATACGACCAACTGGAGGCGGAAAACGCCGCCCTGCGGGCGGAGCTTGCCGAGCTTAGGCAGACCGCCATCATCTCCTCCGAGAACGCGGAGGAAAATGCCCGTCTGCGGGAGCTTCTGGGCTTTGCCGAGCAGCACGCGGATTTCGTCTATGAACCCGCGAAGATCACCGCCTGGTCCAGCTCCAACTGGTCCAGCTCCTTCACCATCTCCAAGGGGGCGGAAAACGCCAGTCAGCCCATCGAGGCGGGCGACTGCGTCGTCACGGAGTACGGCGCTCTCGTCGGCCAGATCATCGAGGTGGGCAGCACCTGGAGCACGGTCCGCACCGTCATCGACTCCTCCATCGACGTAGGCGCGCTGGTGGGCGAGGCCGGGTCCGTGGGCATGTGCGTGGGCGACTTCAGCCTCATGCAGCAGGGCCGTCTGAAGCTGACCTACCTCTCCGAAAACGCCCAGCTCGTGGAGGGGGAGGCGGTCCTCACCTCCGGCAAGGGAACCTTTATCCCCCAGGGCCTCATCATCGGCTATATCCGCTCCGTGCTCTCGGAGGCCAGCGGCCAGACCCTCTACGGCGTGGTGGAGCCTGCCTGCGATCTCGGGCGGCTGAGCCAGGTCTTCGTCATCACGGACTTCGACATCCAGGAGTAAAGCCATGCTGTACGACCTGATCGATTTATCCAAGCTGCGGCGGGCGGTGCTGTACGCCCTGCTGTTCATGGTCCTGTTCTTCCTGCAGGACCATGTGCTCTCCCACATCCCGCTGCTGGGCGTGCGGCCCATGCTGGTGCCGGCGGCGGTGGCGGCCATCGGCCTGTTCGACGGCGGCCTCTGGGGCGGATGCCTCGGGCTGCTCGCCGGGTATTTCTGCGACATGAGCTTCACCGAGAGCTCGTTTCTGTTCACCATCCTCCTGGCCGGCGTCGGATTTTTCGCCGGGGTCCTGGGACAGTTTTTCCTGCGAAGGGGATTTTTCTCCTACGTCGCTCTGGCGGCCCTGACTCTCGCCGTAATTACCTTCGGCCAGATGTTCCGCTTCCTGTTCTTCACGGACACGAACGCCGCCGCGGTATGGCGGACGGGGCTGTTGCAGCTTTTGTGGAGCCTGCCCTGGTGCCTGCCGATCTTCTTTCCCTGCCGTTCCATCGCTGAGCGTGTCTGACGCGCCCGGTCCCCGCCGAAAGGGGGTATACCACCATGAAAAAACTCATAAGCCCCGGGCGTCTCGCGACCCTGGGCCTCCTGCTCGCCGTGGTGCTGGCACTGTACTTCACGACCCTGTATAAGCTGCAGATCGTGGAGGGCACCGCAAACTACGAGATGTCTACAAACTCCATCGTATCGGAGGAAACCGTCATCGCCGCCCGGGGAAACATCCTGGACCGGTACGGACGCCTCCTCGTCTCGAACCGCAACTGCAATAACCTCCTCATCAACATCGCGGAGCTCTTCCCCTACGACGACACCGACGAGAACAACGTCTTCGCCAACGCCTCCATCCTGCGCATGTGCTCCATCATCGCGGAAAACGGCGACAGCTACACCGACGAGCTGCCCATCACCCGCACCGCGCCCTTCGAGTACACCGACATGGACATCATCCAGCGGACTCGCCTGCAGGCGTGGCTGAAGGCCAACGGCCTGGAGCCGGACGCCTCCGCCGTGGAGGTCATGGCGCGGATGCGCTCCCGTTACGGCATCGACAACAACTACACCGCCGAGGAGATGCGCACCGTCGCCGGCGTGCGGTACGAGATCAACATCCGCTACGTCATCAACACCTCGGACTACGTCTTTGCGGAGGACGTGAGCATCGACACCATCACCGCCCTCATGGAGGCGGATGTCCAGGGCTTCGAGGTGCAGGTCAGCTACATCCGCGAATACAACACCGCCTACGCCGCGCACCTGCTGGGCTACACCGCCCTCATGGACGAGAATGCCTACGAGACCTATAAGGACAAGGGCTACAAATTCAACGCCACCGTCGGCCGGGAGGGCGCCGAACGCGCCTTCGAGGATTATCTCCACGGCACGGACGGCGTGGCGGAGGTCACCCGCACCAGCGAGGGCGTGGTGACGAGCACGGTATATAAAGAAGCTCCGGAGCCCGGCAGCCATGTCTACCTCACCATCGACATCGAGCTCCAGGCCGTGGCGGAGCAGGCCCTCGCCACCTTCATCACCGACACGAACCTGTCCCGTACCGAGAAAAACGCCGCCAAGGAGATCAACGGCCAGGAGACCACGCCCCTCATCGACGGCGGCGCTCTCGTGGCCATCGACGTGAACACCGGGGAGCCGCTGTGCATCGCAAACTATCCCTCCTATAACCTCAGCACCTTCCTGGACGACTATTCCACCCTCCTGGCGGATAAGACCAGACCCCTTTACAACCGCGCTCTCCAGGGAACCTATTCCCCCGGTTCCTCCTTCAAGCCCGTCACCGCCATCGCCGCCCTCTCGCGCCATTTCATCGACGCGGAGACGCCGCTGAGCTGCGAGGGCGTCTACCTCGCCTACGCCGACCAGGGCTATACGCCGCACTGCACCGGCGTACACGGCACCATCAGCGTCACCGAGGCCATCACCATGAGCTGCAACCTCTTCTTCTACCAGGTCGGCGACCTCATCGGCATCAACAACATCGACGAGACTGCCGCGGAGCTGGGCCTCGGCCAGAAGACCGGCATCGAGCTTGCCGAATCCGAAGGCCGGGTCGGTTCTCCCGCGTGGAAGGAGGTCCTCTACCGCGGCAGCGAAACAGACTGGTTCGCCGGCGACACCCTCCAGGCCGCCATCGGCCAGTCCGACACGAAGCTCACCCCCATCCAGCTCGCGCGCTACTGCGCCGCTCTCGCCAACTGGGGCACGGTGTACGACTGCTCCATCTTGAAATCCATTTCCAGCTACGACTACTCCGAGAGCATCTACGAACGCACCCCCACCGTGGCCAACACCCTCGACATCGACGAATACGTCTGGGAGCTGGTGCGGGACGGCATGATCGGCGTCGCGAACGACCCCATGGGCACGGCGGTCGGCACGTTTTACGGCTACACTCCCACCGTGGCGGCAAAGACCGGCACCACGGAGACCGGCTCCACCACGCCGGACGCCGTGTTCATCTGCTACGCCCCGGCGGAGGACCCCGAGATCGCCATCGCCGTGGTGGCGGAAAAGGGCGACCACGGCTCCGCGCTGGCCCCGGTGGCAAAGCAGGTCCTCGACTACTACTTCAGCTTCCAGCAGAGCACCCAGCAGACCGAAAATGAATTGACGCTTCTCCATTGACACATTCTGGAAAGCCGTACTATAATAATTTGTTAACACGTTGAATTTTGAGAACGGGAGGGACCGGCATGAACATCGCGCTTCTGGCCGCCGACGGAAAAAAGGAGCTCATGGTACAGTTCTGCATCGCCTACTGCGGCATCCTGGCCGAACACAGCATCATCGCCACAAACGCCACGGGAAAGCTCGTATCGGAGGCCACGGGCCTGCCCATCGGGCTGTATATGGGCGGCGGGCAGGGCGGCGCCCAGCAGATCGCCGCACGCATCGCCTACAACGAGATCGACCTCGTCCTGTTCTTCTCCGATCCCGCGGTGCAGGACAACACCGCCGTCAGCGAGATCTGCCGTCTGTGCGACATGCACAGCGTTCCCTTCGCCTCCAACGTCGCCACGGCGGAGGTCCTCATCCAGGGTCTCAAGCGGGGGGATTTTGCCTGGCGGGACATCGTGAACCCCAAAGCCAAAAAGAAATGACCCGAGGAGCTTTGCTATGGACCGTATAAAACCCCGGACCCTGTCCGGCTTCATGGAGCTTCTGCCGCCCCGGCAGATGCAGATGCGCGCGATCATGAAGACCCTGCGCGAGACCTACGCCCTCTACGGCTTTGCCCCCATCGACACCCCGGTGATCGAGGCGGCGGAGGTCCTGCTCGCGAAGGGCGGCGGCGAGACCGAAAAACAGGTCTACCGCTTCACGAAGGGCGACACCGACCTCGCCCTGCGCTTCGACCTGACCGTGCCTCTCGCGAAATACGTGGCTCTGAACTACTCCCAGCTCGCCTTCCCCTTCCGGCGCTACCAGATCGGCAAGGTCTACCGCGGC
>CAYNZM010000090.1:0-7129 GCA_964401725.1 uncultured Oscillospiraceae bacterium
GCGTTGTCGCCGGTCATGGAGATGAACTCGATCTCGGGGTACTCGATGGCCGCCTGCTGGGCATAGGTGGCGTGGCCGAAGGAGTCGGTGATGATGAGGTCGCAGCCCTGCTCGGCCAGGTCGACGCAGGCGTCGTAGCACTCGGGGCCTTCGGGGATGTTGGTCTTGATGATGTAGTTGTCGGCGGTCAGGCCAAGCTCGGCAGCGGCGGTCTGGAAGCCTTCGATGTGGGCCAGGTCATAGCCGATGGTCTCGTCGTGTACACAGATGAGGCCGATCTTCACGTCGATACCGGATTCTTCCTCGGCAGCGGTCTCTTCGGCGGTCTCTTCCGCGGCGGGAGCGGCTTCTTCGGCAGCGGGAGCCTCAGTCTCGGCGGCGGGAGCGGAGCTGGAGCTGCCGCAGGCGCAGAGAGCAAAGACCATGCACAGGGCCATCAGCAGGGCAAGGATCTTCTTCATGGTGTTCCTCCTAAAAATATTTTATAGAGTAAAGCGGCACGCGCCGCCGGGGTCACGAAAAAATCAGTCGTCAAACTCCAGAGTTCCGTCGTCGTGCATCGCCTTGATGCGGGCCAGGGATTCGATGCGCAGGCCCCGGTCCCGCAGCCGCTGTCCGCCGAGCTGGAAGCACTTTTCCACCGCGATGCCCGCGCCGACGCACACCGCGCCGGACTGCTCGACGAGGTCACACAGACCGTCCAATGCCGCGCCGTTTGCGAGAAAGTCGTCGATGAGCAGCACCCGGTCCGTGGGTAATAAATAATCCCTGGATACGATCACATCATAGATATTGCCATGGGTGAAGCTCTCTACCGTGGTCTTATACAGGGTTCCGTCGATATTCTTGGTTTTGGTTTTCTTCGCGAAAACGACAGGGCAGTCGAACACCAGGCCCGCGATGCACGCAAGACCGATGCCGGATGCCTCGATGGTGAGGATCTTGGTGACGCCGTCCGCACCGAAGGCGTCGTGCCACTGGTGGGCGAGCTGCATGAAAAGATTTACGTCCATCTGGTGGTTCAGGAAGCCGTCCACCTTCAGGATTCCGCCGGGACGTACCTTGCCGTCCTTTAGGATGCGCTCTTCCAGCAGCCGCATGATGCCGTACCGTCCTATGTCGCTGATTTTACAAAACTGTTACATCTTATGGTCTTATTCTACACGATGGGGACGGGCTTTGGCAATAGTGGCTTGTTTCATATTTTTCCACCATTTTCTTCCGGTTTCTGAGCAAAATCCACAATAGGTCACGTCGAGAATTTACCAATCCGATATTATGTCGCCCCGGACGAGATGGGCATGCTCCGCCAGCGCCGCCATGGGGCTGTCCGAGCGGGAGTCGGACCAGAAGCCATCCACCGCCGCGCCGCCATAGGCTTCCCGGAAACGCCGGACCTTTTCGGCACCGCGGCAGTTCTCGCCGTCGTACTTCCCCGTGGTCGGGTCCACCCGGGAGGCGATCAGCCCGAAGCCCAGCGCCTCCGCCGCCGGACGCAGCAGAAATTCCGGCGAGGCGGAGATCACGAGATCATCCTCCCGCCGCTGGGCCAGGTACCAGGGCCGGATGCGGCCGATATTCTCCCGCCAGAACCGGGCCGGGGCCTCCGCCGGGACATGGCGCAGGAAGCGGTAAAAGATTTCCTTGCACCGGGTCTTGGACCGCAGGCGGGTCCCCATCAGGAAAAACGCCCACGCCGTATGTCCCAGGGTCCGGCGGCATTTTGGGTAGGTCCGCAGACACCACATATAAAACTGCGCCGTGCTGTCCCGGGGATAGATGGTCTTGTCAAAATCATACACATTCATGGCAAAATAGTACCGGGAAATCGCCGCCGTGTCAATGCGGAATTGGGGTCTGCCGGCCCCCGCCGAAGAAAAAAGGAAGCGTCTCTCCGTAGAGGCGCTTCCTTTCAGCGAATGTATGCTCAATGCTCGCGGCGGCGTCTTCCGGCGAGGGTCAAGGTCGCGCCGACCGCGGAGACCGCCAGGACCGCCGCCCACAGGGTGATGGGCGTGTTGTCCCCGGTCTTGGGCGAGGGTTCTTTGCCGCCGGATTTTCCGTTGTCTCCGCCGTTGTTATTGCCGTTGCCATTGTTCCCGTTGTTGCCGCGGCCATTGTTTCCGTTATTGTCGCCGTTGCCATTGTTGCCATTGTTCCCATTGCCGCCGTTATTGCCGCCGTCGTCGGGGGCGGACTTCCACAGCAGCTTGATGGAAACGCCGTTGTCCGCGTCCGGGATCGTAAATTCGCTGCCCGGGGCGCAGCGGATGCCGTTGATCTCCAGACCGTTGAACACCTTGCCCTCCGGGGCGGAGGCAAAATCTTCGAGGTCCTCCGGGACATCGTTCTTTTCACCGACCTCGAATTCCCTGGTGTCCACCCAATCCGGGCCCTTGGTCCCGCCGTTTACGTTGAAGGTGGCGGTGACCTTCTTGGCCTCCCAGACGAATTTGGCGGTCAGGGTGTCCCTGCCCTCCACGGAGAAGGACTCGCCCGGGGCATAGACGACGCCCTCGACCTCGAGTCCGGCGAAGGCTTTGCCGGCGGGGGGCAGGATGTCGTAGTCGGACCGGACCGCAACGGCCGAACCGTTGCCGTTGCCGATGACCAGGGTCCCTTCCCAGTTCGGACCGGTGGTGCCGCCGTTGGGGTCAAAGGTGACGGTGCACTTCGGCGCGGTGTCCTCGCCGGGGTTTTTCCACTGGTAGACCACGGCGGCGTTCTCGTCGAAGGTGTAGCTGTCCGTGGGGCCGAGGCGCACGCCGTTCACCGTCACACCATCGTACTCCTTGCCTTCGGGCGGGCTGATGAGATCCTCGTCGATGGCGAAGTCCCGGGTCTGGCCCCGGGCGAAGACGTCCGTGTCCCGCCAGATATCGCCGGGGGTGCCGCCGTTGGCGTCGTAGGTCACGGTGACGGCATCGGTGAAAGAGACGTTGATCTGGAGGTTTGTTTGGATGGGGCGGTCGATGGAGACGACGACCAGCGGCCAGCCGCTGTAGAGCACGTCGTAATCCGTGCCCTCCGTCCGTTCCGTGCCGGAGCCGTCGGTCACGGTGCAGGAGTCGAAGACATATCCGTCCGCGGGCGTGAGGGTGATGAGCGCCCAGGGCTCCATCGTATCGTTGCACGCGGCGGAGCCTTGCCCGTTCGTGGTGACGACGACGATCGCATGTCCGTCCACGGTGAACTCCGTCGGCTCCGCGGCGGCAAGCGCTGCGGCGGACAGCAGCGAGAACGCCAGCGTCAGCGCAAGAAGAACAGTCAGGATTTTCTTTTTCATGAGATTACCCTCCTTTGGGTTATGTTACCCCTCAAGAGTAACACGATTCGCTGAAAATGGCTGTTTGTTTTCTGATAGGTCCGCGTTCGGAGCCGGTTTGACCTTGCACAGGTGCCTTGCCCTGATATAAAATGACAGGTGCGCAGAAACGTCAAGGAGGATTTGCCGATGCGAAAGCGTCCCGCCCTGCTGTATACCGCCATCATCGCCGTGTGCTTTTTCTATACCGGCTCCGCGTACATGTCCCAGTTCTACCGGCTCATGGGGCTCTTCGACGGCGCGGCGGTGGACGAAATCACCTCCGGCTGGAACTATCTGTGCCAGGCGGCGGGCATCGGACTGTTTTGTCTGGGTCTGCGGAAGGACCCGAAGCGGTTTGGCGATAAACGGCTGTTCGCGGCGCTTCTCCTCACCGGCGCGGTGTTTATGCTGGCCTCGCAGCTTGCCCGGACGGGAACGATCGCCGCCCTGGCGGGATATGTGTTCAACGTGCATATCGGGCTGTACTTCGGCTTTTACCTTTCCATGCTTGCGCAGAATATCCCGCCGGAGCGTGCCGGTCTGTGCTATGGCGCGGCATACGCGCTGGGCAGCGTGGGGACGTACCTGCTCTCGCTCTGGGGGGACGGCGCGTTTCTGGTATCCCGGGGAGCCGCAGGGCTGTATGCCGCGCTGGCGCTGATGACGGCGGCTCTCGTCTGGCAGGCGGAGGATATCGATCCCTCCGCGCCGGGAGTGTCCGCGGGAGAGAAAGCGCCGCTGCGATACCTCCTTCCGCTGATCGCCGTCATGACGGCGGTTTCTGTGGTGGGCTCGGGCCTTTACTACTCGCTCCCGCAGGCGGCGGCGGTGAACTGGAACCTCATCCGGGCGTTTTATGCGCTCGGGCTCGTGCTCGCGGGCTTCGTCGCGGACCGCAGCCGACTGGCGGGGGAGCTTTGCACCGCCGCGAGCCTCGTCTATCCCCTCATTGCCATGGCCCTCATCGGGGAGGGCGTCGCGAACACTGCGGCCCTGGGGATGAGCTATGCCTTCCGGGGCTTTCTTTCGGTATACTATGTCATTGCGCTGACCGACCTCGGCGCGCAGGACCCGGCGCGGCTGTGTTTCGCTCCCCTGGGGCTGCTTGTCTCCCGGGTGACGGAGGCTGTTCTGTCGCTGATCCTTGTCGGCGTGGCTGTGCCGGAGGTCGTGCAGCTTGCGTTTTCCGCGCTGTGCTTTTTGCCGATCACCGCGCTGCTGTTCCTTCGCCTGCGCGTGAAATACGTCAAGCCGCCCGTCAGCGATGAGCAGCGCCTCGCCGCCTTTGCCGATGCGTGGGGCCTCACCGCGCGGGAGAGCGAGGTCCTGTGCTGTCTGGCGGCGGGGATGTCCGATGACGAGATCGCGGAAAAGTGCTTCATTTCGCGCAGCACGGTCCGATTTCATGTGTCCAACCTTCTGAAAAAGACCGGGACCGCCTCCCGGGTCGAGGTGGTCCGGGCCCTGGAACGGTCCTGATGGATAGAACATCCCCGGAAGCGCGAAGCCTCCGGGGAATTTTATGCGGTTTGGCGCGGGGATCACACGGGCTCGACGCCCTCCAGTTGTCCCATGGTGATGACGCCGGTGCGCAGGGCCTGCTCGCGGACCTCCAGGTAGTAGGTGGCGAAGCTGCTCTGCATGTAGGGTCCGACGTAGAAGATGTCCAGGATGCCGAAGGTGAGGCCGCTCAGGATGCCCCAGCCGATGAAGCTCAGCTCCATGACGAACATCTCCCACTTATGGCCCTTCATGATGCGCATGGAGAGCTTCAGGGCGTCTTTCGCCTTGACGTTCGGGCAGTCGCAGAGGATGTACGGCGTCATGGCATAGGAGAAGGCCTTGATGAAGCCGGGGATCCAGAAAAGAAGAGCCCACAGGAAGGTGAACAGGACCATCCACAGATAGCCGCCGAGCTTGCGTCCGAAGTTCTGGAAGGCGGCGGTGAACGGCGTCGTCATGCTGATCTCGTCAAAGCGGCCGAGGGTGTTCTTCACGAAGAAGGCGTTCACGCCGACGGTCAGAGGGCCGTTGAGGATGATGAGGGCGAGGGAACCGATGAAGGAGCCGAAGGTGAGGGTCGTATGGACGTCCGGCTCGCGGCCCGACATAGCGGCCTGGGTGACCTCCTGCATCTGGGCGGTGGTGCCGCTGTTCGCGAGGCTCGTGAGCAGGCCGATGGCGATGGTGATCAGCAGAAGCGCCAGCACACAGGGCCAGTAGTTTGCCTTAAACTGGGCTTTGCCGATGGCTTTGATCTCTTGTCTTGTGCGCATGATGGAAGAAACCTCCCTTGTTTTGTATACACACATTATACGAAATATTTTCCAATTAGTAAATAGTGCGGGGCATTTTTTTACATACCGGCATGGCATGGGATGGGGTGGGCGTTTGTGCGATACTATAAAAATATCTAATTCATAGCGGAAACATTCTTTACAAATTGCACAAGAATGTGGTACAATGACATCAAATTCTGAGAGAAGGAGTGCTCTTTCATGAAGGAAAAGAAAAAACTCAGCCTGCCCGCGTGGATATTTATCGGCCTGCTGGCCGGTATCGTCGCCGGTCTGATCTTCCTGGCCCTCGGCCTCGCGGACTTCACGACGAACTACATCAAGCCCTTTGGTACGATCTACATCAACCTCCTCAAATTCCTCGTCGTGCCTGTGGTCGTCACGTCCATCGTGTCCGGCGTCGTCAGCCTGGGCGATGTCAAGCGCGTCGGCTCCATCGGCTGGAAGACCATCGTCTACTACCTGCTGACCACCGTCGTCGCCATTGTGATCGGCCTGCTCCTTGCGAACATCTTCAAGGGCCTGTTCCCGGTCCTCGAGACCTCCGGCCTGGAGTATGAGGCCAAGAGCTCGAAGGTCATGGACGTCATCGTGAACATCTTCCCGTCCAATATGTGGGGAGCCTTCGCGGACGCCAACATGCTGCAGGTCATCGTGATCGCCCTGTTTCTCGGCATGGGCATCCTGCTGGCCGGCGACAAGGCCCAGGGCTTCGACAACTTCATGACCTCCGCCTATGAGGTCGTCATGAAGATCATGATGATGATCATCAACATCACCCCGATCGGCGTGTTCTGCCTGATGTGCAACGTCGTCGCCGTGAACGGCCCGCAGATCCTCGGCTCCCTGCTGCTCGTCATCGTCGTGGCCTACATCGGCTACATCCTGCACTTCTGCATCACCTACGGCGTCTCCGCCCAGTTCCTGTCGAAGGTCGGCTTCGGCAGGTTCGTGAAAGGCATCTGGCCGGCCATGATCGTGGCCTTCACCACCACCTCCTCCGCCGCCACCCTGCCCGTGACCATCGAGTGCTCCAACAAGATGGGCGCGGACCCCGAGGTCAGCTCCTTCGTCCTGCCCCTCGGCGCCACCATCAACATGGACGGCACCGCGATCTACCAGGGCGTCGCGGCGATCTTCATCGCTTCCTGCTACGGCGTGAACCTCACCCTCGGTCAGATGGCGATGATCGTCCT
This sequence comes from uncultured Oscillospiraceae bacterium, assembly GCA_964401725.1. Classification (GTDB taxonomy): domain Bacteria; phylum Bacillota; class Clostridia; order Oscillospirales; family Oscillospiraceae; genus CAJOIG01. Next base: position 6,801 of record CAYNZM010000090.1, read on the forward strand.
GACCGCCACCCTCGCCTCCATCGGCACCGCGGGCGCTCCCGGCGCCGGCATGATCATGCTGGCCATGGTGCTGGAGTCCGTGGGCCTGCCGGTCGAGGGCATCGCCCTCATCGCCGGCGTCGACAAGCTGTTCGACATGGGCCGTACCACCCTGAACATCGTGGGCGACTCCACCTGCGCTCTGTATATGTCGAAGCTCGACCGCGAGCGCGCCGCGAAGAAGGCCGCGAAGGTCTGACCCGCAAAAACTGCATAACCTGCGAGGCCGCCCACGGGGCAATGTCATTAAGATAATGTCATTGACCAACGGAGGACTACTCACGAGAACG
>CAYNZM010000091.1:0-6946 GCA_964401725.1 uncultured Oscillospiraceae bacterium
CCCTCTTTCGAGTGCGAGGTATTCCTTTGTGTCAGCCTATCTTAATGACATTGCGCCCACGGGGACGGCCTCGTTTTTTGCGTGAAGCCATGAAAAAAGGACGTGCCGCAAAGCACGTCCTTTTGGGTTTTGGGAAGGGGATCGATTACTTGAGCTCGACCTTCGCACCCACGTCCTCGAGCTGCTTCTTGAGGGCCTCGGCGTCTTCCTTGGAGATCTGCTCCTTGATGACGGCGGGGACACCCTCGACCTTCGCCTTGGCCTCAGCCAGGCCGAGGCCGGTGATGGCGCGGACTTCCTTGATGACCTTGATCTTCTCGGAGCCGAAATCGGTGAGGACGACGTCGAACTCGGTCTTCTCTTCGACCACGGGGCCGGCAGCAGCCGCGGGAGCGGCGACGGCGGCGGCGGCGGAGACGCCGAAGGCGTCCTCGATCTCGTGGACGAGCTCAGCGAGCTCCAGAACGCTGAGGGCCTTGATCTCTTCGATCATAGCAGTGACTTTTTCGCTAGCCATGGTAAAAATTCCTCCTAAGTTGGTAGTATAGGGTTGCCGCGATCATTCAGCGGCTTCGGCGGCAGGAGCGCCGCCCTTCTGCTCGACGACCTGTCCAAGGACGACGGCGAGGGAAGTGATCGGGGCAAGCATGGTGCCCAGAACGCGGGAGTAGAGCGCATCGCGGGAGGGCAGATCGGACAGCTCCGCGTATTCCGCGGGCTGCAAGACCTTGCCGTCGATGAAGACGCCCTTGATGGAGAACAGATTGCCCATCTTCTCGCTGAACTTCGTCAGCTTATAGAGGGGGACGAGGGGGTCCTCCGTGCTGGTGGCGAGAGAGGTCGTGCCGTTCAGCTGGTCGTCGAGGCCGCTCAGACCGACTTTATCGAGGGCGAACCGGGTCAGAGTGTTCTTGACGACGGTGTACTCGACGTTCTCGGCGCGGAGATCACGGCGAAGCTCGGTGTCCTGCGCGACGTTGATGCCGCGGTAGTCCACGAGGACGCCGCCCTGCGCGTTCTGAAGGCGCTCGGCGAGAGCTTCCACGATAGCCTGCTTTTCGGTAAGGATCGCTTTGCTCGGCATGGTTTTTTCACCTCCTGAAAAAGAAAATGTCTCTGTCCAAAGAGACAAAGACACACAGAAAGCCTATTCATGTGGTGTCCTCGGCTGGGCTTACGCTCCGAAGAGCTGCCGGCTGTCTTTGAACGTGGGATATTTTAGCGGATGCCGCGGGATTTGTCAACCATTATTTTTTGCAGAGCCTCCGAAATCTGTTTTTGGGGGATCCTGGGGATTTTTCGCGGTATACATACAATTAATCCCTTGCGATATTCGGGATGTATGGTATAATATAATAGTTAGGATAGGAAAGTGTCACGAAATCCGAAATACATACAGGAGCGAGAGGTACTATGGAAAGAAAATTCCCCACAATGTTCAGCCCCATCACCATCGGTGCGCGCGGCCGCTGGCCGGGCATCATCTACAAGAACCGTATCTGGACGGCGCCCACCGGCGTGCATCTTCTGCAGCCGAGCGGCCTGCCCTACCCCGACGAGGCGGTCATAGCCCATTACCGGGAGAAGGCGCGCGGCGGCGCGGCGAACATCTCCTTCTCCTGCCAGAATATGGACCGCTGGGGCATCGCTCACGACGACAGCGGCTTCCACAACGACCCGGACATCTTCCAGATGCGCTATCACAACATGTGGTACCGCTTGACCTCCGCCGTCCACTTCTACGACGCGCGCATCAGCCTGGAGCTGCTGTGCTTCGTGCGTCACGAGGAGCTGGAGGACGGCAAGGTTGTCTGCTGGTCCGTCAACGGCGAGGAGGACGAGGAGACCGGCGAGTGGTGTCCGATGATGGACAGGGCCGCCATGGAGCGCATGTGCGCCGACTACGCCGAGGCGGCGAAGAACGCCGTCCGCGTGGGCTTTGACGGCATCCTCATGCACCTCGGCCACGGCACGTTCCCCGCGCAGTTCCTCAGCCCGCTTTCCAACCGGCGTACCGACGAGTTCGGCGGCTCCCGCGAGAACCGCGCCCGCTTCCCGATGATGCTCGTCAAGGCCGTGCGCGACGCCGTCGGCCCCCGCGTTCCCATCGAGGTCCGCGTCTCCGGCGACGAGCTGACCGAGGGCGGCGGCACCGTCGAGGACTGCATCGACTTCCTCAAGCGCGTCGAGGAGGATATCGACATCGCCCACGTGTCCTGCGGCACCGTCATGGACGACGTTACCCAGACCCGCATGCACCCGGTGGAGTTCTATGAGGCCGGCTGCAACGCGATCTTCGCCCGCCAGGTGAAGGAGTCCGGCTTCTCCAAGCCCGTGCTGACCATCGGCGCCTTCCAGCGCCCCGAGCTCATCGAGGAGGTTCTCTCCACCGGCGGCGCCGACCTCGTCGCCATGGCGCGCGGCACCATCGTGGACGCCCAGTGCGTCAACAAGGCCGCCGAGGGCCGGGAGGACGAGATCATCCCCTGCCTCAAGTGCTTCGTCTGCCTGAGCTACGACATGGAGGAGGAGTTCTGCTGCTCCGGCAACCCCACCGTCGGCCGGGAGTACATCCTGGACCAGTTCGAGAACAAAAACTCCACGCCCAAGCGCGTCGCCGTCATCGGCGGCGGCCCCGGCGGCATGGCGGCGGCCCAGTTCTGCGCCGAGCGCGGCCACAAGGTCACCCTCTACGAAAAGGACGACAAGCTGGGCGGCACCATCAACTTCGCCAAGTACGCCACCTTCAAGTGGTCCCTGAACGACTACATGAACTACCGCATCCACATGATGGATAAGCTGGGCGTGGATGTGCGCCTCGGCGTGGAGGCCACCCCCGAGATGATCGAGGCCGAGCACTACGACGTGGTCATGGCGGCTCTCGGTTCCTCCAACATCATCCTGCCCATCGAGGGCAAGGACGATCCCCGGGTCATCTGCGCCGTGGACACCTTCGGCCATGCCGACGAGATCGGCCAGAAGGTCGTCGTCATCGGCGGCGGCGAGGTGGGCTGTGAGGCGGCTCTGTACCTCGCCATGGAGTGCGGCAAGGACGTGGCCGTCATCGAGATGATGGACCGCATCGCCGCCACCTCCGCCTATGCCCAGGAGCTGGCTCTGTACGACCGCGTGCCCAAGTACTGCGAGCTGCACCTCTCCAGCCCCGTCACCCGCATCACTCCGACCCAGGTGGGCTACAAGGACCCCGAGACCGGCGAGGAGAAGTTCCTCGACGCCGACACCGTGGTCTTTGCCTCCGGCCGCAAGGCCCTTGAGGACCAGGCCGAGAAGTTCCGCTTCTGTGCGCCGAAGTTCTTCAAGATCGGCGACTGCCTGAAAGCATCGAACGTCCGCAATGCCAACCGCACCGCGTACGACGCCGCGGCCCAGATCTGATCCAAAACCAAATGAACGACCTCCCGCCCAGACTCGGACGGGAGGTCAGCTTATTGTTCTTAATCCATGTACCCGAACAGGCCCCGGACGGATACCTCGCCGGAATTTACCGTCTCCCGCCGTCCGTCGGGGTGGCGGACGATGAGGCCGAAATCGCCGTCGATGTCCTCGGCAAAGGCGTCCTCCGCCCGATCCCCCCGCAGGAGCTTTACGGGCTTTCCCAGGGTGAGGCAGTTTTCCCGGTAGCGGGCGTGGAAATCCCCGCGTCCCGCAAGCCAGTCGGCGTACATGGCGTCCAGTGCGTTCAGCAGGCAGGCGCAGAGCCGCCCACGCTCCACGGGATGACCCAGCGCCTCTGCGAGACTGATCGCCAGGGGCCGGACCTCATCGGAGAAATCCTCGGGCCCATGGTTCGCGTTGATGCCGATGCCCGTGACGACGTATTGCAGGGCCCCGGTCTCGCCTTCCACTGCCATCTCCGTCAGGATGCCCCCCAGCTTCCGGCCCTTCAGCACAAGATCGTTGGTCCATTTGATGCCGGGTTTTATCCCCGTGGCGGCCTCGATGCCCTCGCACACCGCCACGGCGACGCAGGCGGTGAGGTTCAGCGCGCGCACGGGCGGGATGTCCGGCTTCCACAGGACGGACACGTACACGCCCTTGCCCTTGGGGGACTGGAAGCTCCGCCCCAGTCGTCCCCGGCCGCCGGTCTGTTCGTCGGAAACGACGGCGGTGCCGCCGGCGATACCACCTGTCACGGTCCGGTTTTTCGCGTAATTGTTCGTGGAATCCACCGTGTCGAGGCAGATGAGCGGGCGGTCCGGGTCCGCAAGATAGGGCCGGATGCTCCCCCGGGTCAGGCGGTCCGGCGTCGCTCCCAGCCGATAGCCCCGGCGGGGTAGGGCCTCAATGGCGACGCCCTCGGCCCGCAGACCGTCGATGGCTTTCCACACCGCCGCTCGGCTGACCCCCAGGGCTTCGCTCATGGCCTCGCCGGAGATGTAATCCGCGCCGCCCCGCATCAGCAGCGCCAAGATCGCTTCCTTCATGGTCCTCACCTCACTCCCATTGTACGCCGGTCCGGGGAAATTGTAAACGCAATTTTGCGAACGGTTGACATTCTCTGGCAGTGTGCTATACTATTGTAAACCAAATAGAAAAATAGGTTTACGATAGGAGACTGCGATGAAATCCTCCATTCCCGTGCGGAAGCTCGCATTGACGGCGCTGTTCGCCGCTCTGACCGCCATCGGCGCATGGCTGCGGGTGCCGACGCCCTGGTCGGCCTTTACGCTGCAGGTGCTGTTCGTATTCCTGGCCGGAGCGCTGCTGGGTCCGGGATACGGCGCGCTGTCCCAGGGGGTGTACGTCCTGCTGGGGCTTGTGGGACTGCCGGTTTTCGTGGGCGGCGGCGGGCCGATGTACGTCCTGCAGCCCACCTGCGGCTTTCTTCTGAGCTATATCCCCGCTGCGGCGGTGGTGGGCTGGATCTGCCGGGGAGCGGAGACGCCCTCCGTCGGGCGGATCACGGCGGCGTGTCTCGCGGGTCTCGGGGTGGTGTATGCCGTCGGTCTGCCCTACATGGCGCTGATCCTGAACGTCTACATGGGCCGGGGCATGAGCTTCGGGGACATCCTTATGAGCGGCATGGTGCTGTTTTTGCCCTACGACGCGGTGAAGATCGTCCTGACGGTGATCCTGGCCCGGACCTTGCTGCCGCGATTAAAGCGATTTACATAATATTTTCCCGGAGCTTCGGCTCCGGGAGTTTTTGTCAGGACAGGGCGTCCTGGGCATATTTGAGGTAGTAGTTGTAGTGCCGCTCGCGGTCGAGGGTGGTGCTGTCCATGTGACCGGGGTAGACCTCGTAGTTTCCGGGCAGGTCCGCCAGCCGCTTGAGGCTGTGCAGCAGCACGCCCATGTCGCCGCCCTCCAGGTCCGTGCGTCCGCAGGAGCCGCAGAACAGCGTGTCGCCGGTGAAGAGCGCGTCCTCGCATTTGAGGGTGACGCCGCCGGGGGTGTGTCCGGGAGTTTCCAGGACCTCAAACGTCAGCCCGCCGACGTGGAAGATGTCTCCGTCCTTGTACCAGATCGTGTCCGCCGGGGGGTTGAAACGGAACGGCGCGTTCCGGATGACGGCGTGGGAGTCCTTCTCGTTCATGCAGACGGTGGCGCGGGTCTCCTCGTACACCGCGGCAACCGCCATGGTGTGGTCGAAATGCCCGTGGGTGAGGAAGATGTACTTGGGCTTGAGCTTGTGGTCCTCCAGGTAGTCCAGGATGGTGTTCGACTCGTCGCCCGGGTCGATGATGGCGCATTCCAGGGTGTTTTCGTCCGTGACGATGTAGCAGTTCGTCTCGATCTGGCCGACGGTGAGGGTCTTGATCAGCATGGTTACAGCTCCTTTGTGTCGAGAAGAATGGTGAAGGGTCCGTCGTTCTGGCTGCGGACCTGCATCTCCGCGCCGAAGACGCCGGTCTCCACGTGGAAGCCCCGCTGACGGCAGAGGTCGATGACCGCCTCGTACAGCGGGACGGCGGTCTCCGGGCGGGCGGCATCGGTGAAGCCCGGACGGCGGCTGCGGCAGTCCGCGAACAGGGTGAACTGGCTGATGATGAGGAGGCTTGCGGCGTTTGCCGCCACGGGGTTGAGGTTTATTTTTCCGGCCTCGTCCTCGAAGATGCGCAGGCCGCAGATCTTGTCCGCGATCTTCTCCGCCTGGGCCATGGCATCGTCCTTGTGGACGCCCAGCAGGACGAGAAAGCCGGTTCCGATCTCACCGTGGATATTGCCCTCGATCTCCACCGAGGCGTGCTTTACGCGGGTTACGACAGCTCTCATGCGGTTCCGCTCCTTGTGATCTCCCGCAGACCGCGGATGGTCTGCAGCTTGTTCATGATGCTCTGCAGCTCCTCCCGGTCATGCACGTCCAGCAGGATGACGGCGCTGGAGGTGCCGTGGCCGGTGTCGTGGGCGGAGAGGCTGCGGACCTTGGCGTTCATGGAGTTCAGGATGGTGGCGATGTCCATGACGAAGCCGCTGCGCTCGTCGGACAAAAGCCGGACCTCGGCGGCGTAGGTGTCGCTGGTGTCGGCGGCCCAGGATACGTCGATCCATCGGCCGGTGTCGGTGTCCCGCTGGTGGTTCACGCAGTCCGTCCGGTGGATGGAAACGCCGAGGCCGCGGGTGATGTAGCCCACGATGGGGTCGCCGGGGACCGGGGTGCAGCAGCGGGAGAATTTGATGAGGCAGTTGTCGAGTCCCTCCACCAGGACCCCCTGGAGAGGCTTTGTGCCGTGGAGCTGTTCCTGGTTCTGCCGACGTTCCGCCCGTTCCTGAATGCGGTCCAGGTCCGTTTTCTTCGCCGGTGCGCGGCGGCGGATAAGTTCGTCCCGGATGCGGCCCACGGCGTGGGCGGCGGTCATGCCGCCGTAGCCGATGGAGGCGTATACGTCGTCCAGCTCCGTGACGGCCATGCGCCGCAGGATGTGGGGAAGTATCTCCGGGTCGTTCATCTCGTCCATATCGAGGCCCTGGCGGCGGGCCTCGG
>CAYNZM010000092.1:0-6873 GCA_964401725.1 uncultured Oscillospiraceae bacterium
TACACCGAGTGCCAGCGAAGCTCCTCGCCGGGGTCTAGGCCCCATGGTATAAATAGGAACCGTCGCTTTTGATGAGGCTGCCATCTCCGTGCCTGTTATCATGCCGTTGTCCGGAACGGTGTTTCTCGTTACTGGTTGCGGAGTTGCGGAAACATATTTGACAAATCATAGAATATGTTTATAATATTAAACAGGTGATGAACATGGACCGAAAACCGAATGTCATGCTAAAGACGCAGAAATATCTGGAGCAGATGGGCGAGCAGATCAAGGTCGCCCGGGTTCGGAGGCGTCTGTCCTCCGAGCTTGTGGCAGAGAGGGCCGGCATCAGCCGCGCTACGCTTTGGCAGATCGAAAAGGGTTCGCCCTCCGTATCCATCGGCGCTTATGCTGCCGTCCTCCACGCGCTGAACGGAATGGATGCGGATCTCCTGCTGATCGCAAAGGATGACGAGCTGGGGCAAAAGCTGCAATATATCCGTGACGCGAACAAAGGACGTCGAAAGAGGGAGGAGCCATGAGCGGAAAGACGATCTATGTGTATGCCGATTGGCTGGGGCATACTCCTCAGCTCATGGGGATTCTGTATGCAGAAGACAGTCGTGGGGAGGAGACCTATTCCTTCGCCTATGACGATCACTGGCTGAGCTGTCAGGAGGCGCAGTGTCCTTTGGATCCGGATCTGTCATTGTATGCCGGCAGACAGTATGTCCCCCTGAGCAAAAGCATGTTCGGAGTGTTCTCCGACTCCTGCCCGGATCGCTGGGGTCGCCTCCTCATGAAACGACGGGAGCAGTTCCTTGCGCGGGAGGAGGGCCGAAAGCCCCGTACTTTGAGAGAATCGGATTATCTTCTGGGCGTGCATGACGAGGCGCGGATGGGAGCGATCCGTTTCAAGCTGGACCCGGAAGGTGTGTTTCTCTCCCGTGGGTCGGATATGGCCGCGCCTCCCTGGACAACACTGCGGGAGCTGGAAGCTGCCTCAAATGAATTTGAACATGACGAGTCCGGAACAGATCAAAAGTGGCTCCAACAGCTTTTGGCTCCCGGATCCTCCCTGGGCGGCGCCAGACCGAAGGCTTCCGTGCGCCACCCGGACGGCAGTCTTTGGATCGCCAAATTCCCCTCCCGGAATGACGAGACGGACATCGGTGCATGGGAAATGGTCTGCCATGAGCTGGCGCAGTATTGCCGCATCCGGGTACCGGAAGCATCCCTGCTTCGTTTCTCGGACCGCGGCAGCACGTTCCTGACCAGGCGCTTTGACCGAACCGGCACGGAACGCATCCACTTCGCGTCCGCCATGACGATGCTGGGGCGAACGGATGAGGAGCATGACGCCGGCTATCTTGATATCGCAGACTTCCTCGCGGCCTATGGCTCTCAACCCAGGGAGGATCTGCGTGAGCTATGGCGGCGTATCGTATTCAGCATGGCTGTCTCCAACACGGACGATCATTTGCGAAATCACGGATTTCTCATGACGGATAAAGGCTGGCGTCTGTCTCCGGCCTACGACCTGAACCCGACGCCCGAGGGTTCTCTGCTGTCCCTGGATGTCAACGGATCGGAAAGCATCATAGACTTCGATTTGGCGCGGGAGGCTGCGCCGTATTACGAAATATCCAAAACAGAAGCTGATCGGTATATCTCGGAAACGGCTGAGCTCATCCGGGAGAATTGGCGATTGATTGCCCGACGGCATCACATCGCATCCGCCGATCAGGAACGTATGGCTCCGGCGTTTGGAGCATGCGAGACGATCTAAAAACTGCCGCGCGACTACCGGACTATGGGTGATCGCGTGGCAGTATTATGTTGTATGATACGGCGGCTTTAATTGTTATCCTGATTGTCATCCGGGACATACTCGACAATGTCTTCGATTCGGCAATTCAGTCCTTTGCAGATGCGTTCCAGCACTTTCAGGTGGACCGCTTCGCTTTTGCTCAGCTTTGACAATGCGGCTGCATTGATGCCGGTCTTCTCGAGAAGATCGGTTTTCTTGAGGCCCTTATCGATCAGCATATGCCACAAGGGCTTATAGCTCCACGCCACTTTCATATCCCCTAATTCCATGATGCTCACATTATATGGGATGCTTTTTGAAAAGTCAAATAAAATGGAATAAAAACCAATATTGTTTGTGATAAATTCTATTTTACAGAATTATTCATTGACTATTCAGCGACGCTGCTTTTACACGGCAGTAATCTGCGATGTCTTCCCATACATCACACCCGGCTATCACTGCACAGATCGTCATCACGATGATTTCCAGCAAATTGTGCTTTATCTTCCACGGTTGCCGGTTATCTGTTAGATTTCCAAAATATTCTCGCATCATTTCAATCACACCTTTCCGTGTAATTGAATCATTCGATCCACATTATGTCAACTAAATTCTTCATGCGTTTACCGTGTATGCCGCCGCCCCGGCCAGAAGCTGGGCGGCGGTCCGGCCGTTTGCCCGCTCCCGCTCCCGCAGATGCCGCGCGGCGGCGGAGAGGTCCTCCCCGTCCAGAAGGGCGGCTTCGTCGAGGATCGAGCGCAGGGCGGCGGCATCCGCGTCCGCGAGAGAGACGCAGGGCAGAACCGCTTCCCGGCAGAAGGCAGTCACCTTGGGGTCGTAGCTCACCCCGGCGGCGGGGATGCCGTCCCGCAGGGTGAAGATGAGGCCGTGGAGCCGCATGGACAGCACGAGGCTCATCCGGCTGATCCGGCGGGGATCGAGGCTCACCGCGCAGGGGATGTTCTCCGCCTCCAGCCTTCGGGCCAGGGTCCGGGCGGGGCCGTGGTCCTCCGGCGCGAGGCACAGCAGCACCGGCGTAAGGCGGTACTGCTCCCAGACGTACCGGGCGGCGTCTGCAAAGGCGGGGATGCGCTCCCGGAGGCCGGGCCAGTCCCGCAGGACAAAGCCCGCGGCCTTCTCCTTCTCCCCGGCGGCGGGAGGCAGCGAGAGAGCGGGATCGGCGGCGAGGACGCATTTCGGCTCCGTGACGCCGAGGCCTTCCAGCAGGGCCAGACTGTCCCGGTCCCGGAGGGTGATGACGTCCGCGCATTTGTTCAGTGTCCGGGTCGTGGCTGTCCGGGAGCGCTTGTCCCCCAGGGGACCGACGCCGCAGCCGTAGAGCTGCACGGCGCAGCCTGCCCGCTTGGCCAGCCGGATGACGGCGAGGTAATACAGCAGGTTCCGGCGGCTGGTGACGTCCTGCAGGAGGGTGCCGCCGCCGCTGATGAGCAGGGCGGAGCGCCGCAGGATACGATACCAGCTCAGGACCCGGAAGGGATGCACCGCCGGGACGCCGTGGCGTTTTGTCTCTCCGGCGGGGTCACGGGCCAGGACCGTGACGGGCATGGCGGGGTCGATGCGCCGCAGCTCCGCCAGGATCCCGGCGAGAACGGCCTCGTCCCCGGCGTTTCCCATGCCGTAGGCGCCGGAGATCACGACGCCCCGGCCTTCGGTTTTCCGATCTGTCATGGCAGTTCCCCTTGTGACGGTGAGAAAAAAGGTGTAAAATATACGTCGGGATTTTCAGTATATCACATATCACCGAAAAAGAACAGGACCGCACCATGACAAAGCTCTATTTTATCCGGCACGCGGAGGCGGAGGGAAATCTTTACCGCCGCTCTCAGGGCCATTACGACGCGAACATCACCCCCCTCGGGCGGGCCCAGCTCCGGGCACTGGCGGAGCGCTTCCGGGCGGTGCAGCTGGACGCCCTGTGGGCCAGCGACCTGCACCGCACCCAGTCCACCGCCGCCGCCGTGCGGAAGGCCCATCCGGAGCTTGCGCTGCATCTTTCTCCCCGGCTGCGGGAGATCGACGTGGGCGTGTGGGAGGATATGCCCTGGGGGAATATCGCCGCCCGCTGGCCGAAGGAGATGGAATTTTTCACCCACGACCCGGAAAAATGGTCCGTGACCGGCGGGGAGCCCTACCGGGCCGTGGCGGACCGGATGGAGGCCATGGCCCGGGAGCTGGGAGAGAAGTACCCGGAGGGGAGCGTCGCCGTCGTGTCCCACGGTCTCGCCATCCGGGCGTTGGTGTGCCGCGTCCTGGGCGTGTCCTCGGAGCGGATCGGGGAGATACCCTACGGCGACAATACCTCCGTCACCCTCGTCACGGTGGAGAATGGCACTCTCGCGGTGGAGTGGTACAACGACGCCAGCCATTTGGACGGGGGCCTGAGCACCTTCGCCCGGCAGAGCTGGTGGCGGGAGAAAATGCGCCGCACCCCCGCGGCGAAGTTGTATTCCCGCTTCGAGCCCATGGACATCCGGCGGGAGGCGGAGCTCTATGTCCGCTGCTACGGCAGCACCTGGGAGGCGAGCCACGGCAATACGGATGGCTTCGCGCCGGCGGCGTATCTCGCCTCGGCCCGGCACCACGCCGACCGGGACCCGCGCTGTCTGCAGAAGCTCTATTCCGGCGGAGAGCTTGCGGGGCTCATCGAGCTGGACCCGGATCGCGGCCGGGAGGCGGACGCGGGCTGGGTGAGCCTTCTGTACATCGAGCCGGACAAGCGAAACTCCCGCCTGGGCATCCAGCTCATCGGTCACGCGGTGTCGGTGTTCCGCCGGGAGGGCCGGAGCTTTCTGCGGCTCCACGTCTCCGAAACGAACGAAAACGCCGTGGGATTTTACGAAGCGGCGGGATTTCGCCCCATCGGGAAGACCCGGGGCGTGGGCGGGGTCCTGCTCCTCATGGAGATGGATATCCGCCCGGTGATCCTGACGCCGGAGGATATTTGAAAATTTTTTCAAAAAAATAAAGGGAAATCGCGGCGAATGTCGTATAAAGGTATTGCAAGGGCTTTTGCGATACCTTTATTCTTTCGCCGGGAGGTGGTCCCTATGCCCAGCCTGCGGGAGCTTCGCGAACAGCAGGAAACTCTCATCCTCGGACCCTACGGGACGCTGTCGTCCCAGTCCCGGGGCCGTCCCACGCCGGAGGAGCCGGAGGAGCTTCGTACCTGCTTCCAGCGGGACGTGGACCGGGTGACCCACTCCAAGGCCTTTCGCCGCCTGCGGCACAAGACCCAGGTCTTCCTGCGTCCTGAGGGGGACCACTACCGCACCCGGCTGACCCATACCCTGGAGGTAGCCCGGGTCGCCCGGACCATCGCCCGGGCCCTGCGGCTGAACGAGGACCTGGCGGAGGCCATCTCCCTGGGCCACGACGTGGGCCACACCCCCTTCGGCCACGCCGGGGAGCGGGCCCTGCGGGACATCACCGGCCATTTCCACCATTATGAGCAGAGCCTTCGGGTGGTGGACAAGCTGGAAAAGGAAGGCCGCGGTCTGAACCTATGCCATGAGACCCGCCTCGGCATCCTGAACCACACCACCGGCCAGCCCCGGGACACCATCGAGGCGGACGTGGTGCGGCTTTCGGACCACATCGCCTATCTCAATCACGACCTGGATGACGCCGAGCGTGCCGGCATCGTGCTGCCGGAGGACGTTCCCGCCATTATCCGGGAGCGGATCGGCACCCGCAATTCCCAGCGGCTGAACGCCATGGTCACGGATGCCATTGCCGCCAGCGGCGCCGGGGTCGTGGGCTTTACGCCCCCCATGAGGGAGGCGTACGACGTTTTTTACCGCTTCATGTTTGACGCGGTGTACCATAACCCCGCCGCCAAAAGCGAGGAATCGAAGGTCAAAAGCCTGCTGGGACCCGTTTTCGCGTACTATGCCAAGCGACCCGAGCGGCTTCCGGCGGAATATATTCGCATCGCGGAGGAGGAAGGTCCCGCCCGCGCCGCGACGGATTACGTCTCCGGCATGACGGACGGCTTTGCCGTGGAGACGTTTGAAACGCTCTTCATCCCGAAAAGCTGGAGCGTGAAGTGACGGTGGTACGCTCCGGCGGAAGGTATGCCCCGCCTCCGGTGACAGTGGCCCATCCGGCGTGGCATACCTCCCGCCTCCGCTTTCGCACCGTTCCGATCGATGCCGTGGAGGAGAAGGGTGTGCCGGCAACATCGTCGAAGACCGTTGCCGGTATACCCTTCGACGACAGCGGCTCGTATAAAAAACCACAGGGAGGTGACAGACCATGCCCATTCCGGAGTCGTTTTTGGAGGAGCTTGCCGAGCGGAACGACATCGCGGACGTCGTCTCGGGCTATGTGCGCCTGACCCGGCGCAGCGGCGCGAACCAGTTCGGCCTCTGTCCCTTCCACAGCGAAAAGACCCCGTCCTTTTCCGTGAACACCGAGCGGCAGATCTATCACTGCTTCGGCTGCGGCAAGTCCGGCGGCGTCATCGGCTTCATCATGGAGATCGAAAACCTCTCCTTCCCGGATGCGGTGCAGTTTCTCGCCCGCCGGGCGGGCATGGAGGTGCCGGAGGACGGCCGGGACGAAAACCGCGGTCGCCGGACCCGGATGCTGGAGCTCAACCGGGACGCCGCCCGCTGGTTCCATGAACAGCTCCTGTCTCCCGCCGGACAGATCGCCCGGGATTACGTCGTCCGCCGGGGCATCACGAGCATGGTGAAGCCCTTCGGCCTCGGCTACGCGCCGGACGGCTGGGACGGACTTCTCCGGGCGATGCAGGCCAAGGGCTACTCCCGCCCGGAGCTCATCGAGGCGAGCCTCGCCGTTGCGGGAAAAAACGGCGGCGCCTACGACTTCTTCCGCAACCGGCTGATGTTCCCGGTCATCGACGTGCGGGGCAGCGTCATCGGCTTTTCCGGGCGCATCCTGGACGATCATGAGCCCAAGTACCTCAACAGCCGGGATACGCTGGTCTACAGCAAGGCCCGGAGCCTGTTCGCCCTCAATCTCGCCAAAAACTCCAAAAGCGGATATATTCTTCTCGCGGAGGGAAATATAGACGTAGTCAGTCTGCATCAGGCCGG
>CAYNZM010000093.1:0-6866 GCA_964401725.1 uncultured Oscillospiraceae bacterium
CAAATGGAATTTTTCAACGCAGAATGAAATGCATAATTTTTTTGAGTCTCCTATTTGTATGCCTCCGGAGCGAATGAGAGAGCCTAAGCATCCTGCCCAGAAGCCTGTCCGCCTTTTGGCTCATTTAATAAAAATAGCAAGTAATCCAGGTGATATTGTTTTTGATCCTTTTATGGGCGTAGGGTCAACTGGACAGGCGGCGCAAGAGTGCGGAAGACGATTTATCGGATGTGAAATTGAAAAGGAATACTTCGATGCGGCCCAATTTCGGCTACAGGGTCATGCATAGGAAAGGCAGCCTCACCGTAAATCAACCCGGGAGGAGGCCTTGTGTCGGGAAATTGGTAACAATCAGGTGTTCGGCGCTGCGGTCATTTCGACTGCGGATGTTGTAGGTGTAGGTTTTGTTAAAGCAAAGGATATTAAAGCTGCCGTCATAGAGAGAATAAATGAAATCCGTGTTTTTGATGATCAGGATAAATCTGGCGGGCGTATGCTTGAGCGCCTCTGCCAATCGCCGATGATCCTCCTTGGTGAAGTCGCGGCCCTCGTAATCGGAGAAGTCTGAGTCGTAGGGAGGATCAAGAAACATAAAATCGTTTTCGGTTGGCACGGCGGCGAGGAGAAAATCCTCGAAATCCAGGGAAAAAATGTCCGTAGAACGGAAGAGCTCAGCGGTCTCTATAGAGAAAATGCTGTCAAGCTTAGAAGAAAAATCCTTGCGGTTATACGACATTCCGCCGTAGGGGATGTTGAATTCGCCCTTGCTGTTATAGCGAAACATGGAGCCGTAACAGTACTCTCGGATAAAATAAAAATTGGCAGAGCTATAGCTAACGTCTGTTTGGGGTTGTCTTCCCAGGAGAATGTCGTTGTACACGGAGCGGAAATACATATATAGACCGCTGGCAAAGCCGGTGATCAGGTTTTCCTTCAGGTCCTCGGAGCTGAAGGACTTTTTTTGGTTGTTGACCACCGTGCGCCGGACCTTATCCGCGGCATTGACAAGGAGATGGTGGAAAAGCTCGGTTTTGCTCCATACGAGTAAGGAAAGCTCCTCCGAGGGGAGAAACGCCAGAATGTCGGACGTGATGGGCGAAAGGAGCTCTTCGATCTCTTTTACGGAAAGACCCTTTGCGGAGGCCGCGGAGTACACCTGAAGCAAGGCGGGAAATTCTGTCTCACATTTCCGCAGAAGCCCTTGAAATAGCGTGTGATATGCTGTCAGATACCGTTGGAACTGCTTGTCCTGGGACTTGACCATGGAATAAAAGGCCATCAGATCTTTGGAAATATCGTTGATGGCAGCCTTTTGCGGGCGCAGATGAAAGAACATTGCCCCGCCGCCGAAAAACGGCTCGATATACCGGTCGAAGCTCGGAATCAGGTCCTGGATGTATTGGATCTCCCGTGTTTTCCCGCCGGGCCATTTTATCAGTGTGTTTCCGTTGTTCATTTACCCTGTTCCTTATTTGTGTGAAGCAGTGCGCATCCCCGCTCATGTGGAATATCGCACTGCCGGGACCAGACCGACTTTCTTGTATACCTTGCGGAGGGTCTTGTTCGCGATGTGGGAGGCCTTCTCCGCGCCGGTTTTGCAGAGAGCTTCCAGGTAGCCCTTGTCCTTCATGATGCGGGAGGCTTCCTCCCGGATGGGGCGGAGGGTCTCGATGACGGCGTCTCCCACGGCGGTCTTGAAGTCGCCGTAGCCGTGACCGGCAAACTCCGTCTCAATGGCCTCAAAGGACCGATCCGTGCAGGCGGCGTAGATCTGCATGAGGTTCGCCACACCGGGCTTTTCCTCCGGGGCGTAGCGGACGCAGTTCATGCCTGTTTCGCTGTCCGTGACGGCGCGTTTGAACTTCCGGGCAATGTCCTCGGGCTTATCCATGAGGCAGACCCGTCCGTTTCCGACCTCGTCGGATTTCGACATTTTGCTCATCGGGTCCAGAAGGTCCATGACCCGCGCGCCGACCTTGGGGATATACGGCTCGGGGATTTTGAAGGTATCGCTGTAGAGGTTGTTGAACCGCTGGGCCACGTCCCGGGTCAGCTCCACATGCTGCTTCTGGTCGTCGCCCACGGGGACATAGTCCGGCTGGTAGAGCAGGATGTCCGCCGCCATGAGGGATGGATAGGTAAAAAGACCGCCGTTGATGTTGTCGGCGTTTTTCTTGGATTTATCCTTGAACTGGGTCATGCGGGAGAGCTCTCCGAACATGGTGTAGCAGTTCAGCACCCAGCCAAGCTCCGCGTGGGCGGGGACGTGGGACTGGATGAACAGCGTGTTTTTCTCCGGGTCCAGGCCGCAGGCGACGTACTGGGCCAGCTGCTCCAGTGTTCGGCGCCGCAGATCGGCGGGGGTGTTCCGCGTGGTCAGGGCGTGCAGGTCCGCCATGAAGTAGTAGCAGTCGAACTGCTCCGCCCGCTCGGACCAGGTTTTGATGGCGCCGAGGTAGGAGCCGAGAGTCA
The DNA here is from genome assembly GCA_964401725.1 of uncultured Oscillospiraceae bacterium. Taxonomy (GTDB): domain Bacteria; phylum Bacillota; class Clostridia; order Oscillospirales; family Oscillospiraceae; genus CAJOIG01. The sequence continues at coordinate 2,473 of CAYNZM010000093.1, forward strand.
GGTCGCCGGTGGGCTTGATGCCCGACAGCATCACTTTTTTCGCTTCGTCCATTTCGCATCTTCTTTCCTTCGGAGTTGTGACCAGAATATGATACCACATCCAATCAGCCCTTGACAAGCGGTCCATTATAAAATAACATTAGGAAGCATGAATGAGATCACCGAACAGGAGTTATTCTATAATGGACGAAAAATTCTTTGACGAGCTGGAAGCCCGCATCCCCCATGGCGAGGTCCGTACCCGCTTCGCACCCAGCCCCACGGGGTATATGCACGTCGGCAACCTCCGCACCGCCCTGTATACCTGGTGCATCGCCCGGCATTACGGCGGAAAGTTTCTCCTCCGCATCGAGGACACGGACCAGAACCGTCTCGTGGCGGACGCCACGGAAATTATCTACAAGACTCTCACCGACTGCGGCCTGGACTGGGACGAAGGTCCCGACAAGGGCGGTCCCGTGGGACCCTATATCCAGACCGAGCGCAAGAGCCTGTATCTGCCTTTTGCCGAACGCCTGGTGCAGCGCGGTCACGCCTATTACTGCTTCTGCGAAAAGACCGCCAGCGAGGAGGACTCCGGCGTGTTCGAGCGGGAGGAGGACCCCTGCCGCGGTCTGAGCCCGGAGCAGGTCCAAATAAATCTCGATGCCGGCCTGCCCTTTGTCATCCGCCAGAAGATTCCCGCGGAGGGAAGCACCACCTTCCACGACGAAATCTTCGGGGACATCACCGCCCCCAACAAGGACCTGGACGATCAGGTCCTCATCAAGCGGGACGGTCTGCCCACCTACAACTTCGCCAACGTCATCGACGACCACCTCATGGGCATCACCCACGTGGTCCGTGGCTCGGAGTATCTCGCCAGCTCCCCGAAGTACAACCTTCTCTACGAGGGCTTCGGCTGGGAGGTTCCGAAGTACGTCCACTGCTCGCCGGTCATGCGCGACGCCCACAGCAAGATGTCGAAGCGACACGGCGACCCCAGCTACGAGGACCTTCTCGAGCGGGGCTATCTGCGGGAGGCCATCGTGAACTACGTCGCGCTCCTGGGCTGGGCTCCGAAGGGGGAGCGGGAGATATATTCCATCCGGGAGCTTGCGGAGGAATTCGATCTTTCCGGCATCTCCAAGAGCCAGGCCATCTTCGACATCGAAAAGCTCACGCACTTCAACGCCGAATACATCCGTGCCATGACGCCGGAGAATTTCGCCGCCGTGGCGGAGCCGTACATCCGGCAGGCGGTGAAAAATCCCGCCATTGACGCCGCCGCTATCGCATCGCTCCTGCAGCAGCGGACGGAGGTGCTGACGGACATCCCCGGAAAGCTGGGCTTCTTCGATGAGCTTCCCGACTACGACACCGCCCTCTACGTCCACAAAAAATCCAAGTCCGACGAGCACAGCGCAAAAGAGATGCTTGCCGCGGCGATCCCGGTCCTGGACGCTGTGGACCCATGGGACGACGAGCACATCCACGACGCCCTGGTGCATCTTGCGGAGACGCTGGAGGTCAAAAACGCGAAGCTCATGTGGCCCGTCCGCATTGCCGCCACCGGAACGGCAGTCACCCCCGGCGGCGCGGTGGAGCTCTGCCGCATCCTGGGCAGGGCCGAGACCATGTCCCGCCTGCGGAACGGTCTGGAACGTCTGGCAGACTTTTAACAACATGCAAACGCCTCTTTTCGGATACGCTATCCGGGAAGAGGTGTTTTTTATGCGAAAACGAACGACGATACGCATCATCACGTTTTTATCCGCGGGCCTCATCGCGGCGAGCACCCTGGCCGTTGCCGGACTGCGCCGGGCCCACAGCCTGGAGCTTTATGCCCGCGCCAATGCCCAGCGTGCCTTCGACGAGCTGGTCACCAACGTTTCGGAGCTTTCCACCGCCCTCGAAAAGAGCCTGTACGTCACCGACCCCGCCCTGGAAAGCGCACTGTATACCCAGGTCTTCGGGCGGGCGGTCTCGGCCCAGCAGGCCATGGGACAGCTTCCCTGGTCCAGCCAGCGGCTGGAAAATGTCTCGGGCTTTCTATCCCGGGTGGGGGACTATGCCTGCACGCTCTCCCGCACTGTGGGCGGCAGCGGCGGCTGCTCGGAGGAGGAGCGGCAAAACCTCACGGAGCTTTCCGAAACTGCCTCCGTCATGCGTCTGGACCTGCAGGATATGCAGGCGCGTATGATGGCCGGGGACCTGACGATGGATGAGGTGGTGGAGGCGTCGGCGGTCCTGGGCGGGACCGGCGACGCGCCTCTTGCGGGAACGGCGTTTCAGAGCATCGAGACGGAGTTTCCCGAGCTTCCCACGCTCATCTACGACGGTCCCTTCTCCGAGAGCCAGCTGAGCTCCCGTCCCGCGCTGCTGGAGGGACTGGGCTATGCGTCTGAAGCGGAAGCGCAAGACGCCGCGGCGCGCTTTCTCTCCGTCCGGAAGGATGATCTCGAGGCCCTGGGCGAGATGGGCGGCGTCATCCCCTGCTACTGCTATTCCGCGTATGTCGGCGGCGGGGAGTATGTGGTCTATGTGACGAAGCAGGGAGGACGCATCCTCAGCGCACTATGCTCCCGTCTGCCGGGACGGGCCCGTCTCACCACGGAAGCCGGTCTCTCCGCGGCGGACGCCTTTCTCGAGCAGCAGGGCCTGCCGGATATGGAGCGCAGCTACCACATGACGGAGAGCGGCGTTCTCACCGTGAACTACGAATACGTTCAGGACGGCGCGATGTGCTATCCCGATCTTGTGAAGGTGGGCGTTGCCCTGGATAACGGCGCCATCGTGAGCTACGACGCCAAGGGGTATATCTCCGCCCATCACGACCGGGAGCTTCCCGAAATCGCCGTCTCCGAGGCGGAGGCCCGGGCGACCATCGCTCCGACGCTGACCGTGAAAGCGCATCAGATGGCGGTGATCCCCTCGGAGGGCGGGGAGGAGCGGTACTGCCATGAGTTTCTCTGCCGTGCCAAGGACGACGGCGGTTACCTCGTCTATGTGAACGCCGAGACCGGCGCCCAGGAAAAGATATTGATACTCCTGGAGGACGAGGCCGGTACGCTGACCATCTGAGAAAAATCACATTTGCCCCGTTGACACTGGGGGATGGGCGTTGTATTATATGTAAAGAGATGTAATTATTGTAACTTTTTATTACAAATTTCCCCAAAGATCGGAGGAAACACACCCATGAACATCCTTCCCAACACCGTTTGCCGGCGTTGTCATCGAGAATATCCGTCCCTGCGGGGCCGCTGCCCCTACTGCGGCACGAAGAAGCCCCGGGAGGTAAAATCTCCCCTGCCGGAGAGCGACAGCGCTGTCCGCGGTACGGAGGCCGCCCGGAAAGCGGTGGAGGCCATGAACTGGCAGCTCCTGATCGGCGGCATCCTGCTGGTCTGCGTTATCGCGGCGGTCATCGCCATCGTTTCCGTGAACCTCTCGGAGCGGGTGGAGCTGACGGAATCCGCGGCCCGGGCGGAGGCGCAGCTTGCCCAGATCGCGGCGGAGACCACCGCCGTTCCCGCGCCCACCGCGACGCCTACGCCGTCGCCCTCGCCCACGCCGACGGTCAACTCCCTCGCCATCTACGAGCAGGGAGGCGGTCAGGTGGACGGTGCGGAGCGGGGCTTCATGGAGCCTGCCGGCACCCAGGTCCAACTCGTCGCCCAGGCATATCCCCTCATGGACGTGGAGGTCACCTGGACCAGCACGGACGAATCCGTCGCCACGGTGGACGAAAACGGCCTCGTCACCATCCTCGGCGGCTATGGAACCTCCTGCAGTATCATTGCCAGCGTCGGCTCCGTGGAGGCTGTGTGCCCCGTCTGGGGTAAATAAAACCGCAGATAACAGAACATCGTCCGTCCCGGCCGGGATGGACGATGTTTTATGCGTTTGAGCGGGTTTTACAGGGTCAGGTCCCCGTCCTTCACCCAGCCGAGACGACGGCACAGGAGATTGATCAGCGGCGCAAGGACCGCCGGAAGCACAAAACAGATGAGGACAAGACCCAGCCAGTCGAAGCCGGTGGGGGAGATGGCTACCGCGCCGCGTGAGATGGCCGCCTCGCTGGGTGCCAGCCAGCCGGTCCAGACGCCGATCTGTCCGCAGAGGCCGCAGGTGCCCATGCCGGAGTTGATGGGAGCGCCGTTCATTTCAAGGTGGAACACGCAGGTGGCGAGGGGACCGGTGATGGCGGAGGTCACGATGGGAGCGATCCACACCCGGGGATTGCGGACGATGTTCGGCATCTGGAGCATGGAGGTGCCGAGGCCCTGGCTCACGAGGCCGCCCCAGCGGTTTTCCTTGAAGGACATGACCGCAAAGCCCACCATCTGGGCGCAGCAGCCCGCCACCGCCGCGCCGCCGGCGAGTCCCGTCAGTCCCAGCACGGAGCAGAT
>CAYNZM010000094.1:0-6788 GCA_964401725.1 uncultured Oscillospiraceae bacterium
TCCTCGGAAAACGGGTCGCCGCCCTGCATAAGTACATGATCGTCAATGCTCTCGTGCCGGTTGTCATGTTTTTTCCAATGATCCAGACAGCAATTGACCGTCACGCGCAGGAGCCATGCTTTTTCATATTCCTCGCTCGGAAACGATTTGTTCGATCTCCACAGCCGGAGGAAGACGTCCGCCGCGGCATCCTCGGCGTCGTCCCGATTCTTCAGGTACGACATACACACCCGGTACACCATGGCGAAATGACGGTGATAGATTTCCTCAAACTGTTCGGACCGCTGATCCTTGCCGCGCGCTGACAGGGAATGATCCATTTGCTGCCCCCCTTTCACTTATAATACGATCCGGAGACGGAAAACGTCGGGTCGTGCGTAAAAAACAGCGGAGAGATGCGATCGCGTCTCTTCGCTGTTTTTCGTTTTGATGACTCAGAGCCGTCCGCCGGCGTCCACGGTGATGTTTTCGCCGTTGATGCCGGAGGCTTCGTCGCTGGCGAGGAACAGGATGGCGTAGGCCTGCTGCATGGGGTCGAGCATCCCCGCCGTGCGGTCCTGATAGTGGCGCTGGGCGGTGATCTCCATCATCTCCACGTCGATGTCCCCCATGCGCTCGGGGTCGAACAGCGGCGTCAGCGTGGAGCCGGGGGAAACGGAGTTCACCCGGATGCCGGTGGCAAAATACTGAATCGCCATGTTGACGGTGAGGCCCCGCAGACCGGCTTTGGCGCTGGAGTAGGCCGCACCGGCGCAGCAGTAGATGCCGCCGATGGAACAGACGTTCACAATGCTGCCGCAGTTGCGGGCTTCCATGTGGGGCAGGACCGCCCGGCAGAAGCGCATGACGCCCTTGAGGTCCGTGTCGTGCACATCGTCCCAGAATTCGTCCGTGACCCAGGCGACGCGCTTGTGGCTGTCCGGGATGCCGGCGTTGTTCACGAGGATGTCGATGCGCCCGAAGGCTTCCAGGGTCTTTGCGACGACGTTTTCCACGTCCGCCGTCACCCGCACGTCCCCGGGGACGTACAGGCAGGTCCCGCCGGCGGCGGTGATCTCGTCGCAGACGCGCTTGAGCTCAGTTTCCCGGCGGGCGGTGATGACGACGGAGGCGCCTTCCCTGGCAAAGAGTTTTGCCGTGGCCTCCCCGATGCCGGAGTTTCCGCCGGTGACGATGGCGATCTTGTTATCGAGTCTTCCCATAATTCGGACCTCTCAGTGGAGGGGCTTGCCGTCGGCGGAGAAGAGGGGGAGCTTCGCGAGAACGGTGATGTCCTCCCGGTCATAGGCGTCGCCCTCGGCGAGGATGGCCATTTTTGCCACGATGCTGCCCTCGGCCTTGTGGACCAGCTCCTCCACGGCGTGCAGGCTCTCGCCGGTGGAGATCACGTCGTCGATGATGACGATGCGCTTGCCCCGCATGGCCTCGGCGTCGGCGGTGTCGATGCAGAGGGTCTGGACGCCGAAGGTGGTGATGGACTGGACCTTCACCTCAAACACGCCGGACATATAGGCCTTGGCGTTTTTCCGGGCGAGGAAATATTTCTTGCCGCTCTGACGGCTCATTTCGTACACCAGGGGGATGGATTTTGCCTCCGGGGCGATGAGGTAGTCGAACTCCGGCACACGCTTGAGAAGCTCCGCCGCGCAGTGCTCGGTCAGCTCCACGTCGCCGAAGATGACGAAAGCGCCGATGGCCAGGTCGTCGTTCAGCTTGCAGATGGGCAGGTCCCGCTTGAGACCGCAGATGTCGATTTCGTACGTCATGGCGTAATCCTCCGAAATAGTTTGATATACAGGGGGTTGGATAATCACTCGATGGGCAGGCCGGTGAGGTGCCGCCGGAGCATGTCGAAGGCGTGGCTCGCGGACAGGGTGCGGACCAGGCTCCGACCCCGGTTCGACCCGAGGGACAGATGCCGCACCCAGGTCCCTTCCGGCGCCGCGAGGCCGATGAACACCGTGCCCACGGGGTTCACGCCGTCTCCGTCCGGTCCGGCAAGGCCCGTGGCGGAAACGCCCAGGTCTGCGCCCGCCGCTTTGCGAACGCCCTCGGCCATGGCGGCGGCCACCTCCCGGGAGACGGCGCCTTTTTCGGCCAGGACCTCCGCCGGGACGCCAAGCATGGCGTTTTTCACCTCGTCGCAGTAGGTCACCGCGCCGCCGCGGAACACCGCGCTGGCCCCGGACAGGGCCGTGAACCGCGCGCCTATGAGGCCGCCGGTGAGACTCTCCGCCGCGGCGAAGGTCAGGCCCCGGTCCTTCATGAGCGCCAAGACCCGGGCTTCCAGGCTGTCCACGTCCACGCCGTAAACGATGTCCCCAAGGGTTCGGCAGACCTTCTCCGCCACGGGCTCGCAGAGGGCGGCGGCCTCGGCCTCGGTTTTGGCCTTCGCCGTCACCCGGAGCATGACCTCCCCGGTCTTGGCGTAGGTGGCGAGGGTGGGGTTCCGCATGTGCTCCATCTCGGCCCGGAAGAGGGCTTCGATGGCGCTCTCCCCCATGCCGAAGACGCGGATCTGCCGGGATACGAGGGTCTCGTCCGACAGCGCGCGGAGGTACGGCGCGGCGCAGTGGTCGAACATGGGAAGACACTCCCGGGGCGGTCCGGGGAGCAGGATGACGTGGGTGCCATCCGCCTCGAAGGCGCAGCCCGGGGCGGTGCCCCAGTCGTTGTGGAATATGGTGCAGCCCTCGGGCAGATACGCCTGCTGGAGGTTGTTGGGGGTGCATTCCCGGCCGGTCTTCGCAAACCAGGCCCGGATGCCCTCGGCCTCGTCCGGGTGGAAGACGAGCTTTTTCCCGAAGCTCTCTGCCAGGACGTTTTTCGTCAAATCGTCGTAGGTTGGTCCCAGGCCGCCGGTGCAGAGGATGAGGTCCGCCCGGGTCTTCGCCAGGGCCGCGGCGTCTGCCAGCCGGGCGGGGTTGTCCCCGACGACGGTGTGCCAGAAGACGTTCACGCCCAGCTCCGCCAGCCGGAGGCTCAGCTCGGAAGCGTTGGTGTTTACCGTGTGGCCGAGGAGAAGCTCCGTCCCCACGGCGAGAATTTCGCAGTTCATGGCCTCAGAACCCCTTTCGCGGATCGAGCTTCACAAGCTCCCGGCCCTCCAGGGCCTCCCGGACCAAGGACTCCACATCCAGCGCGGCTTCCGCCGCCTCCACGTTCGCCAGCTTCGGATGGGTGCAGGGATGCCGGGGGGTGAAGACGGTGCAGCAGTCCTCGTAGGGCAGGATGGAGGTCTCGAAGGTGCCGATCTTCCGGGCGACGCGGATGACTTCCTCCTTGTCCATGCCCACGAGGGGCCGCAGGACGGGAGTCTGCGTAACGGCGCCGGTGCAGGCCATGGCCTCCATGGTCTGGCTTGCCACCTGGCCGAGGCTCTCCCCGGTGATGAGGGCGCCGCAGTTGTTTTTCCGGGCGATCTCGTCCGCAATGCGCATCATGAACCGGCGCATGATGATGGTGAAGTATTCCTCCGGGCACTTGGCGCGGATATCCTCCTGGATATGCGTGAACGGAACGATCTCCACGAACATCCGCCCGCAGTAGGCGGTGAGGGTCCTGGCGAGGTCGATGACCTTCTCCTTGGCAAGCTCCGAGGTGTACGGGAAGGAGAAAAAGTGCACGGGGATGATGCGAAGACCGCGCTTTGCCATCATGTAAGTGGACACCGGGCTGTCGATGCCGCCGGAGAGAAGGCTCACCGCCGCGCCGTTCGACCCGACGGGCATGCCGCCAGCCCCGGGCATCGGTGCGCCGTGTACATAGGCAGCGGCTTCCCGGACCTCCAGATGGACGGTCAGCTCCGGGCTGTGCATGTCTGCCCGGAGATGGGGAAAGGCCTCGTTCAGCTCTCCGCCGACATACTGGCTAAGCTGGATGGAGGTCATGGGAAAGCCCTTGTCCGAGCGCTTGGACTCCACCTTGAAGCTGGAGACGGAGCGGAGCTCGTCGCCAAGGTACTCGACGGCGGTGCGCAGGATGGCCTGGGGGTCCTTCTCGCAGGCCACGGCCCGGGTCAGGGTCATGATGCCGAAGACGTATTGCAGGGCGTCGAAGGCGGCGTCCATGTCGGCCGTCTCGTCCAGGGGCTCCACGTAGACGACGCTCTGCATCGCCGTGACGCGGAAAGCTCCGAGGGGTTTCAGCCGCCGGCGGATGTTCTGGGTGAGCTTCTGCTCGAAATATCGTTTGTTCAGCCCTTTGAGGACCACCTCCCCCTCCTTGAGAAGGATGCGGTCCCGCAGGGCGGGGATGGACTCGTTCATGTGTGCCTCATTTCCATTGGATGGTCCGGTACTGGATGGCTTCGGCCAGATGGGCCGGACGGATGATCTCGCTGCCGGCCAGGTCCGCGATGGTGCGGGCGACGCGGAGGATGCGGTCATAGCTCCGGGCGGTGAGGCCGAGAGCGTCGTAGGCCGCGCGCATGAGGGTCGTTCCCTCTGCGTCCAGGGCGCAGAAGCGCTCCATGGCGGCGGGACCCATGCGGGCGTTGGAGGCGATGTCCGTTCCGGCAAAGCGCTCCCGCTGCAGGGCCCTTGCCGCGTCCACCCGGGCCTTGATGGAGGCGGAGGGCTCCCCGTCGGGACGGCGTTCCAGGTCCTCAAAATCCAGGGCTGGGACCTCCGCCACGATGTCGATGCGGTCGAGGAGCGGCCCGGAGAGCTTTGCCTGGTAGTCCCGGATGGACTTGTCCGAGCAGGTGCAGCGGCGGCTGGGATGCCCGTACCATCCGCAGCGGCAGGGATTCATGGCGCAGACCAGCATGAACCGGCTGGGATAGGTCGCGGAGCCGGAGGCCCGGGAAATGGTGATCTCCCCGTCCTCCAGCGGCTGACGCAGCAGGTCGATGACATCCCGGTGGAATTCCGGGAGCTCGTCGAGAAACAGCACGCCGTTGTGGGCGAGGCTCATCTCCCCGGGGCGCAGGTCCGCCGCGCCGGCGAGAGCCTGCCGGGAGGCGGTTTGGTTCGGGGCCCGGAAGGGACGGCGGGCGACGATGGGATGCTTCGGGTCCGTAAGGCCGCAGACGGACCAGATCGCCGTCGTGCGCAGGGCCTCGTCCCGAGTCATGTCCGGCAAAATCCCGGGCAGACGCTTCGCCAGCATGGATTTTCCCGCGCCGGGAGGGCCCACCATGAGGACGTTGTGTCCCCCGGCGGCGGCGACCTCCAGCGCGCGTTTTACGTTCTCCTGGCCCTTGACCTCCGCAAAATCCGGGAATTCCCCGGGTTCCGCCAGGATGTCCCGGGCCGGGACGGGATCGAGGCGGGTCTTGCCGTCCAGAAAGTCGATGAGGGACAGCACGTCCGCCACGGGGTAGACCTCCACCCCCTCGGCAAAGGCGGCCTCCGCGGCGTTGTCCGCCGGAACGAACAGCCGCTTCGCTCCGGCGTCCCGGGCGGCGAGGGCCATGGGCAGGGCTCCGGCGACCGGCCGGAGCTGTCCCGTCAGGGAGATCTCCCCGAAGAACATGTCCCCGTCCAGCGGGGCGTGGATCTGGTTCGTGGCGGACAAAATACCCAAAAGCACCGGCAGGTCATAGACCGTGCCGGCTTTTTTGGTGTCCGCCGGGGCGAGGTTCACTGTGACGCGGCTGACGGGAAAGTCGAAGCCGCTGACCTTGATGGCGGCGCGCACGCGGTCCCCCGCCTCCTTGACGGCGGCGTCCGGCAGACCCACGATGTCGAGCCGCGGCAGGCCGGAGGAGATATAGACCTCCAGCTCTACCTCGTAGCCCCCGATGCCCTTCAGGCCCAGGGAGCGGATTTTTGAATACATATTACTCCTTTTCCGGGAGGTTGATGGAAATATTGAGCTCGTCGAGCTGCTTCTGCTCCACCGCGGAGGGTGCGCCCATCATCAGGTCCTGGGCGTTCTTGTTCATGGGGAAGGGGATGATCTCCCGGATGGAGGGCTCGGCTGCCAGCAGCATCACCATGCGGTCCACCCCCGGGGCGATGCCCGCGTGGGGAGGCGCGCCGTAGCAGAAGGCGTTGTACATGGCGGGGAACTTGGCCTTCACGTCCTCTTCGCCCAGACGGACCATCTCGAAAGCCTTGATCATGATCTCGGGATCGTGGTTACGGACAGCGCCGGAGCTGAGCTCCACGCCGTTGCAGACCAGATCGTACTGGAAAGCGTTGATGGTGAGGGGATCCACCTCGCCGCGCTGTGCCTTCTCGAGGATCTCCAGACCGCCGTTGGGCATGGAGAAGGGGTTGTGGCAGAACTCCAGCTCGCCGGACTCCTCGCCGATCTCGAACATTGGGAAATCGACGATCCAGCAGAACTCGTACCGCGCCTCGTCCATATGGCCGGGAACGGCCGCGCCCAGCATCCTGCGGGCCACGCCGGCGGTCTTCTGCGCGGTGCCCTTCGCGCCGGCGGAGACGAGGACGAGGCAGCCGGGCTCCACGCCCAGCGCGCGCAGCGCGTCCTCATGGCCGGCGAGGAATTTCGAAACGCCGCCCACGAGAGCGCCGTTTTCGTCCATGCGGAACCAGTAGGGCTTCTGTCCGGCCTGGACCTCCACGTCCGCGCAGAGCTTGTCGATCTGCTTGCGGGTAAGCTCCGAGCCGGAGCAGGAGACGAGCTTTACACATTCCGCTGCCTCGAAGGGGGCGAAGCCCTCCGTCTTTTTGGCGAGGTCGGTCATGTCCTTCAGCTCGAGGTCGATGCGCAGGTCCGGCTTGTCCGTGCCGTAGAGCTCCATGGAGTCGTTGAAGGAGATGCGGCGGAAGGGAGCCTGGGAGGCGATGTCGTAGGTGCCGTATTTGGCGAAG
>CAYNZM010000095.1:0-6781 GCA_964401725.1 uncultured Oscillospiraceae bacterium
GGATAACTCCGCGCTCAATCGTATCTTCCCTCAAAAGTAAATGCTGTCGCCGTGTCTCTCGGTGTCGGCGGGTTCGTCCCCGGTTTCCGCGGCCTCGTCCGACAGGCGGTGATACTCCGCCGCGGCGGAGGGCAGGTCGGGGTTTGCACTTTCAAAGCGGACCTGCAGCGTATCGTCGTCCGGCATGGACAGCGTGAACACGCCGGAGTCCTCCCAATAGGAATAGATATAGTCCCCCGTCGCTTCGTCGTACTTCCAGCGGGAGGCGGAGGACAGATGCTCATCCGTCACGAGGGAGGGCGAGGCAAAGTTGTTCGTTCCGCCGATCTCATAATTGACGACGCTGCGAATCTCCACCTCCCGGAAGGCCTGGTGGTCCGCATCCTCCGTCGACCAATAGGACAGGACCCGGTCATCGCCGTCGGCAAACTCCCACTGCCCGACATAGGGCACGACACGCTGGGCGATGGCGCGAAGATCCGCGACGAAGGCGATCTTCCTCACGGAGGCCCAGATGGAGATCGCCTCCGCCAGACTGCCGTCCTTGAGGGCATCCACGCCCGTGAGATACGTGGCAAACTCCGCCGCATAGTCCGCGGAATCCCGGTAATCTCCCAGGGCCACGAAAATATCCCGCGCACTCCATAGCAATCCCTGATCCAGCAGCGCAATGGCCTGGGTATACAGCGCGTCCTGCGCCTGGTCATACGCCCGTTCCCGGGTCTCGCTCCGGAAGGCCGCCAACGCCTCCGCCTCCGCCGCGGGATACCGGATGGCGCGGACATCCATGCCCCGATACATAAGGACGGAGCTGCCGTCGATCACGAAGAAGATGCACTCGTTTCCATTGTCGCAGTAAAACACGCCCCCGGTGGCGCATTTGCCGAGGAAATCCCGGATCGAATCATAGTTGCCGGACACACGCTTGCCTTTGTAATACAGGACCGCCGACAGGGAGCTTTCGTCGTCCTCCGGCTGGGAGCCATAGGGGACCACCTGCCGGAGGACGGTGTCGAAATCCCCGGAAAGCTCATTGCGGACGGTGATCTCCTCACAGCCCTCCTGGCCATCGTCGGCCCGGGTCTCCAGCCGCGGCGACCACCAGTAGTTCTCGTCCGCCTCCTCGCTGTCGTATACGTCGTAGTATCCGCTGTGATCGGCCTCGCAGATGACGAGCTCGCAGCGGCTGAGAATAGAATCCAGCAGCTCCTCCCGGGGCAGACAGTCCTCCGGCTGGACGTAATAGCTGTCCTCATCAAAGGAGGCCACCGTCTCGATGTAGTCGAGCCACGGGTCCGCCGCGGGAGTCTCGAACGCCCGGGTCCGCTCCCGGTCGAGGACGCTTTGAAACCGGACCTTGAGGGTATTCTGGCGGTAGCCGAAATAGTCCAGCGCACGAATGAGAGCACTGCCATCGGCAAAACTCCCGCTGGATTCATAGGCGTCGATCTGCCCCAGGAGAAGAGCGTCGAAGTCCTTGCGCTGGGCGACGGAGTCAAACTCCGCCCGCACGCTGTCCAGGTCGGCAATGCCCGGCAGCCGCTGGAGAAACAGCGTGGCTTTGGCCTCGGACGCTCCGCAGGCGCAGAAGCCCATAAGCATCCCCACCGCCAGCAGCAGCGCGGCAAGACGTTTCATCGTACTCCCTCCAATAATCCCTTGGTCATAGGAGGACATTATAGCATACATCCGCCCCGCACCGCAACGACTGTTTTCGCGAAAAACCGCCCTGACCGGAATTCGGTCAGGGCGGCGTTTTTTTGGCGGAGATCAGGCCATTTTGTCTTTTCTGCGCAGGGTGAGGCTGTCCGCGATCATGGCAATGCATTCGCTGTTGGTGGGCTTGCCCTTCACGTTGCTGACGGTGTAGCCGAAGTACTTCTGCAGCACCTCCAGGTCGCCGCGATCCCACGCCACCTCGATGGCGTGGCGGATAGCCCGCTCCACCCGGCTGGGGGTGGTGCTGAACTTCTTCGCCACGGCGGGGTAGAGGACCTTCGTGACGGCGTTGATGGCGTCCATGTCGTTCACGGTGAGGATGATCGCCTCCCGCAGGTACTGGTAGCCCTTGATGTGGGCGGGAACGCCGATCTCGTGGATGATATCCGTGACGACGGCCTCCAGGCTGGGTTCCCGGACGGCGGAGGCCATGGCCACAGGCTGACCGGGGGTGTCCCGGCGGCTGTGCTGGGCGGCGGCCTGCCGGATGTGGGTCAGAAGCGCGGGGATATCGCAGGGCTTCGGCAGGAAGTAATAGGCCCCGGCCTCGGCGCAGTCCGCCAGGACCCGGTCGTTGCAGAAGCCCGAAAGCACCAGCGCGGCGGGAGCGTCCCCCTGTCCGGCCAGGGCCCGGAGCAGACCCAGCCCGTCCAGCCGGGTCAGCAGAAGATCCGTCAGCAGCACATCGGGATGCTGGCTCTGCGCCAGGGCCAGGGCCTCCTGCCCATCCCCGGCAGCGCCGACGACGAGCATGTCCTCCTCGGCGTCGATGACGTCCCGCAGCAGCGCGCGGAAATCCTCGCCGGCATCGGCGATAAGAATGCGGATAGTTTCCATAATGTTTCCTCCCTGTGTATGGTTACGGGGCGGTATTCTCTCTCTTTCCTGCACTCCGTTTTATCAGCATTTACAATTTACCATACCCTTTTTCCCTTTGCAACAGGAAACCGCTGTATGAGCCGGATTTTTTGTTGACATAATTCGACAAAATTCAACAAAAACAGACCGCCGCTTTCGTTTTGCGACGGTCTTCGACATGGATTTCGCTCATTCCGGGTCCAGAAGCCGGCGTCGGCGGCGGCTGAGATGCCGCTCGAAGCTGCCGTCCGCGATGAACTCCGCCAAGGCGTACTGCTCCAGCAGGGGCACGGAGCAGGAATAGTGCCCCAGGACCTCATCGTATCGGGGCAGCAGGCGCTCCGGCAGGAGCATATACCCCATGCGCATGGAGGGCGCGAGGCTTTTTGAGAAGGTGTTCAGGTAGATGACCCGCCCGTCCCCGTCCAGGGACCAGAGGGTGTCCAGCGGCTTTCCCGGCGGAGCGAACTCGCTGTCGAAATCGTCCTCCACCAGAAAGCGATCCCCCGTCCGGGACCAGGCCAGGTATTCGTACCGTTTCGCCGCGGGAGCCGTGACGCCCGTGGGCCAGCTGTGGAAGGGGGTGACGTGGAGCACATCCGCCCGGGAGGCTGCAAGGGCGGCGCTCTCCACCCCGTCCGGACCGATGGGAAGCCGCTCCACCGCCGCGCCGTACCCCGCGTACACCGCCTCGATCTGCCCATAGGAGGGCCACTCGATGCCATAGGTCCGCTGGGGACCCAGCATCCGCACCACGGCCTCATAAAGCTGCTCTGCGCCGGAGCCCACGACGATCCGCTCCGGCGGCGCGGTCATGCCCCGATACCGCTGCAGATACGCCGCGATGGCGTTCCGCAGCCGCGCGCAGCCCTTATTGGGGGAGCGTCCCACCAGGCACGGACCGTACTCGCTCATGACCCGGCGCAGGGTCTTGAACCACAGGGAGGTGGGAAAATCCGGTTCTCCCTCCGCCACGGGCTCCTCCGGCAGCATGGTCAGGGTTGGTGTTTTCCCGGCCTCCGCCAGGGGCCGCAGATTGGCGATGGACTGCACGAAATACCCGCTGCGCTCCCGGGCGTAGGCATAGCCCTCGTCCACCAGCTGTCCATAGGCATGCTCCACTGTCACCACGCTCACCCCCATACGGTCCGCCATGGTCCGCTTGGACGGCAGCTTCGTCCCCGGCGGCAGTGCACCCCGGAGGATGTCGTTTTTCACCCGCTGGTACACCGCGAGGTATTTGGTTGATTTCCGTTCCATCTGGTTATATAAAAAGCTCCTTGTTTGGCTATTTCTATAATACCAAATCGGATTATACTATACTTGACACTCAGAGTAAAGGGGTATGCGCCATGAGCGATTCGAAAAAAATAACGCGGTACACGCCGCTTTGGATCACGACGACGGCGGTCTTCATGGCCATGAACGTGGCCATGAGCTCCTTCGGCATCCCTGTGCCGGGGGGACATTTCTATCTGAACGACGTGGTGATCTGCATCGCGGCGATCCTGCTGGACCCGCTGTCGGCCTTTGCCGTGGGAGGCATCGGGGCGTTTCTGGGGGATCTGTTCTTCTATCCCGCGCCGATGTTCGTGTCCCTCGTGGTCCACGGGCTCCAGGCGGTGGTGATCTCCCTGTGCACCCGGCGCATCCGGGGACGCCGGGCGTGGTCCGGCGCGGCCGTCGGCGTGACCCTCGGGGCGATCCTCATGGTCGTCGGCTACACCATCGGACGGGCGTATATCTACGCCACGCCGGAGTACGCCGTCGTGAAGCTGCCGTACCAGATCCTGCAGGCGGCCATCGGCGCGGCGGCGGGAGTGCTGCTGTGCTACCGCGGACGGCTGAAGGACCTCTTCGACAAGCACGTGGGAGGCCGCTGAGACGCATTTACCCGATAGACCCGCGAAAATTAGTTCAGGAAGTCCCGCAGCTTCTTGGAGCGGCTGGGGTGGCGGAGCTTCCGCAGGGCCTTGGCCTCGATCTGCCGGATGCGCTCCCGGGTGACGTTGAACTCCTTGCCCACCTCCTCCAGGGTGCGGGTGCGTCCGTCCACGATGCCGAAGCGCAGCTCCAGGACCTTTTTCTCCCGGGGGGTCAGGGTGTCCAGGACGGTCATGAGCTGCTCCTTGAGGAGGGTGAAGCTGGCGGCCTCGGAGGGTTCCGAGACCCCCTCGTCCTCGATGAAGTCCCCCAGGTGGGAGTCCTCCTCCTCACCGATGGGCGTCTCCAGGGAGACGGGCTCCTGGGCGATCTTCAGGATGTCCCGGACCTTGTCGGCGGGCAGGCCCATCTCCGCCGCGATCTCCTCGGCGGAGGGGTCGTGGCCCAGCTCCTGGAGAAGCTGGCGGGAGACGCGGATGACCTTGTTGATGGTCTCGACCATGTGCACCGGGATGCGGATGGTCCGGGCCTGGTCCGCGATGGCGCGGGTGATGGCCTGCCGGATCCACCAGGTGGCGTAGGTAGAGAATTTATAGCCCTTGGTGTAGTCGAACTTCTCCACGGCTTTGATGAGGCCGAGATTTCCCTCCTGGATGAGGTCCAGAAACAGCATTCCGCGGCCCACATAGCGCTTGGCGATGGACACGACGAGACGGAGGTTCGCCTCCGCCATGCGGCGTTTGGCGTCCTCGTCCCCCTCGGCCATGCGCTTGGCGAGGGCCACCTCCTCCTCCGGGGTCAGCAGAGGGACCTTGCCGATCTCCTTGAGGTACATGCGGACGGGATCGTCCGAGGCGAAGGTCTCCGCCACGGCCTCCGGGTCGAGGATCTCCTCCTCGGCGGCGTCCTCGATCTCCTCCAGCTCCTCCAGCTCCGGCAGGGCGTCCTCCTCGATGGGCGGGAGGAATTCCTCCCCGGCGGTCTCGATGCCCAGCTCGTCCATCTGGTCATAGAAGGCATCCATCTCCTCCGGCTCCAGGTTCATGCTCTCCAGCGCGTCGGAGAGCTCCTTGCTGGTGAGCTTGCCGTTTTTCTTGCCCTTTTCGATGAGCTCCAGGAGCTTTTCCTCCTTGGACTTTTCCTCGACGGGCTTGTCCTCCGCCGGGGCTTCCTCCGGTCCCTCCTTGGGCGCGGCTTTTTTCTTGGAGGAGGGTTTTTTCTTCGCGGGCTTCTCCGGCGCGGGGGTTTTCTCCGCGGGAGCTTCCTCCGCCGGGACGGTCACTTCCTCCGGGGTCAGCTCCGGCTCGTCTTTCTTTTTAGCTTTAGGCATCTTTTCCACCATACCCTTTCTTTTGTTTCATCTTTTCGGCCAGGGCCAGAGGGTCCAAGTCTCCGACCTGTTTGTCGTGTTCCTCGCGGATGATTCGTATGTAATCCCGCATGGCCTCGTCGGCCTTGGCGGGAGGTACGTCGTCTTTTTGGATGATCTTCGTCAGAAGCCCGATCTCCCCGGGGGTGAACAGCCCGCTCAGCACCGCGAGGGAGACGCTCTCCCCGGCCCGGACCCGGGCGGACAGAGTGTCGAACATCCGTCCCAGCGGTTCGGAGGAAAACGCAGCCCCGGTGATGTCGAGACTTCCGTATCGCTCCGGGAAGCGGTACATCAGCCGGATGACTCCCTGCTCCGCCATGGCGCTGCGGACGTTCTGGAAGCGAAGCTCCCGGGCGTTCGGCTGGGCGGCCTTCAGGGGGGCGGTGGCTTCCCGTTCCTCCCGTTTGCGGGCGTCCTTTCCGAGCCTCTTGCGGATGCGGGCGACCTCCCCCTCGAAGGCTTCTTTCGAGACCCCCGCCTTCTCCGCCGCCCGGAGACCGTAAATCTCCCGGTCGAAGCCGTTGGGCAGGGACGCCACCAGCGCCGACGCCGCCTTGAGATACCCCACGCGGCCCTCGTCGGTTTTCAGGTCGAATTCCTCCGCCACCCGCTGCAGACGGTATTCGATCTGGTTGCTGCTGCGCTCGATGAGCTCCCGGAAGGCCTCCGGGCCTTTTTTCTGGATGAACTCGTCCGGGTCCTTGGCGTCGGGGATCTGCAGGACGCGGACCTTCATGTCCAGCGGGTCCAGAAGCTGGATGGCCCGCTGGGCAGCCTTGCGTCCCGCCCCGTCGTTGTCGTAGGCGATCACAAGCTCCTTGGTGTAGCGGCTGAGGAGCCTCGCCTGTTCCGCCGTGAGGGAGGTACCGAGACTGGCCGCGGCGCTGTCGAAACCGGCCTGATGCAGACTGACTACGTCTATATTTCCCTCCGCGAGAAGAATATATC
>CAYNZM010000096.1:0-6712 GCA_964401725.1 uncultured Oscillospiraceae bacterium
CCCTTTTTGCCAGATCAGCACGGGTGCAAACAGCCTGGACATCACAAATCCGAGCTTTGCCATCGGAGCACCATCCAGATACAGGCTTCTGACCTTGATTTCCGTGTGTGAAAGCAATCTGAGCGCAACCGCCGCTCCCATGGATGCGCCATCGACCATCTTCTGAAATAGTGAAAAACAAGAGAGCAGCCGGGACAAAGAATACCGGATGCTCTCACTGTGATGATCTACGGTCGGTGGGACAGGGAAAGGGGAAGCTCCAGTCGGTGCGACTCCAGTAAAGCCCGGTCGCGCAGAACGGTATCGGCCGGACCGTCCGCCGCGATGCGGCCGCGGGACAGCAGGATCACCCGGCGGCAGGTATCCAGGATCATATCCAGGTCATGGGATGCGATGATTTTCGTCTGCGGGAGCTCGCGGATGGTTTCGATCACCAGCCGCCGATTGCGGGGGTCCAGCGCGGAGGACGGTTCGTCCATCACGATCACCTCCGGTTCCATGGTCAGGATGGCGGCGATGGCTGCCATGCGTTTTTCTCCGCCGGATAACCGGTGGTTATGACGATGCTTCAGCTCCGTCAGTCCCAGCCTTGCCAGCACGGTGTCTGCCCTGGCTTCCGCCTCCTGGCGGGTGAGCCCGTAATTCATCGGGCCGAAGATCATATCTTCACAGACGGTGGGCATGAACATCTGGTCGTCGGAATCCTGCAGGACAAAGCCCACGCGGCGGCGGATTCCTGCGAGGTTCTTCTTGTTTACGGATGAGCCATCCACGAGGATGGTCCCCTCACCGGATACGAGCCCCAGCAGCAGCTTCATCAGCGTGGTTTTGCCCGCACCGTTTTCACCGATGAGCCCGACGGACTCGCCGTCTTCGATCCGGATGGATATATCCGTCAGTATCGGACGTCCCTTTTCATAGGAGAAGGATACGTTTTGAAATTCGATCATCGCTCACCTCACGATCACCGTGCCCAGAAGCTCCGCGACAGGCACAAGACGTACCAGCAGGATCAGGGCCGTGCCGCCGATCAGATACGCCGCGTCCGCGCTTCGGAAGGGAGGCACGTCCGCGTAATGAAACTGTCCGTTCCAGCCTCGGAGCTGCATACTGTCATACAGCTCCTGCGCGCGATCCGCGCTGCGCAGCAAAAGCTGGCCCAGGAAAGAGCCCCAGGCGGATATATGGACGCCCCTCTGGCCCGGTGCGCGGAGGTGGTAGGCGTCCGTCATGACGGAGAGCTCCCGGGTAAGAACTCCCACATAGCGCCAGGTGAGAAGAAGGAGCGTCACCGGCAGGGACGGGATATGCATCCGGCGCAGAGCGGCGCAGAGTCGATCCATGGAGGTGGTCGCCGTCAGGAGAAAAGCGACCATCAGGCACAGCACGCCTTTGAGCATCAGTGTGAGCATGGAGATCACGCCGCCCGAGACGGACAGCGCCCCCAGCCGGAGGATGGCCGTCCGATCCAAAAAAGGGTTGAACAGGCCTGCGGCCAGCACCAGCGGCAGCACGATACGGAGCTTATAGAAGCAGGTGCGTACCGGGATGCCGCTGATTTGAAACAGCAGCATCGGAAAAAGCAGCATGGGCGCAAGACCGCTCAGATCGTACTTGCGGAAGGACGCTGCGGCGACGATATAAGCGACCGTTGTGATAAGCTTTGCCGCGGGATGCAGGCGATGGATGGGGGAATCCCCCGCGGCAAGGTCGTCCATCTCGCTCAGCTCCCGCAGAGCGGTGTCCATTTTGTTCATGGTTTTCGTCCTATATGGCAAAGGAGCATCCATCGACGCCCCTTGTCTGTCGGCTTGCTTTTTTTATGGGCTCTTCTTTTTCCTGATAATACCGCCCGCCAGACAGATCAGCGCCGCCGTGCCGGCGACCATGGCGGCGCCGACGATGCCGGCGACGGACGTACCCGCCGGGGCGTCGCTGCCAGCAAAGGAATAATCCGGCAGGAAGGATACGCGCTCCTGGATGGAGGCCGCTCTGTCGGCTGCAGTGCTCTCCAAGCCGAAATCGTCTTCATCGAGGCCCATGTTTTCGGCATAGCCTGCCTCGGCATTCCCGAAAAGCGACCACTCCAAACCATCGGGCGCGGAGCTCGCCAGCAGGCTCAGCCCGCCGCCGATGCCGATCGCGGCCGCGGCAAGGATCACGACGATCGACCGCAGGGAGAGCTTTGCGGGCTGTTGGCCGCCGTCTGCCGCATCACGCAGGAGTTCCGGACGGGCGCTGTACACGAACACCAGAACGGCTGCGGTGACAAGACCCTCCACAAGGCCGATCGCCAGATGGATGGGCTGCATCAGCGCAGCGAATGCCCCGAAAGGCAAGTCCGTGATCCCGGACAGGCTGGTTTCCAGAACGACGGAGAAAGCGCCGAGCTGCAGCGAGACAACGCAGCCAAGGATCGAGGCCGCCATGATGCGCCGCCGCTGCGACTGTCTGCCGACACCGGCCCTTCGGCCGCCCATGATGGGACGCCATAGGAGATAATAGCCGACGAAGCAGCCATAAAAGGCCATGTTCCACACATTCGCTCCAAGCGCCATCAGGCCGCCGTCAGCAAAGAACAGGCATTGGATCGTGAGGATCACGACCATCGAAAGAAAGCCCGCTTCCGGACCAAGCAGAGCGGCCAGCAGCATGCCGCCGCAGATATGCCCGGAGGAGCCGGTGCCGGGGATCGTGTAGTTTATCATCTGCCCGGCAAAAACCAGGGCTGACGTGACCGCCATGGTCGGCAGCCTTTGAGGGTCGCTCTCCCGCTTCAGGCGGTGGATGGATAGGCCCGCGGCCGTTCCTGAGGCAGCATACATAGCCGCCGCCACGGTCGGAGCAAGCAGCGCGTCCGCCATGTGCATATAGGATCCCTCCTGTTAAAAAAATACCGAGCCTGTGTTCAGTATACCATGCGCCTGAACACGCGCAAGCCCCCCGGGGGGATGGAATTTGCCGAAAATCCTCAAAAGAAACCCCTCAGCGGCTGCTGAGGGGAGAATACAGGATGCGCTTTGATGTGCGGGGCGCTTACGCGGACACGTCGGGATCGCGCAGACGTATATAGATATAATTTTCCATCAGATCGATGGTCTCGATCTCGGCGTCCACCTCCGTGATGACGCCCATGATATCCGTGAAAACGAGCTTGCCGTCACGGGTCCTGACCGTTGCGACGTTTCTGGCAAGCTGCTCGCGCCGCTCGGCTTGCCGCACATATACGGTGGAAAGACACATTTCTCATCCCTCCTTCAACAGGGCGAGCGCCTCCTCCAGCCGGAGATTGCTCTCGTGCAGGGCGTCTACCGCCTCGTGTATCAGGTCGCGGGCGGAAGCGTCCTCTACGCCGTGGGCGAGCTCGTGGAGCTCGTCCGCGTGATGCCGGTTGTGATCCAGCATATAGGAAAGCAGCGCCAGCGTCTCCTCCGGGGAGACTGTCTCCGCCCGCGCATGCTCATGTGGATGCTCGTGGGAATGGATCTCCATCGTACCATACCGCCATTTCCGGGCGTGTGCCCTGTTTTTTGTGATTTCTATGACGATTGTACCACGCCGTCCGAAAGAAGTCAAAACATATGACATATATGATTGACAAATAACAAACGATCCCGTATAATTTTAGAGGATTGTGCGTCATTTTGTCTGCCTTTATACCGATCCCCATGGGGCGCGGCATCGGACGGCGGCAGGGAGGAGTTTGCCCATGAGAGACCTGAAGCACCTGATTTTCTTTGAAAATCTCTTACAGGAAGCAAATAATGATCTGGTGAAGCAAGCCCGGGGCGAGGGGAAAAAGGCTCTGGGCTACACGTGTTATTTTATGCCGGAGGTCCTGCTGGATTTGCCCGGCTGCTTTTCTGTCCGTCTGCGTGCCCCCCGCAGCGGGTCCCCGGAGATGGCGACCTACTATATGTCGAACCGCACCTGCCATTTTGGGCGCAGCCTGATGGAGCGTGCGCTGGAGGGCGGCTTCAATTTTCTGGACGCGCAGCTCGCCACGGAGACCTGCACGGTGACCTGCCGCTTCCAGGAGCACCTGCAGCGGATGGATATCATTCAGAACCCGG
The DNA here is from genome assembly GCA_964401725.1 of uncultured Oscillospiraceae bacterium. GTDB lineage: Bacteria > Bacillota > Clostridia > Oscillospirales > Oscillospiraceae > CAJOIG01. The sequence goes on from CAYNZM010000096.1 coordinate 4,074, forward strand.
ATTTCTTCTGCGAGTTCACGGATGTCCCCTTTAAAAAAACCGAAAACAGCTATGAGCATTTCCGCAAACAGCTCCAGGCCCATGTGCTGGACCCGTTGCACGAAAAATTCGGCATCGACACCTCGGATGCGGCCCTGATGACCGCCATTGAAGAGCACAACGAGGTCTGCCGCCTGATTTCCGAGATCGGAGCGTACCGCAAGGCGGACAACCCGGTCATCACGGGGTATGAGTTCCATGTGATCCATCTGGTGAGCCTGACCTGCCCCAAATATCTGATCCTCCCGTATCTGCGGGAGACGGCGGAGGAGCTCAGGACCCGCGAGCCGGAGCCGAAGTTCCCCTTCCGCATCCGCGTGGCACTGGCCGGCGCGGAGAACGACGACCCCAATTTCACACAGCTCATCGAGAGCTGCGGCGCCATGGTGGTGGCGGATCGCTACTGCTACGGCTCGCTTCCCGGGCGGGAGGAGATCACCGTGGCGGAGGGACAGAGCCCGCTGGACGCCGTCGCGCGGCACTATCTCAGCACCAGCATGTGTCCCCGCTTCATGCCGAAGGAGGACATGCGCGGCCGCAAGAAGTATCTGGCCGACATCGTGGAGGAATATCACGCCGACGGCCTCATCGTCGCCAGCAATAAGTTCTGCGAATACTGGAGCTATGAACGTATGATGGACGCGCTCATCCTGCCGCGGGATTTCGGTATTCCCACCTGCTCCATCGAGAAGGAATACGTCAATTCCTCCTCCGGTCAGCTCCGCACCCGCTTCCAGGCCTTCATCGAAAGCGTGGAGATCAAAAAGATCCAGGAGGGCGCGAACGTATGAAAAAGCTCGATCTGAAAAAGCTCAAAAGCATCGATGTGAAAAAAGCCGCTCGGGATTTCTGGTATGGGAAGCCCCACGGGGAGCGCCGCCTCGGCGACCTCTACGAGGAGAAGACGGGGCTGTACAAGCACCGGGAGTGGCGCGGCGTCAAGGACACCATGTACTACTTCAACAACATCTGGCTGTATAACTACGCCATGATGGTGGCCGACGTCATGAAATTCGGCGGACCGGTGCTGTTTGCCAAGGGGCTGTGGCGCTATCGCTGGCTGGGCCAGACCTATCTGCCCGTGCTCCACTGGTTCGACCGAGGGCTGGAGGGCCTGCGGGGCGAGGCGCTGCGGGCCAGCGCCTGGCATTATCGCGCGATGGTCTGCGTCACCATCAACCAGTTCATGAATATGTTCAAGGCCGACGGCAACCTCCGGAACGGCGAGCACAACGACGCATGGCGTCACTCCATGCTCCACAAGGAAACGGTCTGGGGCGGCGTGTTCTATCCCTGGGCGGACAAGTACACCCACATCCCCATGGAGATGATCCCCTATTTCGTCACCTGCCATGTGAACAACCACACGGTCCTGAACTACATCGACGCGGTGCAGTCCATCGGTCTGCCCGGCGACCCCTGCCCCATGTGTCAGGCGGAGGCAGGGCTGTTCGTCCTGGACGATATGCCTGACTGCGCTCCCTTTATGGTCACCTCAAACGAGGCCTGCGACGGCTCTGTGGCAAGCACGGCGGTGCAGGACTGGTTCATGGACATCCCGCTGTTCGCCATGCCGCAGCCCATGCAGTTCGATGATCCGCTGGTGCAGGAGCATTGCGCAAACGAGATTCGGGAGCTGTGGCGGTTCATCGAGGACCAGACCGGTACGCCCTTCAACTGGGAGCTCCTCAAGGAGTACCTGGAGAAGCAGAACGAGCTGCAGCGCTTCGAGTGGGAGAAGTGGGACGTGGCGGCAAACACAGACTATTATCCCATCAACGGCGTGGCGCAGGCGCTCTATCGCATCTATCAGAGCCAGTATGGCGAGCATTATATCTGGCACGACACCGACAAGCGCGTCCGCAGGATCATGGAAAAGTGCGTGGAGCAGCGCATCAACAGCTTCCCGCTGACACGGCACCGGGTGATCGCCTGGTCCTGCGCGCCGCTGTATTACTCCAACTGGTGTACCTGGGCCTACAACTGCTGGGGTCTGAACACCATCATCAACATGGACTCGCTGATGTTCGATATGACCATCCGCACGGACAACCTGGATAACACGGTCATGGACATGGCAAAGTATCATGAGTGGGCGCCCATGCGGCGCATGGCCGTGGGCGGCATGCACCACATCTTCGAGCTGTGGGAGAACATGGAGAAATTCCACTGCGATATGGTCATGATGTACGACCAGCTCCAGTGCAAGGGGATGCAGGGCGTCGTCGGTCTGTTCGAAGATGAGTTCCGCGCCAGAAACATCCACGCCATCTGGATGCCCCATGCGCTGCCGGACAAGCGCACCGTCTCCCGGGCGGAGATTCGGCGCATCATCAACGACTATATGACCACCGTCATGCAGGAGGAGCCGCTTGACCCGTCCCTGCTGGATTTCGACGACTCTGAGAGTTGGTAAGGGAGGACGACAATATGGCTAAGTTCTTTAAAGTGCTTTGGAAGGTGCTGTTAATCGCCGCAGGTGTCTACGCCGCGCTGTTTGCTGTGTTTTATTTTGATCTCGACGGCAAGCTGCTGTTCCGGAAGGTAGAGCCGTGGCTCGTGAAGCACTACGACAAAATGGAGCGACGCGACCCCCTGAG
>CAYNZM010000097.1:0-6339 GCA_964401725.1 uncultured Oscillospiraceae bacterium
ACCCGGGAGTAGTTCTCGATGCCGGAGCAGTAGCCCAGCTCCTGCATCATCTCGATGTCGTACTCCGTGCGCTGGCGGATGCGCTGGGCCTCCAGGAGCTTGCCGTTCTGCTCGAACCAGGCGACCCGGTCCTCCATCTCCTGCCGGAGCTCGTCGATGGCCCGGAGCATCTTGTCCCGGGTGGTGACGTAGTGGCTGGCGGGATAGATGGCCACGTGGTTCAGATACCGGTTCGGAACGCCGGTGACGACATTGATCTCGGAGATGCGGTCCACCTCGTCCCCGAAGTATTCGATGCGGTAGGCATACCCGCTGGCATAGGCGGGATAGATCTCCACCGTATCGCCCCGGACGCGGAACATATTGCGCTCGAAGGCGATGTCGTTTCGCTCGTAGCGGATCTCCACGAGCTTCCGCAAAAGCTCGTCGATGGGCTTTTCCATCCCCGGACGGAGGGAGATCACCATGTTCGCGTAGTCGATGGGGTCGCCGAGGCCGTAGATGCAGCTCACGGAGGAGACGATGATGACATCCCGCCGCTCGAAGAGGGAGCTGGTGGCGCTGTGGCGCAGGCGGTCGATCTCGTCGTTTATGGAGGAGTCCTTCTCGATGAAGGTGTCGGTGTGGGGGATATACGCCTCGGGCTGATAGTAGTCGTAGTACGAGACGAAATACTCCACGGCGTTTTCCGGGAAGAACTCCCGAAACTCCGAGCAGAGCTGGGCCGCGAGGGTCTTGTTGTGAGCGAGGACCAGGGTGGGCCGCTGGAGCCGCTCGATGACCTTTGCCATGGTGTAGGTCTTGCCGGAGCCGGTGACGCCGAGAAGGACCTGCTCCTCGATGCCGTTTTGGATGCCCGCAGCCAGCGCCTCGATAGCCTCCGGCTGGTCCCCCGAGGGCTCATAGGGCGAGACGACGCGAAATTCTCCCATGGATCGCTCCTTACGCCATGGCCCGGCGGAAGACTTCCTCCACATGCTCCCGGCATTCGGCTTCCGTCTCGAAGAGATGGGATTCATAGAGCTTCTCGTCCCCGATGAACATGCTGGGGTTGGCGTAGTAGTCGTACTTCTCCGCGATCTCGGGATGCTCGTATTCGTCGATCTTCTCGAACTCCACCGCGGCCCAGTCGGGATGCTCCGCAATGAGCTGGGCGATGACCTTGTCCGCCTGCCGACAGTAGGGGCAGGTATCCAGGTGGAAATACGTCACTTTCTGCATAAGGCGTCTCCTTTCGGTCAGAAGGGCAGGATGCCGATGCCGGACAGCAGCACGAGTCCCACCAGAATGAGGCCCACGGTGAAGAGAAACTTCAGAAGTTTCAGCGAGGTTTTCACAAGGCCGATCACGAGAGCGACGGCGACGGCGATCCATAACAGTTCCATAAAAAGATGTCTCCTTTCGATGTCAAAGGTCCGGGTGGCGGCGATTCACACGCTCAAGAGCGATGAGCGACACCACCGCGCTCAGAAGAAGCTGGCAGTAATGCCCGATGCCCCGGCTGAGGATCATCCCCGGCACGATCAGCGGTCCGAAGATGGCTCCGTATACCTTCGCGAACAGCGCTTCCGTGATGCCCATGCCGCCGGGGAGGGGGAGCATGTCCGCGCTCAGAGAAATGAGGACCTGCAGCGCGGCGACGGTGAGCCAGCCGTTTCCGGCAAGGCCCAGGGCGTGATACACGCAAAACGGCACAGAAAACAGCGACGCCCGCCGCAGCAGCATAATGCCGAAGGCGCCAAACAGCACGCCGGGACTGCGCCGGAGATGAGCTGCGGCGTCCCGGTACATGTCCATGGCGACCTCCAGCTCGGTCTGCACCGCCTCCCGGTTTTTCATGAGGTGCAGCTCCTCCAGGACCGTCAGGACCCAGACGGCGGCGGCCCGGGCGATGGAGGGGCGGAACGCAAGAAAACCGAGAAAGGCCGTCCACCCCGCGGTGATGGCAAGGCCGATCCAGAACAGAAACGCCATGCTGCCCATGGCGGAGACCAGCATCCCCGGCGCCAGAGCCAGCACCGCAAGCCCGCAGACCACCAGGGCGGATTTATACAGCAGCGCCATCACGAGCAGCGCCACGGAGCTCACGGACACGGGGATGCCCCGCCTGCGAAGATAGTATACCTCCATGGGCTGCCCGCCCGTGGAGGACGGGGTGATGGAGCTGAAGAAAAAGCCGATGCAGGCGGTGGCAAGACTGGCACCGAGGCGGACCTCCATGCCGAAGGAGCGCAGCAGAAGATGCAGGCAGCCCGCCTCGCTGGCGAGAAACAGCGCGACGCAGCCCGCCGCCGCGGCGATCCAGGCCCGGTCGCAGCGTCCCAAGGCATCCCGCAGGGCGCCGAAATCCTGCCCATACAGCACACCGAAGGCCGTGCCGCCGAGGATCACCACGAACAGCAGCGCGTTCCATAGTTTTTTGCGGTCTTTTTTCATGCGTCCGTCTCCGCGATCTCGGCCGCGGGCTCTTCGGAAGCGCCGTAGGCCCGGGCGCTGGTGACGACCTCGCCGGTGTCCCACCAATAGCGGCCCTGGATGTCCTCGTCTCCCAGAAGGAGCACTGCGTCGTCCCCGGTGCCCCGGGTCACGTCCACGTGGTACGCCGCGTCGCCGATGGTCACGCTGTTCCAGACATGGTCCTCGCCGTCGAGCCGGCCGAACACCAGGCCGGCGTCGAGGCCAAGCCTCCGGCATCCCGCCAGCATCGCCATGGCCATGCCCTCGCTGGAAGCCGTCCCCCGGGTCAGCGCGTCCCAGGCCGTATCGCCGGCATTTTCGTCCCAGGCGCAGAGACCCGCAAGATAATCGTACAGCATCCCGACGATGTCCGCGTCCTCCGCCGGGGTGATCGCCTCCGCCATGGCGTCCAGCGCGTCGGAAAGCTCCGTCCGCCGCTGGGCAAGGGCTTCGCCGTCGAGGCCATAGTCCAGGGTGATCTCCGCGATGCGGTTCACCCCCGTCTCGGGATAGAGCGACACCTCCGCGCCGGGGAGCACGGGGCAGGCCGCAGGGTCGGCGTAATACGCCCGCTCCACGCCGGTGCGCACGGTGTCCGCCGTGAGGCCCGCCGCGGTCAGGGACAGGACGAGATAGCTCTCCCCCTCCCGCAGAGCGGCGTCCAGCCGGGTCCACATGGCGGTGAGGCTCCCCACCTCCTCCAGCGCGTCCATCTGGTGCTCAGAGCGTTTGTAGGTGATGTGGACCTCCGCCTGATAGTATCCCACGATGCGGCTGAGATCATAGCTTATGTAGTCCACGGCGAAGGCGCCGAGGGCGGTGGAGGATTTGACCTCCCAGCAGGCGGCGGAAATATCCTCGCTGATGGACCCGTCGTAGTCCTGGAAGGAAAGCACGGCGGACTCGACCCGTTCCGACACCAGCCGGGAAATGGCACGGCGCAGAGCGGCATAGTTGGAGATCATGCCGTTTCCCATGTCCTCCGCGTCCACGGCCTCGGGCACGGCCTCGTAGGGCGTCTCCTCATAGACCTCCCGGTCAAAGATCAGCGAGCAGCTCGACGCCGCCAGCAGCATCACCGCCGCCAAAAGCAGCGGAAGCACGCGTTTCATCAGAAGCCCAGCTCCTCGTCGATGAGTACGATCTCCATGCTCTCGCACCAGAAGGGCTTGCGCCACAGCACCACGAGGGCGTTGCAGATGCGCTCCGGGGCGGAGCAGTCGTGGCATTTCCCGTCGAAGGCGCAGGGCGTGCGGCGCTCCAGGCGCTTGGCGTTGGGCGGCGCGGCCTTCTGCCGGGCCCGCTCGATGGCCTCGGTCAGATCGCCGCTGAGCTTGTTGACCCCGGCGACGAGATAGACCTTGTCCTTTTTCATGAGCGTTCCCGCCACACGATTGCCGCGGCCGTCGATGTTCACCACGTATCCGTCGGCGGAGATGGCGTTCGCGCCGGTGATGTATACTTCCGCGGAGGATGCCTTCACCATGGTCTCATCCCCCGGCTCCACCATGTGCCAGTACACGGTGTTGTTTCCCTGGATGCGGTCGTAGATGTTCATGGCCCGGACGGTCATGCTGCCGCCGATGCCCACGGTCTTCCCGTGAAGGCTGCCGGCGATGTGCTCCGCCGCCTCCTCCGCCGTGGGGAAATGCGTCACCGCAAAGCCGTGTTTTTTCAGGTTGTCGATGGTTTTTTCGAGTTCCATAGAAATGCACCTCACTCGATCTTGTGGTGGTTGCGGTCCGATCGCTTATCCCAGCAGGGAGAGCTGCTCCTCGCCCCGGTCGGCGTCGGTGAGCTTTGCGCCGGCGGCGGGGATGGACCGCACGCGGTAGCGGGAGACGTTCTGGATGTGGGTATCCGCCAGGGGATGGACGTCCGTGACGGGATGCTTTTTGAGGCTCATGACCTGCACGCCCTGGGTGGTGCGGGAGGTCTTCGGCGCGAGAAGCGCGGAGGAGAACACCACGCAGCGGCCCTCCCCGCTGGTGACGGCGATCTCCGTTTCCGCCTCCAGCGGCAGCACGCACAGCAGCGGGCTCTTGTCGCTGTAGGCGCCGGTCGCGCGCTTGCGGCGGGTCTTGGTGGCGTAGGCGTCCAGGGTGAAACGGGCGCATTTGCCGTTTGCGAAAAACAGAAGGATCGTGCTCGTGTAGTCCCCGGCGAGGACGGCGGCGATGACACTCTCTCCCTCGTCCATGCCGAGGGCCGTGGGGAGAAACTCGCCCAAGGCGCTGGCCTTCGTGTCCGCAAACTCGCTCACCCGCAGGTAATACACCTGCTGCTTGTCCGTAAAGACGAGAAGCTCCGCCCGGTTCGTCGCCTCGAAATACTGCGCGAGGCCGTCGTCTTCCTTATATTTCTGCTCGCCGGACATGCGCAGGGACTGGGGCGTGATCTTTTTGAAGTACCCGTGCCGGGACAGGAACAGATGCACGGGGTAGTCTTCGACGACGGTCTCCTCGGTGAATTCCTCCACCTCCGCGGCGTAGACGAGGCTCGTCCGGCGGGGGGAGGGATATTTTTTGATGACCTGCTTCAGCTCGTCGGTGATGATGGACCGGACCCGGCGTTTGCTCTGCAGAACATCCTCCAGGTCTTTGATCTCCTCCGCCAAGGCATCGGTTTCCGCGGTGCGGCGGAGGATGTACTCCCGGTTGATGCTGCGGAGTTTTATTTCCGCGACGAACTCCGCCTGGACCTCGTCGATGCCGAAGCCGATCATGAGATTCGGAACGACGTCCGCCTCGGCCTCCGTCTCCCGAATGATGCGGATAGCCCGGTCGATGTCCAGCAAAATCGCCCGCAGGCCCTCGAGAAGATGCAGTTTTTCCCGCTTTTTCGTCAGGTCCCAGTACACCCGGCGGCGGACACATTCCGTGCGCCAGGCGATCCATTCCGTCAAAATCTCTCCCACGCCCATGACCCGGGGAGAGCCGGCGATGAGGATGTTGAAGTTGCAGGGGAAATTGTCCTGAAGCGGCGTGAGCTTGAAGAGCTTTGCCATGAGGCGGTCCACGTCCGTGCCGCGCTTTACGTCCACCGCGAGCTTCAGGCCGCCCAGGTCCGTCTCGTCGCGCATGTCGGAAATTTCCTTGAGCCTGCCCTCTTTGATGAGGTCGCGGCATTTGTCGATGATGGCCTCCACCGTCGTCGTGTAGGGTATCTCATAAATTTCGACAATATGCTCTTTTTCGAGGTAGCGCCACTTGGCCCGGACGGGGAAGGAGCCTCGGCCGGTCTTATAGATCTGCGCCATCTGCCCGGCGTCGTATAAGATCTCGCCGCCGGTGGGAAAATCCGGCGCGGGAAGCGTCGAGAGAATTTCATGCTCCGGGTTTTTGAGAAGCTCGATGGTGGTCTGGCAGACCTCCGCGAGGTTGAAGCCGCAGAGCTGGCTCGCCATGCCCACCGCGATGCCCATGTTCGCGGAGACGAGAACGTTCGGGAACGTCGTCGGCAGAAGCGTCGGCTCCGTGGTGGTGTTGTCGTAGTTGGGGACGAGGTCCACGGTGTCCTTGTCGATGTCCCGGAAGAGCTCCGCGCAGATGGGTGCGAGCTTTGCCTCGGTATAGCGGCTCGCGGCGTAGGCCATATCCCGGGAGTAGACCTTGCCGAAATTGCCCTTGGAGTCCACGAACGGTGCGTTCAGAGCCTCGTTGTCCCGGGTGAGGCGGACCATCGTCTCGTAGATGGCGGCGTCGCCGTGGGGATTGTAGTGCATCGTCTGGCCGACGATGTTCGCGCTTTTCGTCCGGGGACCGTTCAGAAGCCCCATCCTATACATGCAGTACAGGAGCTTCCGGTGGCTGGGCTTGAAGCCGTCAATCTCCGGGATGGCGCGGGAGACGATGACGCTCATGGCATAGGGCATGTAGTTCA
>CAYNZM010000098.1:0-6298 GCA_964401725.1 uncultured Oscillospiraceae bacterium
ATCGCTCACCAGTTCGACGGCCTTGTCATGATCCCCAACTGCGACAAGAACGTTCCCGGGCTTCTCATGGCCGCGGCCCGGCTGAACATCCCGTCCATCTTCGTCTCCGGCGGTCCCATGCTGGCGGGGCGTCTCTCCGACGGCCGCCGCACCTGCCTGAGCCACATGTTCGAGGCCGTGGGCGCGTACCACGCCGGGACCCTGGACGAGGCCGGTGTCAGCGAATACACCGAAAACGCCTGTCCCACCTGCGGCAGCTGCTCCGGCATGTATACCGCAAACTCCATGAACTGCCTCACCGAGGCCATCGGCATGGCCCTGCGGGGCAACGGCACCATCCCCGCCGTGTACTCCGCTCGCCTGCGCCTTGCCAAGCACACCGGCATGAAGATCATGGAGCTCATCGAAAAGGACATCCGGCCCCGGGACATCCTGACGCCCGCCGCCTTCCACAACGCGGAGACGGTGGACATGGCCCTGGGCTGCTCCACCAATACCATGCTGCACCTGCCCGCCATCGCCCACGAGGCCGGGGTGGACATCGACCTGCACATGGTGAACGACATCTCCGACGCCACGCCGAACCTCTGCCACCTGGCCCCCGCCGGGGATACCTTCATGGAGGACCTGGACCAGGCCGGCGGCGTGTGGGCCGTCATGAAGGAGCTCACCAAGGCTGGGCTTCTCGACACCTCCCTCCTCACCTGCACCGGTAAAACCGTGGCGGAAAACCTGGAGGGCGTCACGAACCGCAACTCCGCCATCATCCGCCCCATCGACGAGCCCTACTCCGCCACCGGCGGCATCAACGTCCTCTACGGCAACCTGGCCCCGGACGGCTGCGTGGTGAAGCAGAGCGCCGTGGCTCCGGAGATGATGGTCCACGAGGGTCCCGCCCGGGTCTTTGACTCCGAGGAAGACGCCATCGCCACCATCTACGCCGGGAAGATTTTTCCCGGGGATGTGGTGGTCATCCGCTACGAGGGACCCAAGGGCGGTCCCGGCATGCGGGAGATGCTCAACCCCACCTCCGCCATCGTGGGCATGGGCCTCGGCTCTGCCGTCGCCCTCATCACCGACGGACGCTTCTCCGGCGCCACCCGAGGGGCGGCCATCGGCCACGTCAGCCCGGAGGCCGCTGCCGGCGGCACCATCGGTCTCGTGGAGGAAGGCGATCTCATCGCCATCGACATCCCGAAGCATGCCGTGACCCTAAAGGTCTCCGACGAGGTCCTCGCCGCCCGGAAGGCCGCGTGGGTATGCCCGGAGCCGAAGATCAAGACCGGGTATCTGGCCCGGTACGCCAAGCTCGTCACCTCCGCCGACAAAGGCGCGATTTTACAGTAAGATGATGAACGCCGAAAACCGCCTGGAGGGTCTGACGCTGTTTCACCTGCCGGCGCTGGACGACGCTGCACTGATCACCGAGGCCGTGCGGCACGGCTGGCAGGGTGATTTGCGGCATTGTCTGCTTGTTTTCAGCCTTCTGGCGGAGCCCAACGTCTTCTCTCTGGCCTGCGAACGGCGTAAGCCCGTTCGGGACAGTCTGTGGGACGTGGCCCGGCGGGACATGGGCGTGTACCATGACCTTTTTCGTCAGCCCACGGGCGATTCGCTGCTGGCGGATTTCCGCCACGAGAGCCCCCAGGCCCATTCCCCCGCCGCGGTGCAGGTATGCGCCCTGGCAAAGTCCCTGGCGGATGCGACCGACGCCGACGAGATGCTGGACATCCTCACGGCGCACTACGAGCGCCATGGCGTGGGGATGCTGGGCATGGGCGACATCTTCCGCGCGGACGAAAATGGCGAGCTGTTCCCGGTGGAAAACCGCCGGAGCGTGAAGCTCAGCGACCTGGTGGGGTACGAGACGCAGAAATCCCTGCTGCTCGAAAATACCCGGGCCTTCCTCGCCGGAAAGCACGCCAACAACGTCCTGCTCTACGGCGACGCCGGCACGGGAAAATCCACAAGCATCCAGGCCATTGCCAGCGCCTATGCCCCGGAGGGCCTGCGGCTCATCGAGCTTTACAAGCGGCAGTTCCGCCTCATCCCGGACATTTTGAGCCGGGTGAAGAACCGCAACTACCGCTTCATCCTGTTTCTCGACGACCTCTCCTTTGAGGAAAACGAGGTCGAGTACAAGCACCTCAAAGCCGTCATGGAGGGCGGCGCGGAGGCAGCGCCGGAGAACGTGCTCATCTACGCCACGTCGAACCGCCGCCACCTCATCCGGGAGACCTGGAACGACCGCAGCGACATGGAGCACAGCGGCGACATCCACCGCTCCGACACCATGGAGGAAAAGCTCTCCCTCGCCGGACGCTTCGGCCTGCAGATATACTACCCCAACCCCTCCTTCGAGGAATACCACGCCATCGTGCGGGAGCTTGCCGCGAGGGACCCGTCTCTCTCCGCGTACACCGAGGCCCAGCTCCGGGCTCTCGCCGCCGCATGGCAGGTGCGCCGGGGAAGCCGCTCCGGCCGGACGGCCCAGCAGTTCATTTATGACCTGACCTGCCACACTCTGGAAAGCGAGGAAGCCACAGCCCATGCTGACCCTTGACAAAATCTATCAGGCAGCCTTTACTCTCAAAAATGTCGCACGGAAAACGGACCTTCTTTCCGCACCCCGACTGAACTTCGACACCCATGTCCATCTCAAGGCGGAAAACCTCCAGGTGACCGGCTCCTTCAAGGTCCGGGGAGCTTACAACAAGATCGCCTCCCTGACGGACGAGCAGAAGTCCGCGGGCATCCTCGCCTGCTCCGCCGGGAACCACGCCCAGGGCGTCGCCATGTCCGCCACCATGATGGGCCTTCGCAGCATCGTCTGCATGCCCGACGGCGCCCCCATCAGCAAGGTCGAAGCCACAAAGAGCCTCGGCGCGGAGGTCCGGCTGGTGCCCGGCGCCTACGACGACGCCTACAACTACGCCCGGAAGCTCCAGGAGGAGACCGGCGCCACCCTCATACACCCCTTTGACGACGAGCTGGTCATCGCGGGACAGGGAACCATCGGCCTGGAAATTCTGGACCAGCTCCCGGAGGTGGACGCGGTGATCGTTCCGGTGGGAGGCGGCGGCCTCATCGCGGGTATCGCCTGCGCCGTCAAGAGCCTCAATCCCCGGGTGAAGGTCTACGGCGTCCAGGCCCGGAACGCTCCCAGCATGGCCCGCAGCCGGGAGATGGACGAGATCATCACGCTGGATTCCGTCGCTACCTTTGCCGACGGCATCGCCGTGAAGACCCCCGGGGACCGGACCTTCGCCATGGTGAAGCAATACGTGGACGACATCGTCACCGTCTCGGAGGACGAGATCGCCGCCGCCATTCTTGCCATGATTGAGCAGAAAAAGCTCATTGCCGAGGGCGCCGGCGCGGTGTCTGTCGCTGCGGCCATGTTCAATAAGCTGCCCATTCAGGGGAAAAAGGTGGTCTGCGTCGTCTCCGGCGGCAACATCGACGTGAACATCCTCTCCCGGGTCATTACCCGGGGCCTTGTCATGGGCGGACGGAACTCCGTCCTGCAGATCGCCCTGGAGGACAAGCCCGGACAGCTGGTGGGCGTGAGCCGGATCATCTCCGACTGCGGCGGCAACGTGGTCTCCGTCCACCATGAGCGCTCCGACGCCAATATGGCGATTTCGAGCTGCTTTCTCAAGATCGGCATGGAGACGAGAGATTTCCAGCAGATCGAAACCATCAAATCCGAGCTTACCAAAGCCGGCTTCCGCATCGTCAGCGATCGTGTGCAGGAAATGTGATTGACCGCGGACAAGTTCTGTGGTATAGTGTGTAACGCCAAGCGGCAGACAGTTCGAGACCATCCTGTCTATAAACAAAACTAGGGACGAAAACAACAGCATTTTTGTTGGAGCGCGCCTTAGGACAGGCGCGCTTGTTTTTGTTCGAGGAGGTGACGAAAATGGATAGAAAGAACCGGAGCAACACCCAAAAGCTCACCATGTCCGGCATCATCATGGCGGTCTACATCGTGATCATGGTCATTACCCAGAGCTTTGCCTTCGGGCAGTACCAGGTCCGCATCGCCACCGCGATCTACGCGGTCGCCTATCTGTTTCCGTTCCTGGTGGTTCCGCTTGGACTGTCAAACCTCATCGCCAATCTCTTGATGGGCGGTCTGGGGGTATTCGACATCGTTGGCGGCGGCGTCGTGGGCATCCTGACCGCGGGGTGCTGCGCTCTGCTGGGTCGGAAAAACTGTTCTCCCTGGCTCACAGCCATCCCCATCGCGCTCATTCCCGCGCTGGGAGTCTCCCTGTGGCTGTCAAAGCTGCTGGGCATCCCTTACTTGGCGCTGGCGGCAAGCCTTCTCGTGGGGCAGGCCATTTCCGGCGTGGTGGGAGCGATGCTCGTGAACGCACTGAAACGAATTTGGAAATCGGAGGAAAACTGACATGAGCGGACGCACCCGCGAGGAAGCCGAGGGCATCACCCTACTCGGCGGCAAAAAGACCGTCTATCGTACGGACTACGACCCCGGCGTGCTGGAGACCTTCGTGAATAAGCACCCGGACAACGACTATTTCGTGAAGTTCAACTGCCCGGAATTCACCAGCCTCTGCCCCATCACGGGTCAGCCGGATTTCGCCACGGTATATATCTCCTACGTCCCCGGCGAGCGGATGGTGGAGAGCAAGTCCCTGAAGCTCTACCTCTACAGCTTCCGGGACCACGGGGATTTCCACGAGGACTGCATGAACGTCATCATGAAGGACCTCATCCGGCTCATGGACCCGAAGTACATCGAGGTTTGGGGGAAGTTCACCCCCCGGGGCGGCATTTCCATCGACCCATACTGCAACTACGGACGACCCGGCACCCCCTGGGAGGAGGTCGCCTGGAAGCGGCTGAGCATGCACGACCTCTACCCCGAAAAAATCGACAACCGCTGAACTAGAAACGCGGAATGACTCCCAAGAGCCATTCCGCGTTTTTCTGTCGTGCAGAGCTAATCCTTATCAGTCTGCCTGATAGGTAATATGTAGCTGAGCTACTCTAATTCTTATATTCTTCTTTTTCCCTACACCGCGTAGTCGATCTTCCAGAAGGCGCTCCCGTCACCATTCTTCAAGTACACTACTTGCGTTTTTTTCTTTGCTCGGCTCAAGGCGGATTCCGATATTCCCATTTCAACCGGTCCCTCGACCAATATTTCTCTCAGGAAATCGACCGCTTTATCTACAGCGGATTTCGGTTTAACTTCAACTGCCAGCTCGTCCTCTTCCGCTATCACTCTTTCCATCTTTTCATCGAGAAGATGGGAGCATACCCCTTATTCACAGAAAAAAGCCCGTGTAAGCTTTTTCAGGAGAGCACTGGGGGATTTTCCCATCCACTCTCCTGAAAACGCAACACAGCCTGAATATCCAGCCTCCCAAACAGGCTACCGGAACCGTTTGGCCCCGCAAACACAAGAATTCTCGGACGAGATGAATCAGTCGAGAACATATTCCACCCGCCCATCCTCATAAACCTTTGTAAGCATTCCGGTTTCTTTATCCAGCCGCGTAACGTAATCCATCTTGATCACATCTTCCCGCTGGGCAACAGCCGCCTGACACGCAGCCTCAAACTCGTCAGAGGACATATCAAACACAGTCTTTTGAGCAGTCTCCAGCCTTACAGGAAACGGGAAGCCTTTCTCGGCGTTAAACTTCCGCGCCAAAATGTTCATCACAGCATTGAACGTGAGTCCCATTTCAGAGGCGATGCGGGTAGTTTCCTCCCGAACTCCGTCATCTAGACGAATGGTGCTTGTTGACATTCCGATCAGCTCCTTTCAGCTATAATACGCCAAGCAGAGCGAGCAGTCAACACAACTGATAGCAATTGTGATTATCTTAATACTATTTCCGCAGCCCATATGTCAACGCCGTGTGCCATTCCGGATATGAATGTGCGGCAACCAGAGTCGTAGCTGTATATGCGGCGGTGTGACCGTCAGCGGGCTTGTCTGTTTTGCAGCTCCTTCGTAAACGGTAAATGACCCGTACGGACGCAAAACCGCCGGCAGCTGCGAACTGCCGGCGAGAGGATCAGGTAATCAGTTTTCTGCAGACGTCCGGTAAGGCATCGCTCCATGGGAGCAGATCCTCCAGGAAGGAGAAGTCCGTATCTTCCATATGCTTTGGCATCTCGGTGAGCAAGTGCTTCAGATACTCGTAGGGCTTCAGATGATTGGCCTTGGCCGTTTCTACCAGGCTGTAGACGACAGCACTAGCCCGAGCGCCATGTATGGTGTCAATGAGGTGCCAGTTGGCGCGGCCGACACAGA
>CAYNZM010000099.1:0-6291 GCA_964401725.1 uncultured Oscillospiraceae bacterium
CGCGCTGCGCCTTTTTGCGTTCTTTCGCAGAGCGTTACACAATAAACAATTGCCGTCCGTCCGGGCGGCGTTAAGGAGGAACCCTTTATGAAACACATTCGGAAAAGAACATGGAGCATCCTGCTCACGCTGGTGATGCTGTTCTCGCTGGTGCCGGGGATGGGGTTGACGGCGTATGCCGCGGAAACTACCGAGACACTGGCGCTTAGCACTATAACAGGATTAGGTCCGAGCTATACATTTACCGGTACCGATGCGGATGCCGTCGGCTATCCTTATGATTCGGATGGCTGGGCTGTTGGTAGGCTGCTTGTCAATGATGAAGAGTATTCCAATACTGATCTGACGTTTACCGCAAAAAACGGCAAGGCGATCACCAAGGTTGTGTTGGGAGTTGGTTTTGACGAAAAGGCAGGTGATATCGCAACCCTTTTGACAACGGATGCAACAGGGGGGGTCACTTTTGACGGAAATACCGTGACGGTTCTTGCCAACAGTGAAGGCGCCGCATCCGTCAATATAGCCGGGACCGATACTACCGGCGATATCATACATTTCGTTCAGTTTAATACCGCAACCGTTTATCTGGTTGACGCTTCCGCCACCCCTGACGCGTCCGATACCATACCGCTCACGTTCTCCTCTAAAAACGAGGGCGATGAAGTCGCGTGGGACGACTCTATCGCTCAATACGGCTACTGGATGATGGAGGCTCAAAACAGCAATTATTACGTTTGCCTCGCCGGCGGCTCTTCAACTCAGGCGGCGGGTACTTACTCCTGGGACAAGATGTTTGGCAGCTTATGCTATTTAACCGATTCAGCGAACAATAACGTATTTTTCACGGATACCGATGGGTGCACCGTCACCGTTGAAGACAACGGCGACGTAAACGTCTCCGGTCTCTTCCTGGGTAATGACGGCAAGACCTACGCCATCGATATTACTTACGTAATACCCGCCATCGATCCCGCTAACGCCATAGAGTTCACCTTCTCCTCTAAAAACGAGGGTGATACAGTCCAATGGATTGACAATTGTGCTAAAGCAGGCTGGTGGCAAATAACAGCTGAAAATGACGAGTATATAGTTAACCTCAGCAATGATTCTTCCCAGCAGGCGGCTGAAACTTACGCCTGGAGCGGGATGGGCAGTTCCTACTGCTGGATAAAAAACTATTTAACAGATATGCGATTCTATTTCACGGACTCCACAGGGTGCACCGTTACCGTTAACGAAGACGGCAGCGTAAACGTTTCGGGTATGTTCCTGGGTGACGACGGCAAGACCTACGCAGTCGATATTACTTACATACCCAGTGTAGATGTGACAGACGTAACGCTCAACACGACCGAAGCCACCATTTCCGTGGGCGGTGTTCAGGAACTGACAGCTACCGTCAGCCCGGACGACGCCACGGATCAGAAGGTGCAGTGGAGCGTTGCCGGAACGAACGCAGACGCGGTGAAGCTGTATACCGATGAAAATTGCACCACCGAGGTTGGCACGGACGCCACCGAAACCCTGACCGTCTACGCTAAGGGCATTTCGGCGGGCAGCGCTACCGTCACCGCCACAAGCAACGCGGACAGCACCAAGACCGCCACCTGCACCGTGACGGTGAACCCGGCTACTCCCACTGTTGCGATTTCCCCTGAAGGCGCAGGAACTGTTACCGCTGAAGATCACCCGGACCCAGAGCTTTCTAATAGCTGGCAGTTGACCGCGAAACCGGCGGCAGGGTATGTTTTTAAGGAGTGGACATATACAGCGGGGGGGAGCCAACTAACAGCTTCGGATAATCCTCTTGCAGTGGATAAAGGTTATCTTAATCAGGGTACAATCTCCAATTTGACTGCTGTTTTTGAAGTTGCTACTCTCCACACCCACGACTTCACCTACAACGCGGACGGCGCGACCATCACCGCGACCTGCGGCGACGGCTGCGACATCACCGAGGGCCTGAGCATCACCCTCACCGCGCCGGAGGCCCTGACCTATGACGGCGAGGCGAAGGTCGTCACCCTCAGCACCGGCTACAACACCATCGCCTTCCCCGGCGAGTACGAGATCAAGTACACCAAGAACGGCCGGAGCGTTGACAGCGCCATCGACGCCGGGAGCTACACCGCGAAGCTCACCATCGGCGATGCCACCGCGTCGCTGAAGTTCACCGTCGCCAAGGCCGACGGCGCGGCAGCCGTGGCTCCCGAGGTCACCGGCTGGACCTCCGGTTCCATCGACGTCACCGCCGTGGAGGGACAGGAATACGTCGTCGTCCCCAAGGGCGGGACCCCCGACTGGACCCAGGCCCAGACCGGAACCGATATCGTCCTCTTCACCGGGCTGACCCCCGCAACGGAGTATGACATCTACACCCGCGTGGCCGAGGCGAAGAACACCAAGGCCGGCGAGGCCGCCGGCAGCAGCACCGTGACCCTCCTGGAGAGCCTGAGCAAGATGGGCGAGCTGAAGGTCGGCGAGACCATCACCGTCGTGCCCGATCCCGCGAATGCCACGGGCCTGAGCTATCAGTGGTGCTACGTGAAGACCGTGGAGACCGAGGATGGCTCGATGGACCTGACCGAGATCATCCCCGGCGCCACCGACGCATCCTACAAGCTCACCGAGGCGGACTACGGCAAGACCCTGCGGGTCGTCGTCAGCAAGGCCGGCATGGAGCTGAGCGACACGGATTACGGCCCCGTGGGCGGCGATCTTGAGATCATCGGCGTCACCGGCGTTTCGGGTACCGGCGAGTACGTCTGGACCAAGGGCAGCACGGACGACGTGGTCATCACCGTGAAGCTCACGGACGCGGCGGACGATTCCTTCGATCACTTCGTGGGCGTCATCGTCGACGAGACGGAGCTTGTCCGCGACATGGACTACACCGTTAAGGAGGGCAGCACCATCGTGACCCTCAAGGCCGCCACCGTGCAGAAGCTCGGCGTCGGCAAGCACAACGTGGACATCCTCTTTGACAACGGCATCGTCTCCGCGGAGCTTACCGTGAAGGCCGCGGAGAAGGCGGCGGACAAGGCGGCGGACAACACCCCGAAGAAAGCCCCGAACACCGGCGACGACAGCGCCATCGCCCTCTGGACCGTGGTCCTGCTGGCCGGCACCGCCGGCGCGGTCCTGACCCTTCGCAGGAAGAGCAAGTAATCCAAAACCCCATAAAAACAGCCCGCCAAGAGGAATTTCCCCTTGGCGGGTTTCTTGTTGGCGGTTTTACAGGGAGAACCGAGTGCCGGTGCGTCCGGCGATGCCGTCCCGGGCCTTGTCCAGCAGGGTGATGAGGGCCGTGCGTCCGGGCTTGGACCGGGCGAACATCGCCGCGGCCTCCACCTTCGGCAGCATGGACCCCGGGGCGAAATGCCCCTCGCGGATATAGGCCTCCGCCTCCTCCGGCGTCACGGCGTCCAGCCAGCGCTCGTTTTCCCTGCCGAAGTTCAGGGCGATGCGCTCCACCGCCGTGAGGATGACGAGCATATCCGCGTCGAGCTGCTCCGCGAGGCACTCCGCGGCGTAGTCCTTGTCGATGACCGCCGCCGCACCCCGGAGGTGGAACTCGTCCTCCCAGATCACCGGGATGCCCCCGCCCCCCGCCGCGATGACGGCGTGCTTGCCGTCCAGCAGGGCGGTGATGGTGGAGATCTCGATGATCTCCCGCGGCTTCGGGGAGGCAACCACATGCCGCCAGCCCCGGCCGGCGTCCTCCATGACGGTGAGGCCCTTCTCCGCGGCGATCTTCTTCGCCTGGGCCTCGGTCATGAACGCGCCGATGGGCTTCGTGGGATGGGCAAAGGCCGGGTCCGCCGGGTCCACCGCCACCTGGGTAAGCACCGTCGCCACGTGGATGGGAATGCCCCGCCGGTCCAGCACCTCGCCGATCTGGTTCTGCAGGTCGTAGCCGATATAGCCCTGGCTCATGGCGACGCACATGGACAGGGGCATGAGGTCGCTGTCCCGCTCGTGGAGGCGGTGATGCTCCGCGAAGGCCTCCTGGATCATGCCCACCTGGGGGCCGTTGCCGTGGGTGACGACGACCTCGTGGCCGTCCTGGATGAGGTCCGCGATGGCCTCCGCCGTGGTCTTGACCGCGTCCATCTGCTGGACGAGATTTTTCCCCAGGGCGTTGCCGCCGAGGGCGATGACGATGCGCTTTCCCATAGTCTGATCCTCCTGCGCTCTGGCAAACTCGATCACCTCGATTATAGACGCTCCTGGTAAAAAATACAAGGTCCTTTGTCGAAATAGACGAATCGTATTTTATTGTTTTTCGATATTTTTTTCTTGATTTTCGATAATACCTGTGCTATACTGTCCTCACAGATCGGGAAACGAGGTAATGCACATGAAACAAAAAGAACTCTCCCGCTGGCTGCGGGCGGTAGTGGTCGTCGGCTGGATCGCCTGCCTGCTGCTGGCCTGGCCCGTAGCGCCGAAGCTGGCACAGGACGCCGCGGCGGACGTGCCGGAGCTTGCCTATCTCGCGGGACCGTGCCTTGCGCTGCTCTGGCTGGGGCTCGCGGTCATCGCCGCGGCCCTCTGGTTTGCCTGGCGCATCTTCGCGGAGATCGGACGGGACAACAGCTTTTGCCGGGAAAACGCCCGCCGTCTGCGGGTCATCAGCTTCCTGGCCTTGGCGGATACGATCCTCTGCATCGTCGCCATCCTGGCGCTGCTGGCGCTGCGGGCGCTGCATCCCGGCGTGTTTCTTTTGATGCTTCTCATCGCCGCGGTGGGCGCAGGTATCGCCGTTGCGGCGGCGGCACTGAGCCATCTGACGCTAAAGGCCGCCCTGCTGCAGGCCGAAAACGACCTGACAGTGTGAGGGATCGCTTATGATTATGGTAAACCTTGACGTGATCCTTGCGAAACGCCGCGTGAGCCTCACCCAACTCTCCGAGGCCGTGGGCCTTACCATGGCGAACCTCTCCATTCTCAAGACCGGAAAAGCTAAGGCCGTGCGGTTTTCCACTCTGGACGCCATCTGCCGGGTGCTGGACTGCCAGCCTGGTGACATCCTGGAATTCCAGCCGGAGGAGGACGAAGAATGAATGAGTTCGGATATAGTTATGTAAACCAACACCCGGAACCGGAGCCGGAACGCCCCTTATCCTGGCGGGACGCGGCGGGTCCGGCGCATCCCGGTACTGGAGCACCTGGACCTGGAGCACACGATAAAACCCGAAAAAGGCGGTCCTGCGGGGCCGTCTTCTGGTTGTGGGCGGAGGCGATCTGTGGTACAATGGCCGGGATCGATAAAGGAGTGATTTTTATGGATAAAAAACAGCAGATCGAAGCCTGGATCGACGGGCATCGGGAGGAATTTCTCGAGGACCTGCGGGCCTTGTGCCGCATTCGGAGCGTCACGGGTCCCGCGGAGGAAAACGCTCCCTACGGTCCCGGTCCGGCGAAGGCGCTGGACAAGGCCATCGAGCTTTGCCGGGGCTACGGCTTCCGGGTGCAGGACCACGACCGCCGGGTGCTGACCGCGGACTGCGGTCCCGAGGATCGGACGCTGGATATTCTCGCCCATCTCGACGTGGTGGACGAAAACACCGGCTGGGACTCCGACCCCTATGAGCCCGTCATCCGGGACGACGGCTATATCTATGGCCGGGGCGTGGCGGACGACAAGGGCGGCGCAGTGGCGGCGCTGTACGCCCTTCGCTGTGTGAAGGAGCTGGGGCTTCCCATGACACGGGGGGTGCGGCTCATCCTCGGCACGGACGAGGAATGCGGTTCCTCCGACGTGGACTACTACTACCGGCACAACACTCCCGCTCCCAATACCTTCACGCCGGACGCGGAATTTCCCGTGGGCAACGCGGAAAAGGGCATGTACCGCCTGCGCTTCCGCAAGACCTGGGAGAGGGATACGGCTGTTCCACGGGTCGCCTCCCTCACCGGCGGCGTGCAGATAAACGCCATCCCCACGGAGGCCTCCGCCGTCATCGCGGGCATGGAGCCCATGCACCTCATGGCGGGAGCGGCACCGCTGTGCGCGGAGCTCGGCGCGACCTGCCGGGTGGAGGAAGCCCCCGGCGGCGCGAAGCTCACCGTCGTTGGCCGGGGCTGCCACGCCGCCCATCCCGAGACGGGCGTGAATGGCAACACCGTCCTCCTCCGGGTGCTGACGGAGCTTCCCCTGGCGGACGTTTCCTCCACCCGGGCGCTGCGGGAGCTCGACCGGGTCCTCCCCCACGGGGACTGGCTGGGAAAGGTCACCCACGTTATACCCCCGAAGGGCAGGTTTGTCAAGCCCTAATTTGAAGAAAT
>CAYNZM010000100.1:0-6257 GCA_964401725.1 uncultured Oscillospiraceae bacterium
AGGCAGTTTACCACAATATTATGTTAACCGCAACTTTTCGTAAGCGATTGCCCTGCATCGATTTTCGGCACAAGATCACACGCCGCGGCGCGAATACGCCCAGATTTTGTATAATATATATCTTGTTATGCAGGGCAAAACGGGGTATAATTCACCGTATGAAAACAAATGACCATCAGAGGAGGACATTCACCATGGCGAACAACGGTCACTCCCGTTACTATCTCGTGGACGGCAGCGCCCTGCCCGAGGTGTTCATCCGCGTGACGGAGGCGAAGGAGCTGCTCGATACCGGCGAGGTGCAGACCGTGGCGGAGGCCGCCGCGAAGGTCGGCATCTCCCGCTCGGCATACTATAAATACAAGGACGTCATCATGCCCTTCCAGGATCTGGGCCGGGGACGCATCGTCACCTTCCAGATCACCCTTCGGCACCAGATGGGCGTTCTCTCCTCGGTGCTGGGCCTGCTGGCCGGCACCGGCGCGAACATCCTGACCATCAACCAGGGCATCCCCACCAGCGGCACCGCCCCCGTGACCGTCACGGCGGACACCGCGGACATGACCATCTCCTCCGAGGAGCTCCTCGAGAAGATCAGCGCGGTGGAGGGCGTGATCCACGCCGCCGTCGCCGCTGGCTGATCCGGCAGGAAGAGAGGGACCCATGATAAAATACGCGATTTTGGGCTACGGCACCGTCGGCAGCGGCGTGGCCGAGGTCATGGCGGAACAAAAAGAAAAGATCGCCTCTGTCGTGGGCGACGCGGTGGAGCTCGGCTACATCCTCGTGCGTCACGACTACCCCGGCGACCCCTATGCCGATAAGATGGTCAAGGACTTCTCGATCATCGAAAAGGACCCGGAGGTGGCCATCGTGGCGGAGGTCATCGGCGGCGTGGGCGACGCCTATACGTACTCCAAGCGTGCTCTCCGGGCGGGCAAGAGCGTCGTCTCCAGCAACAAGGAGCTCGTGGCCGTCCACGGGGCGGAGCTGAACGAGATCGCCCGGAAAAAGGGCGTGAACTACCTCTTTGAGGCCAGCGTCGGCGGCGGCATCCCCCTGCTCCGGCCCCTGACCCAGTGCCTTGCCGCAAACCGGGTGGACGAGCTTTTCGGCATCCTGAACGGCACCACGAACTACATCCTCACCGCCATGGACACCGAGGGCCGCAGCTTTGAAGCCGCTCTGAAGACAGCCCAGGAGCTGGGCTACGCCGAGGCCGATCCCACCGCCGACGTGGAGGGCATCGACGCCTGCCGCAAGACGACGATCCTTGCGGACCTGGCCTTCGGCTACAATATGGACCCGAAAAAGATCCCCACCCAGGGCATCACGAAGATTTCTGCCGCGGACTTTGAGCTGGCCCGGACCCTGGGCTACACCGTGAAGCTCCTGGGCCACGCCATCCGCTCCGAGGGCGGCTGCTGCGCCTTTGTGGAGCCGCATCTCGTGCCCCTGACCCATCTGCTGGCCTCCGTCAGCGGCGTCATGAACGCCTGCGTCGTCCGGGGCAGCGCCGTGGGCGAGGTGATGTTCTACGGTCCCGGCGCGGGCAAGCGCCCCACCGCCAGCGCCGTGGCGGCGGACATCATCCAGGCCGCCCAGCACCGGTATCATCGCAAGGACACCGATCTCGGCGTGCCCGGGGGTATCCTCGCTCCGGCGGACGAGCTCGTCTCTCACTGGTATGTTCGCACCGCCGCCGATCCCGCCGCCGTGAGGAGGGCGTTCCCCGAGGCCAAGCCCGTTTACGGCTCCAGCCAGGAGTGCGGCTTCGTCACGGAGCCCATGGACCGCCGCTCGCTGAAAAAGCTCCTGCGGCCTCTCCGCCCCGCCGCTGTCCTGCGGATTTTGGACTGATTTCCCTCGATTTTCGCGCCGTCTCCCATCGGGAGGCGGCGTTTGTCGTTTTTTGCCGAAAAACAGGTTGACAAGCCGTGCGGCATGTGATAAATTGTTTCTAGTTTGTAATAACTTGTAACTTTTTAAGAGGTGAAGGATATGGCGGATACAGGGTTTGAATCGGCGGGCGTCATCGCGGGGATGACGGCGGATCAGGCCGTCATGCTGACGCGGGAGCTCTGCGCCCGGCTGGCGGCAGAGGGCGCAGGCTTCCACGGCAACATCTGGCCCGGCAACGTAAACATCGACGAGGAGGGCCACGCCCATCTTGGCAAGGGCTCCGACGCTCCGGCGTCCGAGCGCAGCGCGGATCAGGTGGAGTTTCTGGCCCCGGAATTCTTCTGGGACGGCGATGGCACTCCCGCATCCGACGTATACTCCCTGGGCCTGTTCCTGTACGCCGGCTGCAGCGGCGGTTTCCTGCCGTTCCAGCCCAAAAACGGCGAGCTGACGGAGAAAAACCGCTCCTCCGCTCTCCGCCGCCGCATGAAAGGCGAGAAATTCATCCTGCCCAAGGGACTGACCGAGGAGTTATCCGCCGTGCTGGAAAAGGCCCTGGCCTACGACCCGGCGGAGCGCTATGCCGATCCAGCGGCTCTGCTCGCGGCCCTGGGCGCAACGGACGAGGCCCTGCCCGGTGGCCCTGTGGAGGACATCCCCGCCGATGAGCCGGTGGAGATTCCTGCCCCGGAAGAGACCGTCGTCGAGGCGGAGCTTCCCGTGGAGGAAGAGCCTGCCGTCGAGGCACCGACCCCGGCGGAGCCCCCCTTGAAGGAGCCCTCGGAACCCGAAACCAGGCGATACGCCGTCCAGAAGGATGTTGAGGAAAAAAAGAGCCGCAGGCAGGCTCCTTCTGCACCGGCCTCCCGCAAGAAAAAGAAAGCCTCCCCGCTGGTCCCCATCCTGACCATCGTGGCCGCGGCTGTCGTCATCGCGGTGCTGTGGTACGTGCTGAACCACTCCTTTGGCACCAGCGCACCCACGGTCAGCGAGACCGTCTCCTCGCCGGTGATCGTTCTCCCGGCGGAGAGCCCCGAGGCCACCGAGCCTCCCCAGGCGGAGGAGGTCCATGTCGCCACCATAAACGAGCTCATAGGCGGCGAGGATGAGGAATCCGCGGAGGACGAAGCTCCCGCCGACGACACCGGGACGGCGGACGAGAACGTCACCGGCAGCGCCAGCATCGACGGCGTGGACGTCACCGCCGCCGAGGGCACGGTGTACGTCACCGGCACCGGCGTGAACCTGCGCTCCGGCCCGGGCACCTCCTACGACGTGGCCACCACCCTCTCCCGGGGGACGAAGCTCACCCGCACCGGCACGGTGAACGGCTGGACCCAGGTCTGGTACAACGGCAAGGAATACTACGTCTCCAGCTCTCTCGTCTCCACCGAAGACCCCACCGGCGGCGAGACGGAGACCGCGGAAGCCACTCCGGCTCCCACCGCCACCCCCGCACCCGGCGCCGGTTCTTCCACCAGCAGCGCATACAGCGTCGCGGAGGGCAGCGGTCAGCTTGTCGTCACCAGCGACGTGAACGTCCGCTCCGGCCCGGGCACGAGCTACAGCGTGCTGGGCATCGCCCGGGTGGGCGAGACCCTCACCACCACCGGCACCGCCGACGAGGGCAAGTGGTACCGCGTCACCTACAACGGACAGACGGGTTATGTAAACCGCAAACTGGTCTCCGTCCAGGGCTATTCGGAGGGCACTTCCACGACCACCGCCACCTCCGGCGGCACGCTGGAGGTCATCGGGGATGTGAACATCCGCTCCGGCCCGGGCACCGGGTACGACATCATCGGCACCGCCAAGGCCGGCGCGACCCTGGAGTATATCAACCACACCGCCACCAACTGGTACGAGGTGAAGCAGGGCGACAAGACCGGCTTCGTCGCCGGAAACTACGTCCGGGAGAAATAATCCCCCCAGTCTATCACGCACGACGCGGCGGCGATTACCGCTGCGTCGTGTTTTCTGCGCCGGAGGGCCTGTTTTTTCCGAATTGTTCACACAAGCGTCACAAACATGCGGTATGATGATACCCAAGAGAATCGCACGGGGGAACGAACCAAATGGACGAAGAACGGAACGAATCACTTCCGCCGGAGGAATCGGCCTCCGCCTATCGGGACGCGCTGTACAGCCAGGCGCCGGAAAACCGCCGCGGCTGCTATGGCTACAGTCCGGCCCAGTGCTATGCCCGGGCCTCCGCCGGTATGGACGAGACGCCGCCGAAGAAAAAGAAAAACGCCGGTGCCCTGGTGGCAGCGGTGGCGGTGCTGCTTGCGGCAATGCTGGTAGTGGGCATCTTCGGCAGCGGAAGCCTTCTTTTGGCCTCCCGGGCCGACGCCGCCAGCGAGGACAGCCGCGAGCTCTACGAGGATTTTGTCGCCGCCCAGGACAGGGAAAACGACCTGATCCTGGCCGAATCCGATGACGGAGAGCAGACGGAGCTCAGCGCGGAGGACATCTACGTCGCCGCCTGCTCGTCCACCGTCGGCGTCACCATCCCCGGCTACACCCGGAACGTCTTCGGGCAGCTCAGTGCCTCCACCGTCACCGGCACGGGCATCGTGCTCACGGCGGACGGCTACATCCTCACGAACTACCACGTCATCGAGACGGCCTACAGCCAGGGCATCGCCCTGCACGTGCTGACCTACGACGGCGCGGAATACGAAGCCGATGTCATCGGCATCGAAACGGACAGCGACCTTGCCGTCCTGCATATCGACGCGGAGGGCCTGGTCCCGGCGGTCATGGGCGACTCCGACGGCCTGCGAGTGGGCCAGAGCATCTACACCGTGGGCAATCCCCTGGGAGAGCTGACCTACACCATGACGAGCGGCATCGTGTCCGCCCTGGACCGCCGCATCACCACGGACGTGAACGCCACGGTGAACATGTTCCAGATCGACGCCGCCGTGAACAACGGCAGCTCCGGCGGACCGGTGTACGACATCTATGGTCGTGTCATCGGCGTGGTCACGGCGAAATACTCCCTGGACGGCATGGAAGGCCTGGGCTTTGCCATCCCCATCAACAACGCCTGCAAGATCGCGGAGGACCTGGTGGAGAAGGGCTACGTCACCGGAAAGGCGTACCTTGGCCTGAATACCGCCACCGTCTCCCCCAGCACCGCCCGGTACTACGACCTGGTCCAGGGCGTATACGTCTACTTCGTGGAGGCGGACAGCTGCGCCGAGGCCGCGGGACTTATGGCGGGCGACGTCATCACCGCCGTGGACGGCGAGCCGGTCCTCACCAGCTCCCAGCTCGTCAAGACCGTGAAGCTCTATCGCGCCGGGGACAGCGCGGATTTCACTGTCTATCGCGGACAGGAGACCGTCACCATCCCCGTCGTATTCGACGAGGAGCTCCCCGCCGAGCCCATCCCGGGCAGCGCTTCCGCCGAGCTTTCCAGCGGGGATATAACTGTCCGCGAGGGATAACCCGCACAACAAAAAATCAGCCGCAGACGATTGTGTCTGCGGCTGATTTTTTTCCGCCGGCCTGCGGGATCAGAGACCCTTCTGGGCGTTGATCTTGATGCCGGGGCCCATGGTGGAGGCCGTGGTGCAGCTGCGGATGTACTGGCCCTTGGCGGCGGCGGGCTTGGCCTTCATGATGGCGCCGATGAGAGCTTCGTAGTTCTCCTGGAGCTTCTCGGGGCCGAAGCTGACCTTGCCGATGGGGCAGTGGATGATGTTGGTCTTGTCGAGACGGTACTCGATCTTACCGGCCTTGACCTCGTTGATGGCCTGGGTCAGGTTGGGAGTAACGGTGCCGGCCTTGGGGGAGGGCATCAGGCCCTTGGGGCCCAGGACCTTACCCAGACGGCCAACGACACCCATCATGTCGGGGGTGGCGATGACGACGTCGAAGTCGAACCAGTTCTCGGTCTGGATCTTCTGAACCAGATCCTGGCCGCCGGCGTAATCGGCGCCAGCTGCCTTGGCCTCTTCCTCGCGCTCGGGCTTGCAGAAGACCAGGACGGTGCGGGTCTTGCCGGTGCCGTGGGGCAGGACGATGGCGCCGCGGACCTGCTGGTCGGCGTGACGGCCATCGACACCGAGCTTCACGTGGAGCTCGACAGTCTCGTCGAACTTGGCCTTGCTGGCCTTGCAGACCAGGTCGAAGGCCTCGGCGGGATCGTAAGCGGTCTGTCTATCGATGAGCTTAGCGCTCTCTTTATAATTCTTGCCTCTGAACATTCAATATTTCCTCCAATAGATGTGGTTGAGCGGAAGTGTTATCCTCCCACATAAACGAGGGGTGTCCCCCGGGTCAGTCACCTACGAGAACGCCCATGCTCCGGCAGGTGCCGGCGATCATGCTCATGGCGGACTCGA
>CAYNZM010000101.1:0-6240 GCA_964401725.1 uncultured Oscillospiraceae bacterium
TCGCGTCCACGACGAGGATCGCGCCCTCGCAGGCGGCGAGGGAACGGCTGACCTCGTAGTTGAAGTCCACGTGCCCCGGGGTGTCGATGAGGTTGAGCTGGTAGTCCTTCCAGCGGAGGGTGACGGCCCGGGCCTTGATGGTGATGCCCCGCTCGCGCTCGAGTTCCATGTTGTCGAGGAGCTGGTCCTCCATGAGCCGGGCGTCCACCGCGCCGCAGAGCTCGATGAGTCGGTCGGACAGGGTGGATTTTCCGTGGTCGATGTGGGCGATGATGGAGAAGTTGCGGATGTTTTCCTGTTTCATAGGGCCTCCACCTTGTCCGCGAGAGCGCGCAGCTCCGCCGCGAGGGTCTGGGCGGTGTCCGCCGGGGGCTCCGCGTCGAGCTGCTCCGTGCGGCCGAGGAGATAGTCCGCCGTCACGCCGTAGTAATCGCAGGCGCGGCAGAGAAAGGGCAGGCCCGGCTCCCGGGCGCCGTTTTCGTAGTGGCTCAGAAGGGCCTGGGAGATGCGCAGGTCCGCGGCGGCCTTCCGCTGGGACACGCCTTTTTTTCGGCGCAGCGCCGCCAGGATGCGGCAGAATTGGTTCTCGTCCATAGGGGATTCCTTTCCAGCTTCCGTGATAACAAATGGTATTATAGCCGATGGCGCATTTTTTGTAAATAGCAACTTGCAATTTACGCCGGTGAGTGATACCATGATTTTTAGTGCGAAATCTTTGCTACCGAGCAGAAAAACATACTTTAGGAAGGATGACCGACAATGTTTGAAGAACTGATCGAGGCCCTGAAGGCCGCGGAAAAGAAGACCATCGTATTCACCGAGGGCACCGACGCCCGCATCCTGGAGGCCACGGACCGCCTTGTGAAGGGCGGCTTCCTGCAGCCCATCCTGGTCGGCGTCGTGGAAGAAGTGAAGGCTGCGGCGGCTGCCGGCGGCTTCGACATCACCGGCGTCGATATCCTCGATCCCGCCGCCTATCCCGAGATGGACGCCATGGTGGAGAAGATGGTGGAGCTCCGCAAGGGCAAGATGACCCCGGAGGACTGCCGCAAGAACCTCCTCAAGGGCAACTACTTCGGCACCATGCTCGTGAAGATGGGAAAGGCCGACTGCCTCCTGGGCGGCGCCACTTACTCCACCGCCGACACCGTCCGTCCCGCGCTGCAGCTCATCAAGTGCAAGCCCGGCAACTCCAACGTCTCCGGCACCTTCATCATGGTCCGTGAGAAGGACGGCGTGGAAGAGAAATACGCCATGGGCGACTGCGCCATCACCATCCATCCCACCGAGGACCAGCTCGTCGAGTCCGCCGTCGAGACCGCGAAGGTCGCGAAGAAGTTCGGCATCGACCCGAAGGTCGCCTTCCTGAGCTTTTCCACCAAGGGCTCCGCCAAGGACGATACCGTCACCCTCATGGCGAACGCCTGCGCCAAGGCCAAGGCCGCCATGCCCGACGTCCCCGTGGACGGCGAGATGCAGTTCGACGCCGCCGTGTCCCCCACCGTGGGCCAGCTGAAGTTCCCCGGCAGCCCCGTGGCCGGCTATGCCAACACCTTCATCTTCCCCGACGTGAACGCCGGCAACATCGGCTATAAGATCGCCCAGCGCTTCGGCGGCTTCGCGGCCTACGGCCCCCTGCTGCTCGGCCTGAACGCCCCCATCAACGACCTCTCCCGCGGCTGCGTGGCCGATGAGGTCTACAAGATGGCCATCATCACCGCCTCCCAGGCGCTGTAAGGCATCCTTCCGCAGCGAAAACCACCCGGATCAATCGTCCGGGTGGTTATTTACATTATCATGTTAAAGCACAGTTTTGTCGGCCTGACCGACGGGGCGGGTTTTGTCAATGCGCAGGCCCAGAAGGTCGTCGGCCGAAACATTATAGAATTGACAGAGGGCGGATAGATGCCGCAAAGGCAGCTCGCTTGCGCCGCGCTCATACCGTGCGTACATAGTCTGCGACGTTCCCAGGTATTGCGCCACCGCCTGCTGGGTCAGATCGTTGTCCTCCCGCAGCGCTCTCAGCTTCTCCCGATACACTGACATACTGCTTGAACTCTCCATGCAGAAGTGAAGATAACATTTTCAGTATATGCAAGATGTCAGATTACTCTTGATTTTAGTAAATAAATTTACTAAAGTGGAAGAAGCTAACGATGAGGAGGACATCCTATGGACGAATACAAAGCCCCGTATCTGAAGCTCTTTAACGGCGTGACGGACGCGCTGGGGGCCCTGCGCCGCGGGGAGTACACCCGGGCGGAGGAGCTGCTCATGCAGGCGCAGCGCGACGCGGAGGAGGCGTTTATCGGATGAAGGCGCTCCGACCGGCCCTTCGCTGGATACGAACGAACGAAACATGGATCAAGCTGGCCGTCCTGGTGTTATTCCTCATAACGGCGGCGCTATATTTTGGAATCGTCCTGGGGATTACGGGCGGACATGCGGGACAATACGGATGGATCGAGGTGCTGATGCTGCTCGACCGCCTTTTCTCCGGCTTATGAAATTACCACCCGGACCGAAATCCGGGTGGTTTTTTGATTATGGGGCGCTGTCGCTTACAGCGTCCCGCTCACCGTCAGCGTCGCAACGCCGGGGGTGGTGGTCCAGGTGCCGTCCGCGTTCTGCGTGAACGTGGCGCCGGGGACGGTGATCCGTCCGGCCACGGTAGCAAATTCGCCCGTGGCGTCGTCGTAGTTGTAGTCCGTCGTCACAGCCATGGCAGCGCCGTCCAGCTCCACGACGATGTCATGCAGGGCCGGGTCAAAGGTGTCGGTGACGACGACCATGTCCTCCGCCGCGGCGGCCTCGCTGCCGGTGTTTTGGATGACGAAGGTGTACGTCAGCTCGCCGCAGCCCTCCACGACCTCGGGGCTGACGGCCTTGCTGATGGTGAGCTCCGCCTCGCCCGCCATAGGCAGCGTGGCAGAGGCCGTCAGCGGCGCACATCCGCCCTCGACGGCGGCGGTGTTGGTGATTTCCGCGTCCGGGCCCAGCGGGGCGTATTCGGTGACGCGGGCTTCATAGATGAGCGTAATACTGCCCTGGGCGGGGACCTCCAGGCCGCTGATGACCAGCGGAGGACCGGCCGTTACGACCGGGTCGGCCTGGACCGCGCCGTCCGCGAGATACAGCACGCTGCCATCGACGTATTCCAGGGGATAGACCGTCTCTCCCTCCAGCTCATAACCGCCCAGGTCGTCCGTGACGGTGAGTCCGGTGACCGCAGCGTCGCCGTCGTTCACGATGCTGACGACGTAGGTCACGTTCTCCCCGGGGGTGTAGCTCTGGGAAACGGCGGTCTTGGTGGCGGACAGGGTATCCACGATCTCGCCGGTGACGACATTGGAATTGGTGACGCCGCCGGAGTAGGAGAGCGTCGCCTGGTTTGTGAAAATCGCTATGATGAAAACCTCCCAGTTTTCGCGCGATCGCGCAGATAAGCTCGCGGGTGTTCCTCCCGCAGTCCATGCTATGCCGCGGGGCAGGAGCTTGTGTTTTTTCCGCGGGTGTGGGATAATGGCGGCGGAAGGGGGCAATGGCATGGAACGCGAGGACTATATGCGCCGGGCGCTGGGGCTGGCCCGGGAGGCCATGACCACCGGAGACGTGCCCGTGGGGGCCGTGGTGGCGGATGCTGCCGGGGATATTATCGGCGAGGGCCGCAACCGCCGGGAGGAACGGGGCAGCGCCGTCGGTCACGCGGAGATCGAGGCCATCGAAAATGCCTGTGCCGCCCGGGGCTCCTGGCGGCTGGAGGACTGTGCGCTGTATGTGACGCTGGAGCCCTGTCCCATGTGCGCCGGGGCGGTGCTGAACGCCCGGATACCCACCGTCGTCTACGGCGCGAAGGAGCCCGTCACCGGGTCCTGCGGCAGCGTGCTGAACCTCTTTGAGGAGCGGTACGGCTTCCATCCCGCCATCTACGGCGGGGTGCTGGGGGAGGAATGCGGGGCGATGCTCCGGGAGTTTTTCGCGGATTTGCGTTGCGAGCCGGAACGTGCTATACTGTTCCCACAAAAAACAGAGACAGAAGGAGAACCCCATGGCTGACTATATCATCGCTACCTCCTCCACCTCGGACCTGACCCGGGAATGGCTGGAGGCGCACAACATCCCGTTCATTTCCTACACCTACACCATCGGCCGCGACCTCTACGAGGACGACTGCCGGGAGGAGAGCCGCGCCGCGGTCTACGCCGGGATGCGGAACGGCGACCTGCTGAAGACCTCCATGATCAACGAGTTCGTGTACGAGGACTTCTTCCGGGAACTGCTGGACCGGGGCGGGGATGTGATCTTCCTCGACATGTCCCAGAAAATGTCCGTCTCCTACGAAAACGCCAACCGCGCCGCCGCCAGGGTCCGGGAGGACTACCCCGATCAGAAGCTGTACGTCATGGATACGCTGTGCATCTCCGGCGGTCTGGGCCTCCTCGTGATGAACATGGTCCGCCGGATGGAGGCCGGAGCGTCCTTCGACGAGGTGATCGCCTGGGGCGAGGCGAACAAGCTGAAGATCGCCCACCGCTTCACCGTGGACGATCTGAACTATCTGAAGGCCGGTGGTCGGGTGTCCAACGCCTCGGCTCTGGTGGGGTCCATTCTGTCCATCAAGCCGGTGCTGTATGTCCCCGACCGGGGGACGCTGGACGTGGCGAAGAAGGTCCGGGGCCGCAAAGCCGCGGTGAAGGCCATCCTGGACGGCATCCGCAGCGACCTCAGCAAGTTCGACTGCACCGGCACGGAGTTTCTGCTCCTGCACGCCGACTGCCTGGCCGACGCGGAGACGGTGCGGGACACGATCCGCGCGGAGTTTCCGCAGGTCGGGGAGATCACCGTCAGCTCCCTCGGCGTCGTCATCGGCGCTCACACCGGCCCGGGCCTGCTGACGGCCTTCTACCTCTGCGAAGGCCGCACGCCGGAATAAGCGTTTTGTATCGAATCAACGGAAGGGGATGACCTCGCGGTCATCCCCTCACATTGTTCAAAATTTTATCCTTCCGGGTCGTACCTAAACTCATCCGCCACATGGTACACCATGCCGGTCAGAGAGCCGTCGTCGTTCCGGTGAATGACGACCTTGAGCCCAGGATGCACGGTGATAAAGTTTCCATCTTCGTCGAACTCCCTGTGGTCGCTGATCTCGACCTGGATGTCGTTGTTCCCTTCCTTCCAGTAGTATCCGTACCATCCGTCTGTCACCGGTGCGACGCTGTCCTCCAGAAGTATCCATGCCTCTGCCGGGAGCGAGGCGTAGTATTCGAGTTGCTGCGCATAGTCTGAAACCGGGTTTGCCTTCCCCGTATATGTGATGACGCCCACGCCGACGCTCTCGCCTTTCAGCGGCACGGAAACCGGAATCGTCTGCGTCTCGCCGTTTGTAAACCGCGCTATTGCCACGAGCTCAACACTATCGGGGATATAATCTCCATCCGGGCTTTCTACGCCCCAGAACAGGAGTAGATCCTCGTCCATAGCGCCCTCGAAGGCAACCTCCGGCCCAAGGATCTCAAACGTCTCGCCGATCATCACAAGCCTGCTGTCTGGCCCGACATACGTTTTCGAGACGTCGGACGGGCTGTCAGTCTCGTGGTCGCTGAGATGCTGCGCGGCGAAAAAGCCTGTCTCCGTAGTAAAGGTCACGCTCTCGATGTTTTGGCCGTCGTATTTCATGCCGATACTGACAAATAGCCGTTCGCCGTCGTAACAGCCGCCCCAGCCGGCGCTCTGATCGTACAAATCCGTCTCGCGCAGAACGACGCTCCCGTCCGCCAACTCCTCTATTGCATAGGCCTGTACGGTGAACGCATTCCCGCAGTCTGGGGTAAAAACCGTCCCTGCCAGCACTGCCAGCGCCAGCACCGCGGCGGCCGCGGCGGGCATCGCCCAGCGGAGCGACCGCCTCCGACGGGCCTGCTTCTCTTTGACCTTTGCCAGCACACGGTTTTCCGCCACAGCGTCCGGGCCGAGCCGATCCCACGCGTCAACGATGCTTTTATTCTTCATCGGTCAGCACTCCTTTCAGATACCGTCTGGCCTCCTGCAGGTGACTGCGGATCGTGGACGGCGGCTTTCGCAGGATCGCGGCGATCTCCTTCGAGGTATACCCCTCGTAATAGTACATATAGATGACCGCCTTGTACCGCTCCGGCAGTTCCATAATTGCCGCGAGCGTCTCGTCCTCGGAAAACGGGTCGCCGCCCTGCATAAGTACATGATCGTCAATGCTCTCGT
>CAYNZM010000102.1:0-6167 GCA_964401725.1 uncultured Oscillospiraceae bacterium
GCCGTCCTTCATGATGACGATGCGGTCGCCCAGCGTCATGGCCTCGGTCTGGTCGTGGGTGACGTACATGAAGGTGGTGTTGATGCGCTGGCGGAGCTTGATGATCTCGGCACGCATCTGGTTGCGGAGCTTCGCGTCCAGGTTCGAGAGAGGTTCGTCCATGAGGAAGACCTTCGGGTCACGGACCATGGCGCGGCCGATGGCGACGCGCTGACGCTGGCCGCCGGAAAGAGCCTTGGGCTTGCGGTCGAGGTACTGGGTGATGTCGAGGATCTCCGCGACCTCGTTGACCTTCTTCTCGATCTCCTCCTTGGGGACCTTCTTGAGCTTCAGGGCGAAGCCGAGGTTGTCGCGGACGGTCATGTGGGGGTACAGGGCGTAGGACTGGAACACCATGGCGATGTCGCGGTCCTTGGGCTCCACGTCGTTTACGAGGTTGCCGTCGATGTAGAGTTCGCCGCCGGAGATGTCCTCGAGACCCGCGACCATGCGCAGGGTGGTGGACTTACCGCAGCCGGAGGGACCGACGAGGACGATGAATTCCTTGTCCTGGATGTGCAGGTTCACGTCGTGGACCGCCGTGACGCCGCCGTCGTAGACCTTCTTGAGCCCTTTCATGATGACTTCCGACATACTGCTTTTGCTCTAGCGGTCCGGCCTCCGCCACAACCGCCTCGCGGCATCCCCGCAGGATGCACCGCATTACGACAGGTCTCCACACTGCCGCACCGTGAGCGAACGGAAATTTTCCTCCTGTTCTTATGTACGAACGGTCATAGGGTGGAGTGACCGCCCGCCAATGGAATTGTCTGCTCTTTATTCTTACGAGAAAAAGAAGCCGAAAAGAACGTATCCGCAAACCGGATAGCTAATTATATCACAAGCTCTCCGGGAATGCTACTGTTTTTGACAAAAATATCGCAAAAATTCATTAATTTTTCAGTATTTTTGCAATATCCTCCGGGTCGGGCATGGAGCGGATGGCACCCTTCTTCGTGGTGACGAGGTATGCCGCGGCGTTGGCGAAGCGGAGCATATCCCGCAGGTCCTCCGCCGTGAGGTCCGCGAGGCCGTGGTCCAGGGCGAAATGCAGCACGCAGGCGCAGAAGGTATCCCCCGCGCCGGTGGTCTCGATGGTGCCCCCCAGCCGGAACGCCGGGACGAAGACCCGCTCGCCGCCGCAATAGGCGTGGCTGCCGTCCGCGCCGGCGGTGACATTCAGAAGCCGGATGGTGGGAAAGCGATTTCGGAGCATCGCCGCTCCCCGGTCAAAATCCGTCTCGCCGGTGAGAAATTCCAGCTCGTTGTCCGCGATCTTCACGATGTCCGCCTGGGAAAGCCCCCATTCGATCTGGGCCTTCGCCTCGTCCATCGTTCTCCACAGGGGAGGGCGAAGGTTCGGGTCGAAGGAGATGAGTGCGCCGTGAGCCCTCGCGAGAGCGACGGCTTTTTTCGTGGCGGCCCGGACGCCCTCGTGGGTCATGGAGAGGGTCCCAAAGTGGAGGACGCGGCAGCCGGTCACGGCTTCCTCCCGCAGCTCATCCGCGGTGAGGAGCATATCCGCGCCGGGGTCCCGGTAGAAGGAGAAGTCCCGGTCGCCGTTTGGGAAGGTCTTTACGAAGGCCAGCGTCGTGTGGGCCGTGGGGTCCAGCACAAGACCCGCGCTGTCGATGCCCGCGTCCTCGATCACGTCCCGCAGGAGCCGCCCGAACATATCGTCCCCCACCTTGCCGAGGAAAGCGGTGGCGTGGCCGAGCTTTTGCAGCATGGCGAGCACGTTGCAGGGCGCGCCGCCGGGATTGGCCTCAAACAGGGCGTTGCCCTGGGCGCTTGATCCGTTTTCCGTGAAGTCGATGAGAAGCTCCCCGAGAGCCGTTACGTCATAGCGTTTCTCCATGGTCAGAACTCCAGTTCGTACACCGCCGCGTCCAGCGTCGCGCTCTCGGCGGTGAAGTATAGCCCGTCCGCGTCCTGCGGGGTGTAGAGGGTGAAGGATGCGGCCTGCTCGCCGTCGTTGGCAAAGAGCTCCAGGCTGTAGCGGTCCAGCAGGACCCGCAGGTCCAGAAGCCCGTTACGGTCCCGGACGGCGAAGGTCCGGGTGTTCACGAGGCCCTCTCCGAAGCCGCTGCGGCTGCGGTCCACGGTAATGGTGCTGCTTTGGGGGTCAAAAACCACCGTCGTGCCGCGGGCATCGTCCGCCGCAACGGTCAGACGGAAGGGGCTGTCGGCCCGGATGCGCAGGACCATGTCGAGGCAGCGTCCCTCCACGCCGGGAAGCGTCCTGCGCCCCTGCAGGGTAAGGCCATGGAACACACGGACTTCGCCCCGGTAATTCTCCAGCTCTCGCGCGGGACTCTGGATGAGGCGTCCGTCCCGGACGGACAGCTCCCGCGGGACGGTGAACTGCCCGAAAAAGGGCAGGTCCGGCTGGACGTTTACACTGTCCCAGAACTGCATCCAGGCGATCATCACCCGCCGTCCGTCGGGGGTAAATAGCGTCTGGGGCGCATAGAAATCCAGGCCGTAGTCGATGGTCTGCTCATGCTCCCGGACAAGGCGGCTGTCCTCCCGGGTGCCGATGAGGCATAGGGTGGTGTTTCCTTCGATGAACTCGAGGCCCTCCGCCAGCATCTCCTGGGGACTTACGAGAAGAACGTCTTTTCCGTCCAGCTCGAAGCGGTCCGGGCATTCCCACATCCGTCCGCGCCGATTGCCGGAGGCCGCCACCACGCCGTCGTACTGCCAATGCCTTGCGTCGGAGCTCTCGAATTCCAGCACCGCGCCGCTGCCGTCCGGGCAGCGGTTGCCCGCCACGACGTAATAGCGTCTGTTTTCAAACCGGAGCTTTGGGTCCCGGAAATCCCGGGTGCTGCCGCCCTCGGGCAGCAGGTTTGCGCCGATGACGGGATTTTCCGGGAGCTTTTCGTAATCGAGGCCGTCCCCCAGGGCGGCGCACTGGACCTGCGACTCCCGGAGCGTGCCGTCGGGAAGGTCCTCCTTCCGCACACCGGTGTAAAGAAGAAGCTGTCTCCCGTCGGGCATTTCCAGGGCGCTGCCGGAAAAGCAGCCGTCCCGGTCGTAGTCCTCATCCGGCGCCATAGCGCAGGGGAGGCGCTCCCAGCGGATCAGGTCATGGGACTTGGCGTGGCCCCAGTGCATGGGTCCCCAGTGGGTGTCGTAGGGGTGGTATTGGTAGAAGAGGTGATATTCCCCGCGATAGACGGAAAACCCGTTCGGGTCGTTGAGCCAGCCGACATTCGCGGTCATGTGGTATCCCGGGCGGAGCGACGCCGGGATGCCCGCCATGGCGTCCCGCTCATACTTCCGGGCGCGGATCAGTGCGCCGCTCAGCATGGGTCACGATCCTCCATGAGCCACAGAAAGCCGTACCCCGGAAGCTCCAGTGTGTCTCCCCCGCAGGGGTTTCCGGTGAGCAGGTCCGTCCCGCCGGGAGCGGGATTGGGGGTGGTTTTCGGGTCCTCGGAGAAGTTGAACAGCGCCACGAGAGTCTCGTTTCCATAGGTCCGACGCAGACCGAGGACCGCAAAATCCCCGGTGTCCAAAGGAAGCATTTCCGCGTCGGCCCGGAAGACCTCATGCTCCGCCCGGAGGGTCTCCAGGCGGCGCAGGGCGGAAAAGAGCTGTCCCTCCCGGGTGTCCGGGTCGTTTCGATGGGCCGCGAGATCCCAGCGGAAGCGTCCCCGGTGGACGTAGCGGCTGTCCTCGTTCTTTTCGGGGTCGTCGTGGTAGGTGTAGTCGTTGAGCTGGCCGATCTCGTCGCCGCTGTAGATGACGGGGATGCCGCTCTGGGTGAGCATCCAGGCGTGGAGCATCACGTCGCAGGCGATGGCGCGGGCTTCTTCCGCCGGGGTGGAGGCGGTCTCCAGGCCGACGAGGGAGGCCGTGGTGCCGCACATCCGGGCGTCTCCCAGCCGGGGATCGTCGTTATACAGCTCGCCGCGGGACCAGCTTCCGGGCCACACGCCGGAAAACCAGTCGTTTAGATATTTTTTGTGGGGAACCTCCCCCTGGGTGAGATTGGCCCACAGCCAGGGATAGTCCAGGCCCCAGCCGATGTCGTCGTGGCAGCGGAGGTAGTTCTGGAAGGTGCAGCTCCGGGGCAGGGCGGAGAGCTGCTCCGCCTGCCGCCGCAGGAGCCGCGCGTCCCGGGTGGCCACGGTGTGCCAGGTGGTGCACATGGTGGTGGCGTTGTAGAGAACGTCGCACTCCGGGCGTTCCGGAGTGCCGAAGTAGGGAGCGAGCTTTTCGGGCTCCATGACTACCTCCCCCAGCAGCAGCACCGCCGGGCAGACGATCTGGCAGGAAAGATGCAGGATGCGCGCGAGGGAATGCACCTGGGGCTGGTTGCGGCAGTCGGTGCCGAGGGCCTTCCAGATGTAGGGGATGGCGTCGAGCCGGATCACGTCCACGCCTCGGTTCGCGAGGTAGAGGAGGTTTTCCGTCATGTCGTTCAGGACCATGGGATTGGCGTAGTTTAAGTCCCACTGATACGGATGGAAGAAGGTCATGACCACCTTGCCGCAGTCCTCCAGCCAGGTGAAGTTTCCCGGCGCGGTGGTGGGGAAGACCTGGGGAACGGTCTGCTCGTAGGCGTTGGGGATGTCCCAATTATCGTAGAAGAAATACCGGCTCTGGGCCCAGGGATCTCCGGCCCGGGCAGCCCTGGCCCAGGGATGGTCCTCGCTGGTGTGGTTCATGACGAAGTCGAGGCAGAGGCATATCCCCCGGCGGCGCAGGGCATCCGCCAGGGCCTCCAGGTCCTCCATGGTGCCGAGCTCCGGCTGCACGGTGCGGAAATCCGCCACGGCATAGCCGCCGTCGCTCTTGCCCTTCACGGTCTTAAGCAGCGGCATGAGGTGCAGGTAGTTCACCCCGCACTCCGCGAGGTACGGCAGACGCTCCCGCACGCCCTGCAGGTTCCCCGCGAAGGCGTCGGTATACATCATCATGCCCAGGAGCTTATTCGAGCGGTACCAGCCGGGGTTTGCCAGACGGCGCTTGTCCAGCTCCCGCAGGGGATTTTTCCGCTCCGCCCAGCTCCGGCGCAGCATGCCGAGGAAGTAGTCGAAGGCGTTTTCGTCGTGGTAGAGCGCGAGGAACAGCTCTTTCAGTTCGTCGAAATGCTCCGCGAGCCGTTTTTCCATTGCGTTTTTCATGGGTCCTGCCTCGTGTCGTTATCGGCGGAGGAGTCTCCGTCGGGATCGTCCAGGTGGTTGAACACCCCGCGCAGCAGCAGGGCGTTTATGTAGCAGGGGAGGGACAGGCCGAAGAGCATCAGCACCGGCGCACCGATCTGGGCGAACCGGAAGGCCAGCATCCACAGCCCGACGGCGCAGACCGTCATGGCGGCGGTGCGGG
Source organism: uncultured Oscillospiraceae bacterium (assembly GCA_964401725.1). Taxonomy (GTDB): domain Bacteria; phylum Bacillota; class Clostridia; order Oscillospirales; family Oscillospiraceae; genus CAJOIG01. The sequence continues at coordinate 5,380 of CAYNZM010000102.1, forward strand.
GGAAGTACCCCACGGCGAGGATGGCGGCGTTTTTGAGCGTCGCCCGGAGGGTGTTCTCATAGCGGGACAGCAGCGCGAAAACGTACTGCGCCAGCGCAACAAGCAGCACGGCGATGGCGAGGACGCCGTAGCGTATCCCGGGGATATACGCCAGCGCCGCGAGATAGTCGAAGGTGAGGATGACCGCCGCCAAAAGCAGCAGCAGCCAGAAGATGGTCCCTTTTTTGAAGTTGCCGGCAAAGGACCGGAAAAACGGCTTGATAAGGTAGGAATCCTCCCCGCGGACGAGGTGGATGACGCGATCATACAGCGCGGTAAGAGCTGCGCCGGCGGTCACGACCGGCAGACAGCACAGGAGGGTCAAAAGGTTCAGAACGATGAGATCCGCGGCGACGGCGAGAGCCTTCATTACGGGGTTGTCCATATCGAAAATGCGCCGCATATCACAGCCTCCCTTCCGAAGATGTTCGCAAAACGGCCTCCCCGCCTCAGAGAGCGGGGAAGCCGGCAGGATCGTTCCGATGGGGGGAGGGGATTTAGCCCTTCACCGCGCCGGAGGTGACGCCCTCCACGATGTACCGCTGCAGGAACACGTAGAGGATGAGGATCGGCAGCATCGCGAGCAGCAGAGCCGCCATGACGAGGCCGATGTCGGTGGAGTAGGTGCCGTAGAACACCTGGGTGGCAATGGGAATCGTGTAGAGCGACTTATCCGTCAGCACGAGGCTCGGCAGCAGGTAGTCGTTCCAGTACGCCATGGCGTTGATGATGGCGACGGTGGCGATGGT
>CAYNZM010000103.1:0-6114 GCA_964401725.1 uncultured Oscillospiraceae bacterium
CTCCGACCGGGGCAGCAGCGCCGCCACAGAGTCCACCACGATGACGTCGATGGCGCCGGAGCGGACCAGAGCTTCCGTGATCTGCAGGGCCTGCTCCGCGGTGTCCGGCTGGGAGATGAGGAGGTTGTCGATGTCCACGCCGACGGCGCGGGCATAGGCAGGCTCCAGGGCATGCTCCACGTCGATGTACGCCGCCTCGCCGCCGCTCTTCTGGGCGGAGGCGACGATGTGCAGGGCGAGGGTAGTCTTACCGCTGGCCTCCGGGCCGTAGATCTCCACGATGCGTCCCCGGGGAACGCCGCCGATACCCAGGGCGATGTCCAGGCCCAGGGAACCCGTGGGGATGGCCTCCACGTTCACGGGAATGTCCTCCCCGAGACGCATGATAGCGCCTTTGCCATAGTCTTTTTCGATCTGATGCAGCGCGGTCTCCAGCGCTTTTTTCTTGTCCGAAGCCTGTCCCACCGGGGTGATGGGCGCTTTTTTATTGGTCGCCATAGTATGATGTCTCCTTCTCCGCCGGGAGCGGCGGGTTTGTTACTTGGTAGGGGCCGGGAGCCGGCCGAGAACGACGCGCTCGGTGCCGCCGGCGTCAAGCAAAGTGCCGATGCTCGTGAAGCCCTCCCGCTCCAGCAGGGAGCCCACAGCCTCCGCCTGTCCCTCTCCGATCTCCAGCATAATGCTTCCGCTGTCCTTTAAAACGGACTTCCACAGCGGGACCATGGCCCGGATGATGTCGAGGCCGTCCTCCCCGCCGTCCAGGGCATGCCAGGGCTCATACTCCCGCACGGAGGCATCCAGCGTTTCGATCTCCGCCGTGGGGACGTAAGGGGCGTTGCAGACGAGAAGGTCGAATTTCCCGAGGAGCATGGGCGGTTTCTGGGCGGCGTCCGCCTCGATGCACATGACACGGGTGTCCAGCCTGTTTTTCTGGACATTCCGGCGGCATACGGCGAGGGCCTTGCGGTCGTTGTCCACAAGGATCACCTTCGCCCCGGGCATGTGCACCGCGAGAGCGATGCCGATGCAGCCGGAGCCCGCGCAGAGGTCCAAAATCCGGGGATTGCCGTTTCGTCCGGCAAAAAGCCGGATCCCCGCCGCCACGAGAAGCTCCGTGTCCGGCCGGGGAATGAGCACATCCGGCGTGATGTCCAGGGGTACGCCGTAGAACTCCCAGCCGCCGGTGATATACGCCACCGGCTCGCCGTGGAGACGCCGGTCCAGCATGTCCCGCACCGTGGCGTCGAAATCCGGTCCGGCGTAAAGGGAGAGGTCCCGGGTGAGCTGGGCCAGGGTCTTGCCGGAGGCCTGCCCCACGATGAGCCGGGCTTCCAGCTCATAGGCTTCGATGCCCGCGTCCCGCAGCGTGCGGCGGGCGGCTATATAGATGTCGTTGTATGTCTTAGCCATATCTTTATCCGGTGAGAAAATTCAGATCGCGTCGGCCCCCTCCACGTCCGGGATGACGAGCTTCAGCGCCGTGATGGCGACCTCGATCATGGAGTCGTCCGGCTCCTTGGTGGTTATGTGCTGGAGCTGCTTTCCGGGCCAGGAGAGGATCCGGGCGAAAAGCAGATCGTCGTGCCGGCCCAGCCAGCGGTTGAGCTCATAGGTCACCGCCACCACCACGGGCAGCAGAAGGAGCTTCAGAAGCATCCGCAGAAGGACATTGTCGATGTGCAGGAAGGCGTTCACGAGGATGAACACGAAAATGGAGATGATCGCCACCACCAGGATGAAGCTGGTGCCGCAGCGGGGGTGGAAGCGGCTCTGCCTGCGGACGTTTTCCACCGTCAGCGGTTCCCGGTGCTCGTAGCAGAAGATGGTCTTGTGCTCCGCGCCGTGGTAGGAGAACAGACGCTTTATGTCCTTCATCTGGGACACGCCGTACATGTATGCCAGCAGGATGATGATCTTCACTATGCCCTCGAGAAGGGTCCGCAGACCGTCGTGGCCGGAGCGGATGCCGGGAATGAGACCGACGAGAAACGTCGGCAGAACGATGAACAGGCCCACGGCGAGGGCGAGACCCAGGACCATGGCGATGCCGATGATGATCTTCTCGGCCTTCTCGGAGCCGAATTTTTCCTCGATCCACCGGTCGAGCTTGGAGGGCTCCTCCTGCTCCTCCTCCGGCAAAAACGTCGCGGAGTAGGACAGGGCCTTCATGCCCTTGGCCATGCTGTCGATAAAGTTCACCACCCCGCGGATCAGCGGCCAGCCCATCCAGGGGTGTTTTTCCTTGACGAGGTGCAGCTCCTCCACCTTCGTGACCATTTCGCCCTCGGGATTGCGGATGACGATGGACTGCTTATCCACGCCCCGCATGAGGATGCCCTCGATGAGCGCCTGTCCGCCGATGCTGGTGCGGAAGACGCAGCTTTTGTTTTCTGCCATGTGTTCAGACCTTTCTATGAAATGCTATCCGATCGTGAGCTCTTTTTCGTCCATCACCGGAAGCATGACGGTGACGGTGAGGCCGGTGCGTCCGTCCGTGGCGTTTTCCAGCTCCAGGCGTCCCTTGTGCCGTCCCACGATCTCGTCGCAGACGGAAAGACCGATGCCGCTGCCCCGCTCCTTGCCGCTGCCCTTGTAGAACTTCTTCTTGACGAAGGGAAGCTCGTTTTCCGGGATGCCGGGACCGAAATCCCGGAAGCGGACGACCACCCAGTTGGCCGTGGCTCCCACGGTGACGACGATGCGTCCGGCGGAGCGTCCGTACTTCGCGGCGTTGTCCATGATGTTCAAAAAGACCTGCTTGAGCCGCTCCGGATCGCCCAGGATCAGAGGCATATCCGTCTCGGGCGGGGTGTAGTCCACCGTCACGCCCTCCTGGGCCAGGAGCTTGCCGTAGGTGAAGATGGCGTCCTCCAGCTCCCCGGCCACGTCCAGCGGTCCCAGGTTCAGATTGAACCGTCCGTCCTGGATGCGGGTGAATTCGAGAAGCTCCTCCACCATTTTCGTAAGCCGGGCGGACTCCTTCGCGATGATGGCGATGCCCCGCTGGGAGTCGGCGGAGATGCTCTCGTCGTAGGCAAGGGTCTCGGACCAGCCCGTGATGGCGGTCAGCGGCGTGCGGAGCTCGTGGGACACCCGGGAGATAAACTCCGTCTGCAGGCGCTCGGTCTCACCGATTTTCGCACTCATTTCGTTGATGGCGTCGGTGAGATCGCCGATCTCGTCGTCGTGCTTCTTTTGGGCCTGGATGCCGTAGGAGCCGTCCGCGATGCGGTGGGAAAGCTCCGTCAGCTCCACGAGGGGCTCCGTCACGGTGCGGACGAAATACAGATTTGAGGACACCACCGCGAACACGATGAGCAGCGCCACCCCCGCCGCCAGGGCGATGGTCTTCGTGATCTCCCGGTCCACGAGGCGCAGACTCGTGACGTACCGCATGGCGCCGATGACGGAGCCGTCCCCCGTCAGGAGCGGCGCGGTGACGGCCATGATGCGCTCGCCGGTGCCGCTGCGTCGGCCAGTCCAGGTGCCGATGGTCTTTTCCGCAAGGGCTGTCTCCACATCCGGCGTGCCCGGCGCGGTCCCGGCGGAGAAGCCGTAGCTCGTCACCTCCACCGTGCCCCGGGCGTTCACAAACTGCAGGGCGATGACATCCCGGTCCTCAAAGCTCCCGGTGTAGCGGTAGGCGCTCTGGTAGTACTCGCTGTAGGTGCTGGAGGCGTATCGCGTGAAGAAGGCCGAGGCGGCATCCGCCTTTGCCGTGAGGCCGAGGCGCACGGAGCTGTAGTAGTAGCCCCGGGCACCCAGGGCGAAGGCCGCGGTGATGAGGACCACAAGCCCCACCGTCAGCAATATGCCCGAACGCAGCCACCGCATGCGAAGTCCCCGCACCGGTTTGAGCTTCATCGTCCTCACCTCCTGCATCCGTTATCGTGTGCGCCAAACCCGGTACGATCCATTCCGGTGTATCGTTACCAGGCGCAAATATCATCTATGGGTGATCGAGCCCTTCGTGCGGCTCAAAACCCCCATTTATAACCATAGCCCCAGACGGTAGTAATGTACGTGGGGATGGTGCTGTTGTCCTCGATCTTGATGCGCAGACGGCGGATATTCACGTCCACGATCTTCAGCTCCCCAAAGTAATCCCGTCCCCAAACGGTGTTGAGGATGTCCTCCCGGGAGAGGGCGCGGCCGGGGTTGTCCATGAAGAGCTTCATGATGGAATATTCGATCTGGGTGAGCTTGATGCGCTCGCCGTTCTTTTCCAAAGTGCGGTTGCGGGTGTTCAGGCGGAAGGGACCCTGGTGCAGCTCCCCGGGTTCCTCGGGCGGTTCCTCGTTTCCGGTGCGGCGGAAGAGGGCGTCGATGCGGGCGGTGAGCTCCGCCGGGGAGAAGGGCTTCGTGACGTAGTCGTCCGCGCCGGTCATAAGTCCCGTGACCTTGTCCATCTCCTGGGCCTTCGCGGTGAGCATGATAATTCCGATCTTCGAGTCGCTGGCCCGGATGCGGCGGCAGACCTCGAAGCCATCGATGTCCGGGAGCATCACATCCAGCAGAGCTACCTTGATGTCGGGGTTCTGCTTGAGCTGCTCCAGGGCCTGCTCGCCGGTCTCGGCCTCGATAGGCTCGTACCCCGAGCGCTTGAGGTTGATGACCACAAAGCTGCGGATGCTGGTCTCGTCTTCCAATACCAATACTTTTTTCATGGGTTCTGCCTCCTTATCAAACGCCGGATCGCCAGCTCGGATATATCAAGCGGAAGTTGTCAGTGATGGCTTCCTGGGTAAGCGCGTCGTCATAAAGCTCGGCGGCATAGACCGTCGAACCGTCCCGGGCGAGAACAAAGCGTCCCTCCTCCCGGGCACGATCCTCCCGGTTCTCCCCGGTGAGGACATACACCGCAAGAAGCGGAGTTTTTTTCTCCGTGAAGGTCACGGCAGTCTCCCCCGCCACGTCGCCAGTGCGGAATACGGTCAGCTCCGCCGCCGCGAGAGTGTCCGTCAGGACGAGGTACCAGCCGTTTTCGTAGTCGTGGTAGGTGGTCAGCGCCAGGAGCCGGTCGCCGTCGGAATCAAAAGCGTACCATCGCAGGACGCCGCCCTCGGAGTCGGGGATCTCCAGGGAGCGGTCGCCGTCCACGTCCTCCGCAAAGGCGTCTCCCTGCCGGACCGTGGGACTGCGTCCGGAAGCGCCGCGGGTGATGTTCCGCAGCTCGCCGGTCTCCCCGGTGAAGATGTCGGTGATGAGCTCGTCCTCCCTCCAGCGGCATTCCGCGAACACCGCCGCCGTACCGTCGGAGAGAAGGCCCGTCTGCAGGCGGAGAAGCTCACTCACGCCGTCAGAGAGAAGCGCTTCGCTCTCGGAGCGTCCGCCGCCGGAGAAGTCGTACCGGGTGACGCAGCCGCCGTCCCGGTCGAAAGTCAGATTCAGAAGCTCCGCCGTACCGTCCCCATTCAAGTCCGCTGTGAGGAACGCCGCGCAGTCCGCGCTGAGAAGCTGGGTCTGTTCCTCCGCCCGCAGGGAATAGACCGAGAGAAGACCCACATCCCCGCCGAGACGCCAGGTCAGGATGATCTCCATGCCGCCGTCCCCGGTAAGGTCCGCGTAGTCCACGCTGCCGACGGCGTTTCCCACGCCCTCGATGGCCACGAAGAGGTAATAGCTTCCCTCGGCGTTCCGGCGGTAGACGCAGACGCTGGGGGTGTGGTCCGTCTCCGCGAGGAAGGCGATGGCCTCGTCCACCCCGTCGCCGTCCAGGTCCCGGAGCTGCACGGTTTGGCGGTTGCTGCCCTCCGTGGGGGCGGCATACTCCCCGCCGGAGCGAATCTGCTCGGCAATAAGGGTCTCCAGCTGGAGGTAATCGTCCGAGAGCTTGGGCAGGGCGTAGAGCTGCTCGGTGGAGGCCATACACCCCACGCACGAAAGGGCCAGGATCACCGCCAGCAGAAGCACGGCGGCGCGTCTTGCTCGTCTCATGGGATCACCTCGCTTGTAACCTTTTTCCTTATCCGTTTCATTATATCACATTCGTTACGAAATTCCCAGCAAAAGTTACATTTTTCCCGACAAAAATTTACAAAACCATCCCACGTCCCTCCGCCCAATGTCATTAAGATAATGTCATTGACCAACGGAGGACTACTCACGAGAACG
>CAYNZM010000104.1:0-5937 GCA_964401725.1 uncultured Oscillospiraceae bacterium
AAACGCAAGGCCGGGATAAAAGACTTTACGAAACGCCGAAAATGGGCTATAATTAAACGATTTTAATATACAGATAGCATGAGGAAAATGACCATGACCTATATCCTCTTTAACCCTCTGGCAAACGGCGGAAAGGGTGTCCGCGGTCTGGAGGAGGTCCAGACCCATCTCGCGGCGGAGACCCCGGAGGTCCGGGACGTGACCACTCTCGACGCCCCGGCATTTTTCGCAAAGCTCACCGAGACCGATCGGGTCGTCCTCTGCGGCGGCGACGGGACCATCCACCGCCTCCTGAACGATCTTTCCGACACCCCCATCCGGGCGGAGCTTTTCGCCTGGCGCTTCGGCACCGGAAACGATTTTCTGCGGGACATCACGGACGGCAAAAAGACCGGTTCCCCTCTCATCCCAATCCGGGAGCACATGGAGAACCTCCCCACCGCCCTGGTGGACGGGAAGCTCCACCGCTACCTCAACGGCTGCTCCGTGGGCGTGGACGCCGTGGTCTGCGCCATGATGGAGGAAAACCGCCACAAGCCCCAGCGCTCCGGCTACGCCGCCACGGCCCTCGGGTCCTTCTTCCGAGAATACACCCCCATGCGCGGCCGGGTGACGGTGGACGGTGAGACCCGGGAGTATGACCGCCTTTGGATGGCGGTCTCCATGAACGGACGCTTCCAGGGCGGCGGCATGAACTTCGCCCCGAAGCAGGACCGCGGGGGAAACACCCTCTGCTGCATGGTCTGGAGCGGCACGACCCCTCTGGGGACGCTGCTGCGCTTCCCCTTCGTGATCCCCGGCTGGCATACGGGCTTTGCCGCCTGCGACATCCGCTTCGGGCGGGAGATCACCGTGGAGCTTGAAGGACCCACCTACCTCCAGTTCGACGGCGAGGTGATCCCCGGTGTGACCGGGTACACCGCCCGCAAATGACAGCTCCGGCACGCGCCGGGAGCTTCCATGAGAAGGAGCCTTGACGCATGACAATGGAAGAAATGAAGCTGCTGCTGGCCGGACGGCTCATCAAGCTCCGGCAGGCGGCGGGCATGACCCAGGCGGAGCTGGGCGAGCGGCTGAACTACTCCGACAAGACCATCTCCAAATGGGAACGGGGCGAGTCCATGCCGGACGTGTACGTCCTCACCCGCATCGCGGAGATATACGGCACCACGGTGGACGGTCTGCTGCGGGCGGAGGACCCCTGGAAGGACCCGGTGCAGCGGGAGCGGGAGGAGGAACGCGCCGCCGCGCCGAAATTCTCCAGCACGGTCGTTACTCTCGTGGCCATCGCGGGCATCTGGACCATGGCGGTGTTGATGTTCGTGGTATTCTGGCTGACGCTGGACATTCTCGTGTGGCAGATCTTTGCCACGGCGGTACCCATCTCCCTCATCACGCTGCTCGTGCTGAACTCCGTCTGGAACAAGGGTCGGCACAACATGATCCTCGTGATGCTGCTGGTGGCGTGTATCGTCGCGCTGGTGTATCTCTTCCTGCTTCCCTTCAATCCCTGGCAGATCTTTCTCGTGCTGCTGCCGGCGGAGGTTCTTGTGGTGCTGTGCTTCCACATCCGCATACGGCGGGCGGATCAACGGGAAAACCGCTGAAAATCCCGGCATTCTCCGATCGGTAGAGTGAAAACCCCACGGCGTAGAGCTTGCTCTGCGCCGTTTTTCATTGGGGAGAGCGGCTATCCCAGGCGTAGGTTGCCCGGAAGGGCCTTCGGGGGTAGGATAGACTTGTGAATATATGAGGAGGAACACCCATGAGCGATTACATCCTGAGCTGCTGCTCCACCGCCGACCTGCGCAAGGAGCATTTCGAGCGCCGCGGCATCCACTACGCCTGCTTCCACTACCTGCTGGACGGCGTCGAGTACCCCGACGACCTGGGCCAGTCCATCCCCTTCCCGGAGTTCTACAAGGCCATGGCCGACGGCGCGTCCACCAGCACCTCCCAGGTCAGCATCTCCGAGTACCTGGACATGTGGACGCCGTTCCTGGAGAACCGGAAGGACATTCTGCATGTGACTCTCTCCAGCGGCATCTCCGGCACCTTCAACTCCGCCGAGAGCGCCGCCGCCATCGCCCGGGAGCGCTACCCGGAACGGAAGGTCTACGTCGTGGACTCCCTGGGCGCGTCCTCGGGCTACGGTCTTCTCATGGATACCCTCGCGGACAAGCGGGACGCCGGCATGGGCATCGACGAGCTGCGCGGCTGGGCCGAGGCAAACAAGCTCCGCATGCACCACTGGTTCTTCTCCACGGACCTGACCTTCTTCGTCCGGGGCGGGCGCATCTCCAAGGCCTCCGGCGTCTTCGGCGGCCTGCTGAACATCTGCCCCCTCATGAACATGGACGACCTGGGCCGCCTCATCCCCCGGGAGAAGATTCGCACGAAGAAAAAGGTCATCCGCGCCATCGTAGATCGCATGGAGGAGCACGCCGAGGGTGGTCTTGACTACAACGGCAAGTGCTTCATCTCCATGTCCGCCTGCCCGGAGGATGCGGAGGAGGTGGCCCGGCTCGTGGAGGAGCGCTTCCCGAAGCTGAATGGCAAGGTCCTCATCAACGACATCGGCACCACCATCGGCAGTCACACCGGCCCGGGGACCGTGGCTCTGTTCTTCTGGGGCGACCTCCGCACGCGATAAGGGTTGATTTTTCCGGTGAATTCCGTATAATAGAGCTGAACTTCAAAACGTTTCTTGTCAGAGTAGGAACGGCGCGTCAAGTGCCACAGGATGGGAAGTTGTCTGTGGACGAAGGCGATCTCGCCGCGATGCCGATTCCGCTTCCGCTGCCATAGAAGGAACCCTCACCCCTCCTTTTGTGGCATCTGTCGCAAAAAGGAGGGGTTTTTGTATGCCTAAGCTCACCGCGAGAAGGCTCGTGTATCTCGGCGTTCTGACCGCCCTGGAGATCATTCTGAACCGCTTTCTGTCCATCAACGCCTGGAACCTCAAGATCGGCTTCAGCTTCCTGCCCGTGGCCGCGGCGGGGATGCTGTTCGGGCCGCTGTCCGCCGGAATCGTGGCAGCGCTGGGGGATTTTCTCGGGGCGGTGTTGTTTCCCGTGGGACCGTACTTTCCGGGCTTCACGCTGACGGCGTTTCTCACGGGCTGCGTCTTCGGGCTGTTCCTGCGGAAAAACCGGGGTCCTGTGAACATCCTGGGGGCCGTTGCGGTCCAGCAGCTTCTTCTAAGCCTGCTTCTGAATACGCTGTGGATCTCGATCCTCTACGGCTCGCCCTTCGGAGCGCTGCTCGCGACCCGGGCCGTGCAGTGCGCGATCCTGGGACCGGTGCAGTTCGTTTCTCTGCTGCTCCTGGGACGGGTCCTGCAAACCTACGAGGGGAGGCTCCTGCCGTGATGACCGAGCGCGACGCCATAGCTTACATCGAAAACTTCACCTGGAGCCGGTCCCGCCTGGGCCTTGACCGGACCCGGACACTTCTGCATGCTCTGGGGGACCCCCAGAAGTCCCTGCGCTTTGTCCACGTGGCGGGCAGCAACGGCAAGGGAAGCACCTGCGCCATGCTGGAGGCCATCCTCCGCCGCGCCGGGTACCGCACGGGACTGTACACCTCCCCCTACATCGAGAATTTCCGGGAGCGCATCCAACTCTCCGGCGAGCCCATCCCCGGGGACCGCCTCGCCGCCGTCACGGAGCGCGTTGCCGCCGCCGCGGAGGCCATGGAGGACCACCCCAGCCAGTTTGAGCTGGTCACCGCCGTGGGCATGGTGTATTTTGCCGAGGCAGGCTGCGACATCGTGGTCCTGGAGGTGGGCATGGGCGGTGCCTTGGACAGCACCAATGTCATCGATGCCCCGGAGGCCGCCGTCATCACAAATCTCGGCCTGGAGCACACGGAATATCTGGGCGGCACACTTGCCGAAATCGCTCGGACCAAGGCCGGCATCGTGAAGCCCGGCACCGCCTGCGTTCTCTACGATGCCGACCCCGAGGCATCCTCTGTGGTGGAGGCCGTGTGCCGGGAGAAAAACGTCCCGCTCACCCGGGCGGATTTTTCGGCGCTTCACATCCTCTCGTCCTCCCTGGACGGACAGCGCATCACCTATCGCGGCGCGGATTACGATCTGGCCCTGCTGGGACCGCACCAAGCGAGAAACGCCGCCGTGGTCCTGGAGACGATAAACGTCCTGCGGCATCGGGGGTGGACCGTCCCGGCGGAGGCCGTGGCGGCGGGACTGTCCCACGTCCGATGGCCGGCGCGGATGGAGGTCCTGGGCCGGAAGCCGCTGTTTCTTCTGGACGGCGGGCACAACCCCCAGTGCGCCGAGGCCCTGGCCCGAAGCCTGGGGGAGCTTCTGCCGGAGCGAAAATTTGCATTTCTGCTGGGGGTGCTGGCGGACAAGGACCTTGCGGGCATCCTGGCGCCGATCCTGCCGCTGGGAGATCAGTTTTTCTGCCTCACGCCCCAGAGTGACCGGGCCCTGCCCGCCGGAGACCTGGCGGAGCGTCTCGCGGCCCTGGGTCACGACGCCCGGGCCTTTGATGACATCTCGGCGGGGATTTCCACCGCCCTGGAGGCCGCCGGGGAGGAGGGCGTCGTCGTGTCCTTCGGGTCCCTGTACCTGGCAGGGGCGGTGCGTTCCGCCTTTCCGGGGGTGTACAAAGCCTACCTCCGGCGTATTTTGCGGGAAAAACGATCCCGCCTCACCCCCATGCGGTGCGGATTCCTCTCCGACCGGGTCACCCGGAGCCTTCTCCACAGCCCGGAGCTGGAAGCCGCCAAAACCGTGATGCTCTACCGGGCCATGCGGGGAGAGGTGCGCCTGCAGGCCATCGCGTCCGCCCTGGGCCGGGAAAAGGACCTGGTCTACCCCCGGTGTCTGCCGGACGGGACGCTGGAGGTCCGGCGGCTCACGGAGCCAGACGCCTGGATTTCGGGACCCTTCGGCATCGAGGAGCCGGACCCGGAGCGTTCGGAGCCTGTGGACCCCCGGGACATCGATCTTGTGATCTGTCCCTGTCTGGGCTTCGATCCCGGCGGGCATCGCCTGGGCATGGGCGGGGGGTACTACGACCGCTTCCTGCCGCGGTGCGAAACGGCCTTTATCGCGGCGGCGGCCTTCGAGTTTCAGAAGGTCGAGGCCCTCCCATCGGAGCCCTGGGACCGGGCCGTGGACGCCGTCTTCACGGAGCAGACGATATATAGACCATAACACGCAAAGAGCCGACCCCATCGGGTCGGCCCTGATTTTTCAGTGGGTGTCGTGGTTCACGTACTCCGGCCGGAGCTTGGAGTACACGATCTTCTGGGCGTGGTAGAGGCTCGAATACCCGGAGAGGGTATAGCTCACGGCGATGGCCAGGGTATACAGCGGCAGGCCCTCTCCGCCGAAGAGCTCGTAGGCCAGCAGGATGGCGGTGAGAGGACAGTTCGTCACCCCGCAGAACACCGCCACGATGCCCACCGCCGCGGCAAAGGACGCCGGAAGCCCCAGAAGCGCGCCATAAAAGCCGCCGAAGGTCGCCCCGCAGAAAAACGCCGGGACGATCTCTCCGCCCTTGAAGCCCGCCGCGAGGGTCAGGGCCGTGAAGACCATTTTCAGCAGAAACGCCTCGGGTGCTGCCTCACCGCCGAGAGCGCTTTCGATGACGCCGATGCCCGCGCCGTTGTAGTCCCGGCCCAGCAGGAGGGTCAGCCCCAGGACCAGCACACCGCCGAGCAGCGCCCGGAGGTACGGGTTCTTCGTCACCCGGTCATAGAGCTTCGGCGCGGCGTGCATCACGGCGCAGAACAGCACCGAAACGAACGCGCACAGCACCCCGAGGACGATGAGCTTTCCCAGGATGGGGAGGCTCAGCTCCGGCACCGCCGCCACGGAAAAAGCCGTGGGGTGCACTCCGAGAAAACGCGCCACCCACTCCGCGATGAGGGCGGAGAGGACGCAGGGAACGATGGCGGAGT